>NZ_JALNTL010000001.1:320859-657454 GCF_023161825.1 Vibrio sp. 2CM40D
CTCTGGCTCTGGCTCTGGCTCTGGCTCTGGCTCTGGCTCTGGCTCTGGCTCTGGCTCTGGCTCTGGCTCTGGCTCTGGCTCTGCAGATGATACCTCTTGAGCCAACAGGTCAAGGTCTTCCTCAAGAGTCGTTATTTCAGTTTCATCATCCAGTAATGCATTAAAGTAGTCATCAAGTGCTTGTTCACTGGACAGCACATCATTACTGCTCATCGAACGCCAACCTCTCCAGGTAAATCAGTAGCTGTTTATAGGCAAACACACCACGACTACCAGAAGCAAAATGCGACGCTGGCAAGTGCTTTAAACTGGCATCGCGGAACTTGGTATCAATAGGCACCGCTGAGGTCCACACTTGATTTGGGTAATCTTTTTTCAGTTGCATCAATGTCTGCAATGACGCTTTCGTGCGCTTATCGTACATGGTTGGGACGATAGTCACTTTGAAACCGCCCGGGCGAGATTTTTGCATAATGGTTAGCGTACGCATCATGCGCTCTAGACCTTTCATTGCCAAAAACTCTGTTTGAACAGGAATCAAAATTCGGTCACTGGCTGCCAGCGCGTTCACCATCATCACGCCAAGGATT
The DNA here is from genome assembly GCF_023161825.1 of Vibrio sp. 2CM40D. NCBI lineage: Bacteria > Pseudomonadati > Pseudomonadota > Gammaproteobacteria > Vibrionales > Vibrionaceae > Vibrio > Vibrio sp. 2CM40D. The sequence continues at coordinate 321,450 of NZ_JALNTL010000001.1, forward strand.
GGCGGACAGTCAATCAACACATAGTCATAGTCTTGTGAGACAGTTTGCAGCGCCCGTTTTAAGATTAATCCCATACCACTGCGATTACCCATTACGCGATCAAGCGTGGCAAGGGACATATGCGCGGGAATGATATCCATTCCTTCCAGCTCTGTTTCTAAAATCAACGGTTTAACCGTCTCACGAGAAAACGTCTTCAACTGGAATAAATCAAATAGGCTCGAAGTTACTGCATCAGGATCATAACCGAGATAAGTAGTCAGTGAGGCGTGAGGATCAGTATCAACCATCAATACTCGATGGCCTTTCTGGCTCAATAAGCCCGCCAATGTCACTGTTGAGGTGGTTTTACCCACGCCTCCTTTCTGGTTAGCTACACTCCAAACAATCATGATGAATCCTAAGCTAGGCCAACTTCCACCAACATGCGTTCAGCAATGCGGTCAAGCGGTAAATCTTCTGAAGAAATGCCTGCTTTAGCAACCGCTTGGGGCATGCCATAAACAACACAACTTTCTTCATCTTGTGCCCAAATTGTTGAGCCTGCAGACTTCAACATGCGAGCGCCCTCACGACCGTCTGCACCCATGCCTGTCAACACTAAAGAGAGCACTTTGTCGCCATATACTTTTGCGGCAGAACCAAAAGTCACATCCACACATGGTTTGTAGTTCATGCGGTCGCCGCCATCAATAATGCGAAGACGAGCAGCGCCCGCTCGTCCATCCACCATCATTTGTTTCCCACCTGGTGCAAGGTATGCCACACCGGGCTGTAACACATCGCCATCTTGTGCTTCTTTCACTTGAATCTTACACAAGGTGTTCAAACGACTAGCAAACGCAGCAGTAAACGTTGCTGGCATGTGTTGAATCAATACAATCGGATGCGGATAGTTCATCGGCAAACGCGTCAGAATTTTTTGTAGAGCAACGGGGCCACCTGTTGATGTGCCAATTGCCGTCAGTTGATACTTCTTACCAGAAGCACGGTACTTTGTCGCAGCAGGTCGAGTTGGTGTTGGAGTCACAGGTGAAGCCGTTCTTGAACCTAATGATCGAGTAGTCGTGCTGGTACTCGCTGTTGGGCGAGCGATAGGTCGACGCATGAAAGCGCGCTTCGAGGCAATCTGAATCACACGCTGTTGAAGTAATGACACCGCTTCTTCACGGTTACGCGCAATGTCCTCAAACTTTTTCGGTAAGAAGTCCAATGCGCCCGCATCTAGCGCATCAAGCGTAGCTTTCGCCCCGTCGTGGGTCAGGGACGAAAACATTAGAATTGGCGTTGGAGCAGCGGCCATTATTTCACGTACAGCTGTAATGCCATCCATCACTGGCATTTCAATATCCATCGTGATGACGTCAGGTTTGAGAGATTTGGCTTTCTCAACCGCCTCTCTACCATTTACCGCAACGTCAATCACTTCTAGGCGCGATTCTGAGTTGATGATTTCGCTCACGCGACGTCGGAAAAAACTCGAATCATCAACGACTAGTACTTTAATCGCCATCTTATTCCTTTTAATAACGTCAGCTTTGCTTAAAGGCGTGAAGCCGCAGCGTATCGCTTAAGTAAATCAGGCACATCTAGAATTAATGCAATGTGGCCATCGCTAGTAATTGTCGCACCAGCCATACCTGGAGTGCCCTGTAATAGATTATCGAGTGGCTTAATAACCACTTCTTCTTGACCAATAAGCGTATCCACAACAAAACCAACGCGTTGGTTACCAATCTGTACAATCACCACGTGACCGTGACCAGTACGCTCTTGGACGTTTTGCGATTTGGATGCTAACCAGTTTTGTAAGTAAAATAGTGGGATAGATTTCTCACGTACAATGATCGTCAGCTGACCATCTACCACGTTTGTACGGCTAAGATCTAAGTGGAAAATTTCACTCACCGAAGCCAGTGGTAGAGCAAACGGATGACCGCCAACACCAACCATCAGAGTCGGTAAAATCGCTAACGTTAGTGGTACTTTGATCGTAATCTTAGTGCCCTTGCCTAGCTCAGAATCGATATCGATTGAACCGTTTAAGGTATTGATCGCCGTCTTAACCACGTCCATACCCACACCACGACCAGAGATGTCAGAAATTTTATCTTTACTTGAGAAACCAGGTGCGAAGATAAGGTTGAAGCACTCTTTATCTGTTAAACGTGCCGCCGCATCTTCATCCATCATGCCACGCTTCACCGCGATGCCACGCAGTTTGTTCGGGTCCATACCGCCACCATCATCTACGATGGATAGTTCAATATGGTCCCCTTCTTGCGATGCTGACAAAATCACTTTACCTGTGCGTGATTTGCCGGCCTTCGCGCGTGCGTCTGGCATTTCAATACCGTGATCAACCGAGTTACGTACCAAGTGAATCAACGGATCGGCCAATGCTTCTACAAGGTTCTTATCGAGATCGGTTTCTTCACCGCGCATTTCTAGCACGATGTCTTTATTTAGGTTACGAGCCAAGTCACGGACAACGCGCGGGAAACGGCCAAACACTTTCTTAATTGGCTGCATACGCGTTTTCATTACCGCGCCTTGTAGATCCGCAGTTACCACATCAAGGTTAGCGACCGCTTTGGACATCTCTTCGTTGTCGCTATTCAAACCAAGGCTTAATAGGCGGTTTCGAACCAATACGAGCTCACCCACCATGTTCATGATGGTATCAAGCGTCGAGGTATCAACACGAACGGTTGCTTCAGCCTGAGGTTTTTTAACCGCTGGTGCTTTAGCTTCTTCTTTTACGGCGACTGGTTTAGATTCTGGCTTTGGTGCTGGCGCTGTTTGAACGGGTGCTGGCTTAGCAACAGGCTCAGGTTTCGCAGGGCTTTGCTCTACGTTTGCTGAAGCAGGCTTCGTTGCCATATCCAATTCTTCTAGCGTTGGACCTTTACCTGAACCATGTAGCTCATCGAGTAACTTTTCGAACTCTTCGTCCGTCATTAAGTCACTGTCTTGATTTGATGAAGATGACACTGGAACGGAAGGCTCTGCCGCTTTAGGTGGCTCTACTGGTACGGATGCAGATGCAGCAGCCTCTGCCGTAGAAGGGCTTTTTCCTACACCGTGCAGTTCATCGAGTAAACGTTCAAACTCATCATCAGTGATATCACCACTTTCAACTGATGGCGCACTCGATTGAGGCGGTTCAGATGGCGTTGTAGATGTCGCAGACATTGAAGCGCCTGGCGCTGAACCTTTACCATGAAGCTCATCAAGTAGCTTTTCGAATTCGTCTTGGGTAATTTCATCAACAGAGCCGACACTTGATGGTGCTGACGGCGCAGCAGGTTCTTCGATGATAGGCTCGGGAATAATAGGCTCTGGAGTAGCCACTGGTTCTTCAACTACGGTTGCCGCTACTTCATCTTCTGACTCAGGTTTGCATAGACGATGAAGTTCTTCAAGAAGCTCAGGGTCCGCAGCTTCTAACGGCTCACGATCTTGAACAGCCTGGAACTGGGTATTAACCGTATCCAAGGCTTTTAGCATCGTATCCATTAAGTTTTGCGTTACCGTGCGTTGACCGTTTCGTAAAACGTCGAACACGTTCTCCGCACCATGACAAGTATCGACTAGCTCTGCCAATGAAAGGAAGCCGGCACCGCCTTTTACGGTATGAAACCCGCGGAAAATAGCATTAAGTAAGTCTTTGTCTTCTGGGTTATTTTCCAATTCAACCAACTGCTCAGAAAGCAGCTCGAGAATTTCCCCAGCCTCAATGAGAAAGTCCTGAAGAATATCTTCGTCTAAATCGTAGCTCATACGTTACCTTTAAAATCCAAGACTGGACAACAAGTCATCAACTTCGTCCTGCGATGAAACCGCATCTTCTCTCAGTTCTGGATGAAGAATCGGGCCTTCGGCTTCGCTTGTTTGTGTATTCTTTTTATCTGCCGGTTCTGACAAAACTTGAATATGTTCTTCAAGTTTATTTCCAGAGAATACGGTTAGGATTTCCACTAAGCGGCCTTCAACTTCATTAACCAACGTAATTACGCGGCGAATGATTTGGCCAGTTAGGTCTTGGAAGTCTTGCGCCATGAGAATTTCGGTCAATTGGCCGCGCAATTCAGTGCTGTCACCTTCGACTTGCACTAATAGCCCGTCGATTCGGTGACACAGTGCTTTAAATTCGCTTAATTCTATGCGCCCGTGCATGAGTTCATTCCATTGAGGACGAACTTTTAGAAGGCAATCATGCAGGTTATCAGCGATAGGAAGGCAGCAGTCGACCGCATCCATTGTTTTGTTGGCTGCAAGCTCTGTCTTCTCGATCACATAATTGAGACGATCCCTAGCGTTAGGGATTTCGTCTTTCGCAATTTCGGTCATGCGCTGATCGAGACTGAACTGCTTGAGTGATTCGTGAAGGTCTCGAGTTAACGCTCCAATTTCTTGCAGCATTGGGTTATCGGCACCTTCGTAGATCGAGGCAACAAGCATATTGGCTTGGTCTTGTTCCCCGTTTTCTAGCATTTGAACGAGTGACTTCGCCTGCTCTAGTGAGATCATTCTGAATAGACCCTTTTACGTTTAGTTCTTCTTATCACTTTGAAAACGCTAAACGAGTCATTTAATAGGTATTTAATAATTGGTATGAATGACTCGAATAACAAAGAGAAAGAGAGAGTTATAAACGCTCGAAAATTTTATCTAATTTTTCTTTTAATGTTGCAGCAGTAAATGGCTTAACAATGTAGCCGTTTACACCTGCTTGAGCAGCTTCAATGATCTGCTCACGCTTCGCTTCAGCCGTGATCATTAGAACTGGCAGATGCTTAAGTTCTGCATCCGCGCGGATGTGTTTAAGCAAATCGATGCCTTGCATACCTGGCATGTTCCAGTCAGTTACAACAAAATCGAAGTCACCTTTTTTCAGCATTGGTAATGCGGTTAAACCATCGTCCGCTTCTTGAGTGTTATTGAAACCCAAGTCACGAAGCAGGTTTTTAACAATACGGCGCATTGTTGAGAAATCATCAACAATAAGGATCTTCATGTTTTTATTCAAAATTGCCTCCACTGAATCGTAAAATCAGTGTTTTTAGTCATTTTGTGTCCACGCACTGAGCTTGGTACGTAAACGTTGCATCGCTTGACTCAGTATTTGACTTACGCGAGATTCGCTTACGCCTAACACATCGCCAATTTCTTTCAAATTGAGTTCTTCATCATAATAAAGCGAAAGAACCAAAGCTTCACGCTCTGGAAGCTGTTTTATTGATTCAACCAGTGCTTTTCGAAATGATTCATCAACTACCCCTTTGAATGGGTTGCTGTCATCGGTTTCATCCGCCGGTGAAATCACATCATCAGAAACGCCTAAATCTTCAATACCGACTAATTTTGAGCAGTTGATATCGGTAAGAGCACTATGATATTGATCCAGTGTCATACCGAGATGCGTGGCTACTTCAGAATCAGTAGGATCTCGATTTAATTCGCCTTCCAGCTCCGCAATCGCTTGGTTAATCTCTCGATTATTTTTATGAACAGAACGCGGTACCCAATCGCCTTTACGCATGTCATCTAACATTGCGCCACGAATACGGATACCTGCATAAGTTTCAAAGCTCGCACCTTTAGAACCATCATAATTCTGCTGAGCTTCGATAAGACCGATCATGCCGGCCTGAATTAAATCCTCTACCTGAACACTCGGCGGTAAACGGCCTAGTAGGTGGTGAGCAATGCGCTTAACCAACACTGAATAACGTTCAATGAACGCCTGCTGGCTATTAAATTTGCCATGTTGGTCATAGGTTATCGCTTTATTCACCAAAAGGGTCCTCTGCGAATTCGGTACGATTTAGCAACCTTTCCACAAAAAATTCCAAGTGTCCACTTGGTGTTTTCGGTAGTGGCCACGTCAACGCTTTGTTTGCTAGTGAGCTGATAGCTAAAGCGGCAGGCGAGCGTGGGAACGCATCAACGACAATTTTTTGTCTTTTTACAGCCTGTCGTACTTTATCATCTAATGGAATACATGCTACGAGTTCAAGGCTAACATTCAAGAATCGCTCTGTGACTAGTGTCAACTTTGCAAACAATTCTCGCCCTTCACGGTAGCTTCTGACCATATTTGCTACAACTTTAAAGCGTTGAACTTGGTGTTCTTTACTCAACAGCTTGATTAATGCATAGGCATCTGTGATTGACGTCGGTTCATCACACACAACTACAACCACATCTTGAGCTGCTCGCGAAAAACTGATTACCATGTCAGAGATACCAGCAGCGGTATCAATCAGCAGGACATCCATTTCGTCTTCAAGACTACCAAATGCTCGGATGAGTCCAGCATGCTGAGCGTGAGAAAGCTCTGTCATGCTCTGTGTGCCAGAAGTTGCAGGAATTATCTTTATACCATAAGGCCCTTCGACAATCGCATCTTTTAGCTCACATTCACCCGCTAAGACATGTCCTAGATTACGTTTTGCACGAATTCCGAGCATCACGTCCACATTGGCCAGACCTAAATCAGCGTCGAGAACCATCACCTTCTTGCCTTGGCGAGCCATACAAATCGCCAGACCCAGTGTTACGTTTGATTTCCCCACACCACCTTTGCCGCCAGTAACAGCAATCACTTTGGTCAACGATGGTTGTGTTAAGCGACGGAGGCCGCTTGCTTGATCGTGTATCATATTCTCAGTCATAGTAGTCCGCCGCCTTAGAGTCCTTCACTGTCACTGTTCCAAAAGTGAGGTTCGTTCTCTGTCGACTTCTCTAACAGTTCATTTGCTTTCGCAAGCATATATTTTGGTTGCGCTATCACAATGTCTTCTGGTACGCGCTGACCATTAGCGATGTAAGCTACTGGCATTGCGTTTTGAATCACTACACTGATGAATTCGCCTAGGCTTAATGACTCATCAAGCTTCGTCATAATACAACCCGAAAGTGGTATACGTCGGAAGTGATCCAGCGTTTCTTGTAGAACACGACGTTGTGCGGTAGCCGGCAAAACAAGGTAGCTGTGAATCACTTCTCCGCTCTCTTGCATTAGAGTGTCGAGCTGCTCGGAAAGCCTCACATCTCGTTGCCCCATCCCTGCCGTATCGACCAAAATCAGTCTTCTGTTTCTTAGCTGATATATAACATCGGCTAACTCGTTAGAATCTTTAGCAACTCTTACGGGACAACCCATGATTCTTCCGTAAATTGAGAGTTGCTCATGTGCACCTATGCGATATGTATCTGTTGTCACAAGGGCCACATTGTCGGCACCGTATTCCATGGCTGCGCGTGCTGCGAGTTTCGCTACGGTTGTTGTTTTCCCAACCCCAGTCGGACCCAACAATGCGACTACGCCACCACGTTTTAAAATGTCCTGTTTAGGAATATTGATTTGATCCGCCACCAGCGACAATAACGCTTTCCACGCTCGCGCTGGCTTTGTATCTTCCGGAATATAACAGGCCATCTGGTCTGCTAACTCCGGAGAAACGCCCATTCGCTCTAAGCGCTTAATCAGCATTGCTCTTAGCGGCTCACGGCGTTCTACTTCTTGCCACATCAGGCCAGAAACTTGGTGCTCCAACAGACGACGAATTGACGTCATCTCTTCGCGCATGCTTTCTAGCTCATCGGCCGATTCGTCACGCTCATCACTTGGGCGACGTCGGTCATAGCGCGTCGGGTCCAGCTTGGGCGTCGGACGTTCAAATCGATTGTCCTGTGCGATTAGCTTCGCCAAAGGTGAATCTGGTTGATATGGCGCTGGCTTTTCTTGGTTGTAGCCGTCGCGATGCTTATTTTGGCGTTGCAGCAAAGCAGAGAGCGAATCTTCATTTTCCGCTACGTGGTCGTCAGCATCTGCTGCACCACCGCTATATTGCTTAAGCATATTAGCGAATCGCTGCGTCATTGAGCCTGTTTTTTCATTGTTACTGTTATTACTGTTCAGGCTAATTTTATCTTCATCTAAATGACGATCTTGGTAACGATCAGCAGAAGACGATGACATTTGACGATGTTCGTTATAGCGATTCGATTGAGAAGCACCGCGATTTTGCTGTGACGCTGCGCTTGCTTGAGGCGGATTAGATTCACTATCTATCGCCGCAACAATCGCTACTCCACCAGCCACTTTCTTGTTTGACATGATCACCGCTTCCGCGCCTAACTCCTCTTTCACTTGGAGCAGCGCCGTTCTCATGTCTTTGGCAAAAAATCGCTTTATTTTCAAACTATGAATCCATTAATGATGCGTGAGATCAGTTACCCACGGCTTGCACAATTCTGATCTGTTTTTCATCCGGGATTTCTTGGTAAGACAGTACCCGGAGATTAGGTATTGTGTTCTTCACAAATTTTGCCAATGTCGAGCGTAATACACCGGAAGTAAGCAGAACGGCAGGTTCGCCTTTCAGTTCTTGTTCCTGTGTCGCTTGGCTTAGTGAAGATTGCAATCGCTCAGCGAGTCCCGGTTCAATCCCCGCGGATTCGCCTCCTGATGCTTGCATAGTTTGATGCAATATTTGTTCCAGTTCGGGTATCAAAGTAATCACTGGTAGCTCAGGCTCTATACCATTGATTTCTTGAACAATTAGGCGTTTAAGACTAATTCGAACTGCTGCCGTCAATATGTCAGCTTCTTGACTCTTACTTGAGTACTCAGCCAAAGTTTGAACAATCGTGCGAATATCGCGGATTGGAATGGCCTCGTTTAACAAGTTTTGTAGGACTTTCACCACCACACCTAATGGTAATTGGTCAGGAACAAAGTTCTCGACCAACTTAGGCGCGCTGCGTCCCAACATTTCTAATAAATTCTCTACTTCTTCATGGCCAATTAGCTGTGATGCGTTGTTGGTCAATAGCTGGCTTAGGTGCGTCGCTAATACCGTTGATGAATCAACAACCGTATAACCCAGAGCCTGCGCGTGCTCTCGCTGATCTTCTCGGATCCATACGGCTTCCAGTCCAAAAGCAGGGTCAATGGTTGGCTCACCATCAATCATGCCATACACCTGACCTGGGTTAATCGCTAGCTCTTGATCCGGACGAATCTCTGCTTCGCCCACCGCAACTCCCATCAATGTAATTCGGTAACTGTTTGGGGTCAGCTCAAGATTGTCACGAATATGAACCGCTGGAATTAGGAACCCAAAATCTTGCGATAACTTTTTACGCACGCCTTTTACGCGCTCTAACAGTTCCCCACCTTGGTCTCTGTCCACCAAAGGGATTAAGCGATAACCGACTTCCAAGCCAATAATATCGACTGGCTGGACGTCATCCCAAGACAGTTCGCGCTGTGAGGAAGGTTCTGCACCTTCGTCTGCTGTTGCTGGTAAAGCGGGCTCTTTCGCTTTCTGCTTCTGCCGTTTGTCGATGAAATATGCCGCTGCACCGGCCGCGACTGCAAGGCTCAAAAACGCAAAGTGTGGCATGCCCGGTACGATGCCCATCACACCAAGAATAGCCGCAGTAATCATCAGCGCTTTTGGGTTGTCGAACATCTGGAAGACCAGTTGTTCCCCCATGTCTTCATCGGTGTTTTGGCGCGTCACCATCATTGCCGCTGCAATCGACAGCAATAGCGATGGGATTTGTGCGACCAAACCATCACCGATTGTCAGTAAGGTATAGATTTCAATCGCTTCACCGAAACCCAATCCATACTGCGCCATACCGATAGACAGACCGCCGACGATGTTGATAAACAGAATCAAAATACCGGCAATCGCGTCACCTTTTACGAACTTCGAGGCACCATCCATCGAGCCATAGAAATCCGCTTCTTTGGTCACTTCAAAACGACGAACTCTTGCCTGCTCTTGGTCTATCAATCCGGCATTCAAGTCGGCATCAATCGCCATTTGCTTACCCGGCAACGCATCAAGCGTAAAGCGAGCACTTACCTCAGAGATACGACCCGCACCTTTGGTCACCACCATAAAGTTGATGATCATTAAGATGAGGAAAACCACTAGGCCGACCGCGTAGTTACCACCAATAACGACGTTACCGAACGCCTCAATTACGTTACCTGCCGCATTACCGCCTTCATGACCATGCAGTAAGACGACACGAGTCGAGGCAACGTTCAAAGCCAAGCGGAGCAACGTGGCGATCAGCAATACCGTTGGAAAAGCAGCGAAGTCCAAAGGGCGACGTGTGTAAACGGTCACTAACAACACCACCATCGACAGCGCGATGTTAAAGGTGAAGAACATATCCAGCAAAAATGCTGGAATCGGCAGTACCACCATCGCTAGGGTGGCCAAAACCATCACCGGAGCACCAATAGCTGGCATTTCACGTTGAGGGATTCGTGGCAATTTATCTGCAAACGGCAGGCTTAACTTCATACTGCGAGAGATCTCAATCGATTGAAGCGTCACGTAAGCTCTTACTATTAATACGCGACCGCTTTAGCCTAAAAGTTTAGGTAGGGTTGATAATTAAAGCGTTTTAAGCAATCTATGTACCATAATTAGCGCCAAAATAATGACTAAACACTCAAATAGAGCTTAGCTTTTGATCAAACGAGCTTTTTTAAGGCTTTACCGCTTTTCGTATCAATGGCGGTGCTCGGGCGGGATTGGCAAATCATAATCTTGAATTTTCGGGCGCTGTCCACCTCGTTTTCGGTATTGCTTCAATTGGAATACAAATGCCAAAACCTGAGCGACGGCAGTAAATAACCCATCGGGGATCTCTTGCTCGAGCTCTGTCGTGTGGTACAACGCACGAGCCAAAGGTGGTGCGGGCACAATCGTAATGTCATGTTCGCGGGCGACTTCTCGAATCTTCATCGCCATGTGGTCAGTACCTTTAGCGATCACGACTGGCGCACGGTCTGTCTTCTGCTTATAACGAAGCGCTACCGAGAAGTGCTCAGGGTTAGTAACAATAACATCAGCTTGAGGAACATCCGCCATCATTCGACGTTGAGCCGCTTCCCTTTGCAACATACGAATACGGCCTTTCACTTCCGGCTTACCTTCAGTCTCTTTGTATTCGTCTTTGACTTCTTGCTTGGTCATTTTTAACTGATCGGCGTGCTGCCAAATTTGAAATGGAATATCGATGGCAACCACAATCAATAGCGAGCAACTGATCAGCAAAATAAAGTTCAGCAAAATATCTAAAGCATGGAAGATGTTTTGCGGATACACATCCATGCTCAATTGAATCAGATCGGCCTGCGATGCTTGGATCAAATAGATGGCGACACCAGTGACCAGAACCACTTTAAGGATTGATTTGATCAACTCTACCCAGCTTTGCATGCCAACCATTCGCTTTAAGCCGCTAAGCGGATTCATTTTCGACAGCTTGGGCATGGCCGCTTGGGCAGAAAAACTGATTCCTCCCACACCTGCTGCTCCAATCATGGCGGCGGTAAACAATGTCGCTAACACCAAAAATAGTGGGAACAACAAATCACTCATCGCGCCCAAAGCGATATCAAACAGTTTTGCAGTATCGAAAATCTCTTCTCGTTGAAGATCAAATAAACGGCTCATGATGGAAAACAATGAACGTGCTAACGCCTCGCCAAACCACATCAATGAAATGGCGCCAACGATCAGCACAGATGCTGATGCAAGCTCTTTAGATCGAGCGACCTGCCCCTTTTCTCTGGCTTGTTGTAACCGTCGGGGCGTGGCTTCTTCGGTGCGTTCCTGACCGTCTGATTCTGCCAAATCTTAGCACTCCAAGCGAATGAGCCGACAAATCTGCGCCTCACCCACTGTCCAGAACATTTCATAATGACTGTATAGACCAGCCAGTATGTACCAACAAAGTAATAGACCCACCATCAAAGCAAAAGCAAAACCAAGCGAGAAGATATTCAGCTGTGGTGCGGCACGGGTCATTACACCAAACGACAAGTTAATGGTCAGTAGTGCAATAATGCCGGATAGAGACATACTCAATGCAGTTTGGAACATAATACCAAGCCAGCCTGCCATTTCACGGAAATCAACCGCGTTGAGCGAGCCGGAGCCAATCGGCAAAGTTTTAAAACTGAACACCACCAATTGCAGCATTTTTAAGTGTCCATCGGTGGCAAGGAAAAACATTGTCGTTAAGAACATGAATAACTGACCAAGCAATGGCGTGTTCTGACCATTTGCGGGATCGACCATAGAAGCAAAGCCCAAACTTGATTGCATACCCAATATTTGACCCAGCAGGACAAAGGTTTGAATCATAAATTGAGTAACCATACCCATCGCTATGCCGATGATCATTTGCTCGGCAATGGTCATGAAGCCACGAAACGAGAGTAGCTCAATGTCTTGAGGTACGGCGGGGATAGCTGGCATGACAGCGAAAGTGATGGCTAAACCGAGGTAAAGGCGGATTCTTGGCGAAACAAATCGGGCCCCGGTTACTGTCATCACCATCAACATGGATGAGATACGAACATAGGGCCAGAAGTAGTTTGCGATCCAATCTAAGACAACGCTAGTGGGGTACTCCATAGGCGCCTCTAATAAAGCACCTGAGGTAAGCGTTCAATCAAGCCATAGAAATATTCCATCAACATTTGCGTCATCCAATGCCCAAACAGCATCAGGGCCAAAAGCGTGACAATCAAACGCGGTAAGAAGCTCAATGTTTGTTCGTTGATGGATGTCGCAGCTTGAAAAATCGCAACTACAAGGCCGATCAGCAAGCTTGGGATGATAATAGCGCAGACCATGATAAGCACCATCCAAAGTGCTTCACGGAAAAGCTCGACAAACATTTCTGGTGTCATGTCTTATCCTCTATCTGCGCTTATCTAAAGGGCAAAGCTGCCCGCAAGTGTCGAGAGTATCAAGTTCCAACCATCGACCAATACGAACAACATCAACTTGAACGGCAACGAAACAATCATTGGTGACAACATCATCATACCCATTGCCATCAGTACCGAAGCGACTACAAGGTCAATAATCAAAAACGGCAAGAAGAGCATAAAGCCAATTTGGAATGCAGTTTTTAGCTCTGAGGTGATAAAAGCCGGAATCAACACCGCCATCGACACATCTTCTGGATTCTCGACTTGCTCTCCTGACATGGTTACGAACGTCTCCAAATCTTTGATTCGGGTCTGCTTAAGCATAAATGCTTTCATTGGCGCTTGTGCAGCATCAAACGCTTCTCGCGCCGTAACTTGCTCGTTCAAATAAGGCTGAACAGCTTTGTCGTTGATTTCGTTCAGGACAGGAGACATAACAAAAAAGGTCAAAAACAGCGCAATACCAATAATGACCTGATTAGAAGGCGTTTGTTGCAAACCCATTGCCTGACGCAATATCGACATCACCACCACAATTCGAGTGAACGAGGTCATCAGAATCACCATGGCAGGCAAGAAGCCAAGCATGGTCATTAACGCTAAAATTTGTAGTGTAACCGAGTAGTCTTCACTGCCATCAGGGTTCGTGGTCATGGTGAATGCTGGAATACCACCGCCACTAGAAACGGACATAGCACGGCTAGCACCAGTATCACTTTGCATAGCCTGAACTGTAACACCACTTCCATCGGCTAAGTTATCTGGCAGCGCTGACTCCTCTGCTTCAGCAAAGGTAAATGAAGAAAACAGCACGCCGACAAAAAGTAACGACGTACTCAGGAGCAAACGAATTGGATTACCCTTTGTCATGTTTTTTGATCAGCTGGCTAAATTGAGTCGCAAAAGCATTGGTCGCCAACTCTTCCTCTTTCAGTGGCTTATCTAACTTGGCTAAAGTTTGGATCGATTGGCTAGTAATCCCAACCAAAAACTGTTCTTCACCCACTTGAACTACTGCGATTCTTTCTTTTGTACCCACTGGCAACTGACTCACTATACGCAAGCCCTTTTGTTGTCCCATCGCTGGCACTTGCATACGTTTCAGCAACCAAGCCAGCAAAAGAATCACGCCGATTACAAGCACAAGCGAGCCAAGTGTCGTCGCAAGATCCAGATTATTTGGTGCGGCAGCGAATGCATAAGGAGCACTTAGCATTAAGCTCAGTGCTCCAGTGATTTGCTTCAATCGCATTTTGATTGAACGACTCATCTTAACGCAGCTTCTTAATTCGTTCAGTTTGGCTGATCACATCCGTCAAACGGATACCAAACTTATCGTTGACGACCACGACTTCGCCGTGAGCAATCAAAGTACCGTTAACCAATACGTCGAGCGACTCACCGGCTAGACGATCCAACTCAACAACCGAACCTTGGTTAAGCTGCAACAGGTTCCGAATGCTAATTTGAGAACGACCGACTTCCATCGAAATCGTCACCGGGATATCCATAATAGTGTCGAGTTTACGACGCTCATCTTCGCTAATTGGGCTTGAAGTGTCTTTTAGCTCTTCCAGTGGCGCAGCCAATACTTCATCTACGTCTACAGAAGGGGCAGACGGGTCTTCGCCAAGAGCGGCTGCCCATTCGTCTGCTAGCTTTTGATCGTCACTTGGTTCCATTTTTCTATCCTGTGTTACGCCTAACTCATGCCATAGCATGTCTGTTTAATAAGGTATCTTAATGGTCTATATCGTCTTCACTCTCAAGCTCGGACATGATGTCTTTACCTAAGAAAGCTAAATCTGTTTTGACGACATGTGGGCGCTCAATTTCCTCAGAAATTTGCACCGCTAATTTGTCTTCCGAACGACCCATTTTTACGCGATAGGTCGGTAGGTCTTCTACAAACATCGTCGCATGTTCTGGCATTTCAATCGGGATGATATCGCCCGGTTGCAGCTCCATGAGATCACGCAAAGAAATGTCTTTTTCGAGCAAGTTCACGCGGAAGTTAACCGGACAATCCATGATCTCTTCACGTAGTGCTGAGCTCCAGCGAACGTCCGTTTCCATCTTGTCGGACTGAACACCTGCATCCAATAGTTCACGGATAGGCTCAACCATGGAGTAAGGCATAACGACATGAAAATCGCCGCCACCGCCGTCAACTTCTATATGGAAGGAACTCACGACAATCACTTCTGTCGGGCTGACAATGTTTGCCATACTTGGGTTTACTTCAGAGTCGAGATATTCGAACTCTACCCCCATCACTGGCGACCACGCTTCTTTATAATCTTCAAATACAATTTTCAGTAACAACTGAATGATGCGGCGTTCCGTTGGGGTAAATTCGCGGCCTTCGATTTTGGCGTGGAATCGACCATCACCGCCAAAGAAGTTTTCTACCAGAATAAAGACTAAACGAGCCTCCATGGTGATCAACGCAGTGCCTTTTAACGGACGAAAACGCACCATGTTCAAACTGGTTGGCACGTACAATGTGTTCTGGTATTCACCAAACTTCATCATCTGCACGCCATTGATCGACACCTCTGCCGTTTTACGCAGCATATTAAACAGACTAATACGCATGTGCCGTGCAAAGCGCTCGTTGATAAGTTCGAGCGTCGGCATTCGACCACGTACGATTCTGTCTTGCGACGAGAAATCAAAATTGACGGCACCCTCAGTGTCGTTTTCTATCGGTTCATCGACGTCATCAACATCGTCAACCCCATGCAATAGCGCATCAATTTCGTCTTGGCTTAATAGATCGGTCACGTTTTACCTATTGAATAACAAAATCTGTAAACAGTACTTTTTCAATCACTGGCTTACCAACCGCAGCATTCAGCGCTGCTTTGATATCTTCGGAAGCACGATCGCGCAATTCCACTCGTCCTGTAGGAGAGCGCAATTGATCAACCGTCGCGGAAGCAAACGTTGATAGCATAGAGCTTTCAATCAGTGGCGAATGATACCGCGCCAACTCTTCATTTTCTGCACCGCGAACCATTAACTGCGCTTTAATTTGAACCAGCCTATCGCGGCTATCCCCAGTAACGTTAAATACAAATGCCTGAGGAAGATTCACATACGCGATGGGCGCAGCATCCGATGCCTTCACTTGAGCCTGTTGAGACGATTCAGCCTGATCAGGTTCATCAGAGCCCATTAGAAAAAATGCCGCTGCCCCGCCACCAAGTAGTAATACTACAACAGCGATGATGATGATAAGTAACTTGCTTTTTCCTTTCGGCGCATCGGCCCCTTGTAACTGTTCTTCTGCCATTCTTGTCTCTTATTGTTTTTTTTGAGTTACCAAGACGTTTTAGTGAGTTGCTTGGTAACCATATTCCATTGCCGTTAAACGGCCTTTTATGCGTAAAAACTAATTCCATCACGCTTTGAAGCGACATTCAAATCCAGATTGACATCAGATTCAAAACCCTCTTCGGACTGTCCAGAAAAACCGCCACTTTGCGCGCTTTGACCATGTTGTTCAGCAGTATATCTACCTTGCTGTTGCCCGCTGTTTTGTTGCTGGACGGAAGAATCAGCCAGCTGCATACCTTGTTGCGCTAACATTTCTCTCAAACGAGGGAGCGTCTGTTCAATAATGTCACGAGCTTGCGGGTTGTTCACTGTAAAATGTACATTGGCAACGTCATTATTCATGGTCATACGAATTTGCATACGACCTAACTCTGGTGGATCAAGACGAATATCGAGATTTTTCAGATTCTTCGACATCATCATTTGCACTTTTTCCGCAACTTGCTCGTTGGCTAGCTCTTTAGTTAGTTGCAACGGAAGCTGAGCTTGTTGTGCAGCATCAATACGCGCTTGTTGCTGTACATTAATTCCTTGCTGACCTGCCATAGCCTGAAGCTGTCCAGCGAAACCGTGTTGGAGGTCCGGCTTATCTTGTTTATCCGCAGTCGCCTTTAGCGCACCAGTCGACAATGCTGCGTTCATCACTTTCTGGCTAATCTCTCCGTCTTTCACACCTTGAAGCGACGTCGGCACTTGCGCGGCTATCAACGTATCGGGCGTTGAAGATAATGCGACTTTTTCTCCACTATGAGCAGTTTGTGGCTGGAGTACTTGAGCCGCTGTATGCTGGATTTGCTGAGACACTGCCATAGGTCCAGCCTGGCGAGTTAAATTATGTTGTACTTGTTGCTCTGCGAGAATCTGTTTAATGTCATTAGGGAGCGCAACAAATTGGGCAAGGTCTTGCTCAGGAATATCCGCCGTGATCGTTCCTTGTTTCAACCCTTCAATGATCTGAGCTTCTTGCTGAGTCAGTGGTTTTCCTTGCGCCAACTTAGTATCTATAACTTCAAGTTCATCCAAGGAGACTCGTGGAAGCGCGTCGATGTTGGAACCATCAACGTCTGTTAACAACGGCGACAGATCATTAGCTACTTCACCACTGACTGCGCTCTTAGCCGTCGGATGGCTGGCTTGTTTCGCTAGCTCTTGCCAAGCAGCAAACTCAGACGAAAGTTTGTCGACATCGATAGGTTGACCATTCTTATCTAAAATTGGCTCTAAGTCTTGTCCTGGGATCATCTGTGCTTGTTCAAGCGAATGAACTGATGGCGTTTCATTCAAAGCCAGCTCATCAAGGTGTGTCGAAACGGTTGCTTGCTCGTGGAACGAATGCACTAAATTCGCGCTCTGAGGCAAAACTTTGCCACTATCGATGGATGCATTACTCGCATTCAGGGTTTGATTCGCTTGTTCAATTCGACCAAGAAGCTGTTGTCCTTCGCCCATCGTGCTTTTTACGTCCATTGTATTTGATGGGTTACTCGTATCAATTGATGTTGATTTCACTTTTTCAATAGCTTCAACATCATGCTCCAAAGGTGTGCTGTTACTCGCCTTTTGTAAACTTACTTCTTCACTTAAGGTTGCATTCGGTTTGTTTGCTAATATTTCATCAAAATCATGGGTCCCGTCACTGACGGATTCTTGGCTTTCTTGCGCCAACAATTCGTCCGAGACGTTAGCAGAAGAAGTACTGCCTACATCCGCTCTTTCTTTTTCTTCAACCACTGTCGATTCTGTTGCTACTTTTTCGGGCTTTTGTTTACCAGCAAATGCATCGGTTAACGTTTCTAAAAATCCCTTGCTCTCAGTGCTCTCTGCGGACGCTTTAGCGGACACATCAGAAACTGGCGTCTTGGTAGTCGCAGATACATGGGACAAATTCACACTCATTTAGAAACTCTCGTTCTCGTGGCTCTGAGTATATCGCTGGCAGGCAGCAATACTGGCGGCAAACAAAGGTCAAAAAGACCCGACACTGACAGCCAAAATGCAAAAATCACACCACAATATTGAGCCAATTCTCGGTAAGCTAATAGATGGCATGTTTATGGAACAAACATCAACAGTACTATCCGAGAACCTGGTTCCTAACATGATGTACAGCTACTTGATTGACTTTGAAAAACGATAAGCGTAAACAGACATTTGACTTAACAATTAAGGAATCACTTTGAAGATCACAGAATTACGCCAATATAGAATCAGAGCAGGCAAAACAGAACAGTGGCTAAGTTGGATGAAGGAAGAACTGTTGCCCTATCAACGCTCACAAGGCATGCGTGTACTGAATACTTACGTCCACACTGGTGATGATGGACATGACTATTTTGTTTGGCTTAGAGAGTTCGACAATGAACAAGCACGCCAGGCTCTCTACGAAAAAACATACAACGAGTGGTGGGTTCGCGAGATTCGACCGAAGGTATTTGAGCTAATTGAACAAGACTCAATCAAAGTTACCTTACTTGAATCGGTAGAGATGTAGTCAACTGCAACACCGTAATGCAATATCGAACCGATAACGTTTAGAAACGATGTGGTTTTCGACTATAAAGTAAGGTGGAAAACTCGTCCATTTGCTTTTGTTCGCGCTTAGCTTCAGCAAGTTGTTTCTCTTTTTCGCGTTTATCTATCATCCACTCATAGGATTTGCGTTCTTTACGCACGGTTAACCAATATTCTTTACAGTTTTCAACCTGCTCTTTGAAATGACTTTCTGCTTGCTTTTGCTTAGATAAAGTTTCATCTAGCTGGGTAAGGAATCGATTTAAGTGTCCATATTGACTTGCCGTTAGGCCCGCCTGACCACGGTCGACGAGTTGCTGGCAATAATCAAGCCGATACTTTTCAATTTGTTCAACCTGACGGTAATAATCTTCGAGTTCAGAACGCGCTTTGTTCAGTGCAAGCACAGCTTGGTCTTCACGATCCTTAGTTTGCTCAAGTAGAAACTCCATCGCATTATTCATGCGCTATCACCCACCCAAAATGTTTCTAAGCATATTGACGCACATATCATATGACACTGATTCTTTCATGCTCTGCTGCAAGTATTCGTCTAACTTCGGTTTCAAAGTAAATGCGCCATCAATAGCAGGATCGGTACCCGGTTTGTACGCTCCAATCGAGACCAAATCTTGATTCTTGCGACAAATAGACAAGACCTGTCGCACCGCTTTTGACATCAGAACGTGCTCTTCGGTCGTGATTTGCGGCATAACACGGCTCACCGACTTCTCGACATCAATCGCCGGATAATGGCCTGCATCCGCCATTTCACGAGAAAGTACAATATGGCCATCAAGAATAGCTCGCGATGCGTCCGCTATCGGATCTTGCAAATCATCCCCTTCGGTCAACACGGTAAAGAACGCCGTAATCGAGCCTTGCTCGGCACTTCCATTACCCGCTCGCTCAACCAGCGCTGGCAGCTTGGCAAATACAGAAGGCGGGTAACCTTTCGTCGCTGGCGGCTCACCAACAGAAAGTGCGATTTCACGCTGTGCTTGTGCAAAACGAGTCAACGAGTCCATCAATAGCAGAACATCTAACCCTTGGTCTCGGAAGTATTCAGCAATCGTTAATGCCGTTTGGCACCCCTTTAAGCGCATTAGAGGTGAAGCATCGGCAGGCGCCGCGACCACCACTGAGCGGCGACGACCGTCCTCACCCAAGATCTCTTCGATGAACTCTTTAACTTCACGTCCACGCTCACCTATCAGGCCGACGACCACAACCTGTGCGGTGGTGCCTCGCGTCATCATGCCAAGCGTGACCGATTTACCCACACCAGAACCTGCAAACAGACCGATACGCTGACCTTTACCAACCGTCAACAAACCATTGATGGCTTTTAGGCCAACATCGAGCGGTTCAGAAATTGGTTTTCGAGCCAACGGGTTGATCGGCTCGGCATTAAAAGAGGCACGGTGATCGGTATACAAAGGGCCAAGTCCATCAAGTGGATTCCCAACCCCGTCTATCACGCGCCCAAGTAACTCCATGCCGACAGGCAAACCAGCGTCACTGGTTAAAGGGGTGACCCTCGCGCCAGGTAAAATGCCCGTAATTTGTTCGCTTGGCATTAAAAATAGGTTGTCACCTGAAAAGCCGACAACCTCGGCTTCCATCTGACCTGACATGGTTTCCACTAAGCATAAACTGCCAATTGGTGCGCGACAGCCGGTCGCTTCCAACGTTAACCCAACCACACGCACCAGTTTGCCAGAGGCGACAGGGCGCGTCGTAAGGCCTTCAACTTTGTAGCTTTTTAAGCGGTCAGCGAGTGCTTGCATGGATTACTCACCCTCTTGATGACGGTTTGCGCCACAAAAGCTGTGCAATACACTTTTGACGCGTTCTTCCATGCGATAATTAATGCTTGATTCACCGGCTTCAATCTGGACGTCACCTCGATTGAGCGATGGCTCAGCAACTAACGTCCAGTTGCGACAATTAAGGTCTTCTTCACCATAAGCTGAACGAATAATCGCGACATCTTCTGGATTCAGGTGCAAGGTAATAGGGTGGCCTGATATTGGTAGCGCTTCGACCGACTGCTTCACCGTATCTAAAATAATTTGAGGGTTGGTTTGTACTTCAACGTGCACCACTTCTTTAACTAAACAGAGCACCATATCCACCAGCTGCTTTTCAACCTGAGCATTCATCAACTCCAAAGGTTGAGCAAACTGATTGGCCAAGTTCATAAAGGTTTCAACTTGCTGCTGAATGTATTCTTGCCCTGCAGTCACCCCTTCAGCTTTTCCGAGCTCAAGACCTTCAGCATGGCCGGCTTGCAACCCTTCTTCTTTACCTTTGTCGTAACCTTGCTTAAAGCCAGCTTCCTGACCTTGATGTAAGCCTTCTTGATAAGCACCTTGCTTAATCAGTTCAATTTGCTCTTCGGTTAGCGCAAGTGGCTGCTCTTCTTCAGGCTCATCAAAATTCGGCACCCACCCCGGGTCATAGTTGAACGCGGTTTGTTTTGCTTGTTTGGCTTTAGGCTCGCCATAATCAGGCAGCCCCCAACGTTGAGGTTCGATCATCGAATCATCTTCATCAGGACGGATAAATCCACGTTTTCTATCGCCAGCCATGGGTTACCTATTGTGTGTTCGATTAAGAAGTGAGGGTGCTCCGCAATAAGATAATTGCGAAGCAATAGAAATTATAAGAATTCGTCAGCACCGCCAGACAACATGAGCTCACCAGCATCCGCCATTCGACGGGCAATTGCTAAGATTTCTTTCTGAGCGGCTTCTACATCTGCCACTCGTACTGGCGGCATCGCTTCTATGTCATCACGCATCATATCAGCAGCACGTTTAGACATGTTCTTGAAGACTTTCTCACGTAACGAGTCATCTGCACCTTTGAGTGCTTTTTGCAACACGTCTTGTGGTACGTCACGCAGCAACTTCTGAATACCTTGGTCGTCCACTTCGACTAAGTTTTCGAAGACAAACATTAGGTCTTGGATTTGCGTCGCCATGTCTTCGTCCTGATCGCGAATTTGTTCCATCAACAAACCTTCGACGTTGTTGTCTAGGTAGTTCATGATCTCCGCTGCTGCTTTCAGGCCGCCAATTTTGGCTGCTTGTGCACCCGCTTGACCCGCGAACTGTTTCTCCATGATTTCGTTCAGCTCTGCCAATGCTGATGGCTGAACTTCTTCAAGGTTGGCAATACGCATCATCAGATCCAAACGCACGCGCTCAGGGAACTGAGACAAAATCTCTGCAGATTGGTCTGCTTCTAAATAAGACAGTACGATAGTTTGAATCTGTGGGTGTTCATTGACAATAATGCTCGCCACTTGGCGTGGGTCCATCCATTTCAAAGAATCCAAACCTTTTGAGCCCGTACCAAGTAGGATCTGGTCAACTAAGTTGTTGGCTTTGTCTTCACCAAGAGCGGCAACCAGTGCATTACGCATAAAGTCTTCGCTGCCCATACCAATGTTGGTGTATTTCTGGATATCCTCCAAAAACGCACGATGAACAGCAGATACCTTGTCTTGGCTGAGATCCTTCGCGCGAGCCATCGCACTACCAACACGCTGAACCTGTTTTGGTTCTAGGTGACGGATAATGCCAGCTGCATCTTGTTCATTAAGGCTCAGTAGCAAAATTGCCGCTTTTTCTTCGCCAGTAATGGTTGAAACATCCAGCTCTACTGGCATTCCCGCGGCGTTGTCATCTTGAGGTACGATATCGTTAGCCATTGTCATTCATCCAGTTTTTCACTACTTGAGCAGCCAGTTCAGGTTCATTCGCAACCAGAGCGCGAACCGCTTTCAATACATCTTCATCTTTATGAAGGTTTGGCAAATCAATACTTGAGCCAAACTCGAACAGTTCGCTGCTTTCGATGTCACTGCCAATCAAGCTAGTTTCACCATCCGCACCAATCGGCAAGCCGTCTGGTCCGTACATTTCGTCTTCATCATCGCTGGTAGGGTTAAGCAATTTCTTCATTGCTGGGCGAACCAGAACCAACACAACCACAATAATCACTAATGCACTTGCGAACCAACGAACCCAATCACTGAAGTTAGGGTGCTCCCAAATTGGTGGTTCTTCTAGCTGCTCAGCCTCTGGCTCAGCAAACTTTACACTCAATACATTCAGCAAATCGCCACGGCCTTGATCAAAGCCAACAGTACCAATTAATACTTGGCGAATGGCATTGATTTCAGATTCGGACATTGGGGTATAAGTCACTTCACCCGTATCAGGGTTAACTTGACGACGGTCTTTAATCGCAACAGAAACGGTCTGACGAGCCACCGTCCCTGTCTGCTTTCGCTCGTGGCTGATGGTGGTATCTAGCTCAAAGTTACGCGTGGACTCTTTACGAACTGACCCCTGCCCCATGACAGAACCATCTTTCATTTGAGCCACATCTTGCGGAATTGAGGCATCCGCTGGAGGCTGATTACTCAACGCACCCGGAATACCCGCTACCATGTTACCGTTATTGTAATCTTCGAGTGCGTACTCACTGCGGGTCGCAGGGGTGTTCGGATCAAAGCGTTTGCGAGTTTGTTCAACCGCACTGAAATCCATTTGGATATCAACCTGCGCCGTATAGTTGCCATAACCTAAAATCGGTAATAGTACGGAATCAATTTTTTCGCGCAGCGCTTGCTCTTGGCTGCGTTCTAATTCTTGTTCTTTGCGTCGCGCCGCAGAAGCGGGATCTTGGGAGCCTGAGCTGAGTAAGCGGCCATGCTGATCTGTGACGGTAATTCGAGAAGTTTTCATTCCCGGCACGGCACTCGCTACCATGTCGACAATAGAATCCACTTCTTGCTGCTTAAGGTTCGTGCCTGTCGACAATGTCAAAAATACCGACGCAGACGCTTCTTGGTTATGACGCACAAACACGCTGTGCTTTGGCAGTGCCAATAACACTCGTGCTTTGCGAACTTGCTTCATTTCTTCAATTGCTTGAGCCAATTGGCGCTCTCGACTGAGTTTGAGACGCTCTTGCTCGAGACGTTGTGAAACACCAAAACCCATGTCTTGCAGCAAAATATCATCGCCTGCTTCTGTAGCTTGGTTAACGCCGGAACGAACCATGCCAAGTTTGATCGAGTTGTACTCACTCGATTCAACAGAAACAGTATTGCCATCAAGCTTATAATTGATTTTCTGCTGGTCCAGATAATCCAGAACGGGGATCAATTCTTCGGTCTCATACGCACCAAGTGGGCGCATCTCCGGTTCTTTGACCCAAAAGAACAGCATCACGATCAATGCAACACAGATGGATATCGACAGCACAAGCACAACCTGACGAAGTAAATCGAGGTCGCCCACTGCCATATCGAATTTTGACGCACTGCGCTCTTCTAGATCTGGATTTTGACTCTCCACATCCACATCGGAACTTGCTACCAGTGCACCATCTGAGCCGCCTTCAGTGACGGTTAAATCTGTAGACTTGTCTGCCACACTTATTACCTAAATTACACTGGCATGTTCATGAGATCTTTATATGCCTCAACGAGTTTATTGCGAATTTGAACCGTCGCATCAAAAGCGACACTAGACTTGTTACGAGCGATCATAACGTCAGAAAGGGATACATCGGCATCACCACGATCAAAACGGGTTTGTAAATCACCAGATGCTTTTTGAAGTGTGTTCACGTTATTGATGGCTTTAGTTAGGAGATCGTTAAAATCCGCTCCAACTTTCGCCCCACTTGCAGTAGGAGCCGTATTGGTTGCTTCTACCATCATGGCGCGCATTTCTGCCTGAATACCATCAATTTTCATTAGCACCTCTAAGCCAAAAGATTGACTATTAACAAAACTGATTATTGACACAGCAATTAACGTGCCATAAGACATTAGCAATCAATTTACTTACACTTTTCGTCTTATGGCCGTTGTCTGTGTTAATTCGGGATATCTATACCAGCATCACGCATTTTGGCAAGCTTATAGCGCAAGGTTCGAGGGCTTATACCCAGTTTCTCCGCCATTTCTTTGCGTCGACCATTACACTCAACCAAAGTCTCTAAAATAATGGCGTATTCTTGATCGCGCAGCTCGCTGCCTAAGCCTTCTCCACCAGTTACTGGGCGGCTGACACTCTCAGCTTGAGCAACTGGCTTAACATTGGGCACGACCATATCTGCATTTTGCACCACGTGTTGTAAGCTATTGGCATCTTGCCAATCTACGCCCTCAAGCAAAATGTGCTCAGCATCGATGTCGCCATTTTCACTTAATATCAGCGCTCGTTGAACCACGTTATCCAACTCACGAACATTACCCGGCCAAGGGTATTGCAATAGTTTTTCTAACGCAACGGTCGAGAATTGAGGCACTGGCATGCCCATTTTGCTGCAATGACGCTCAGCAAGATGCTTGGCAAGCGGTGCAATATCGCCTTTACGTTCTTTAAGTGCAGGCCACGCAATTGGGAATACATTCAGGCGGTAATATAAGTCCTCTCTGAAGTTTCCTTCTGACACGTATTGCTTAAGATCACGGTTACTAGTCGCTAACACACGAACATCTAACTTGATGCTTTTGCGACTGCCTAGGCGCTCTACTTCTCGCTCTTGCAAAACACGCAACAACTTCGCTTGCAGGTTCAAGTCCATTTCGCTGATTTCATCAAGCAAGATTGTGCCACCTTGCGCTTGTTCAAACTTTCCTGGGCATGCCTGAACAGCACCAGTAAATGCGCCCTTTTCATAGCCAAACAGTGTTGCTTCGAGCATATTGTCAGGAATCGCGGCACAGTTAATTGCGACAAAAGGACCATTTTTACGATTTGACGCGTTGTGAATATAACGCGACATCACTTCTTTACCTGAGCCACTCGGACCTAGCACCATAACATTCGCATCTGTACGCGCCACTTTATCGGCCAACGCGAGTAAGCTCAGACTTTTCTCATCAGCAACGATAGCGTCACCGTTGTCATCACTTTTTATCGGTGCATAACGACTGACCATATTTAGCAACACTTCTGGTGCAAATGGTTTCGCCATGTAGTCAATCGCGCCATCTTTCATTGCCGACACGGCATCTTCAATATTGGCGTACGCCGTCATTAGCAATACTGGTAAGTTAGGCCAATTCTGCTTGATGCTTTTGAGCAGAGCTAAGCCACCCATACCCGCCATTTGCACATCAGAAACGACGATATCAACCGTATTCGATTTCAGCTTTAACAGTGCATCTTCAGCACAGTCCGCTTCCAACCACTCATACCCAGCCAGAGCCAGAGTATCGACTAGGGCTTCACGAAGACCTTCATCGTCTTCTACGATCAGCACTTTGCTTTGCGCCATTATGATTCTCCAGAAATTGTTATTACCAAAAGCCGCTTATTGCGCTTCTGTTTGCACTCGCTCTAGCGGAATGCACATGGTGAAGCAGGCTCCATCACCCTGCTCTGAAATAAGTTCCAATCGACCGTCATGGGCACGGCAAACCATTTGAACAACTGCCAACCCTAATCCAGTTCCTTGAGAACGTGTGGTAAAAAATGGCTCCATGATTTTGGCTTGCAGTTCTTCGGGCACTCCCGGTCCGCTGTCTTGCACAGAAATGCGTAACTCACCATTTACCGGGCGGAAAAAAATATCGACTTGCGATTCTTTACCAGACATTTGAATCGCATTCATGACCAGATTACTCAATGCGGATGCAATGGCGTTCGCATTGCCTAGTAGTTCAGTTTGTTCTTCTTCCACTTCTAGGCAGTAATCAATACTGTTGTTTTTTAGCGCGGTTTCGACCATCGGCTGATATTCCGCTACCAACTGGGCAATCGTAAATGGCTTAATGACTTTATTATCACCACCTTTAGCAAAAAGCAGCATATCATTAACCTGCTTTTCCAAATCGTGCAGTCGATCCATTAATTTGGTTTGGAAGCGATCTTTTGTCGCTGGAGGAAGATTTGGCGCTCCCAAATTGGATGCATATAACATAGCGCTCGACAGCGGCGTTCTTACTTGGTGAGCAAGCGACGCAACCATACGTCCTAACGACGATAAGCGCTGTAAATCACTGACACGAGCTTGAAGTAAACGGGTTTCGGTTAAATCGGTAATCAGGATCAATTGACCTGTTGTGGACGCCGAGATGGCGAGTCGAACTTTACGGCCATTACGTAATGAAACTTCGTGGCCATCATCTTCACGTGGGTCAAACACCGCCTGGATAACGTTGAACCATTTTTCGTTAACCAGTGGAATCTCAAGAATTCGGTGCGCTTCTGGATTTGCTTCACGCACTACTCCGTACGTATCGAGCAAAATCACTCCAGCAGGCATCACATCGAGCACCTGTTTGTAGCGCTCAACCTGATTCTCTACGGAATCTAAATGGGATTGATTGGTGTTGTTATCCATTACTGCCTGTCGAAATATCGCCGCTAAAACTAAAATAGCTTGGTAAGCAATTAGCGTACCAAGCTATTTTTTATATTTATCAGGACGTTAAGCTATCGACAATAAGTTGACACTCAGAGATAACGGTTTTGGATGCCAGAAAAACGATGTTAACTAGCACAAGTGATAATTCAGATATCGTCTTAAAACTTCACTTTACCTAGCGCTGTAAGTTGTACTTACGCATTTTTTCCACCAGCGTAGTACGTCGCATACCCAGCATGTCGGCCGCTCTTGCTACAACGCCACCCTGCGCTTCTAATGCTTGGCTGATCATATTAACTTCTAAATCAGCCAGCAGCTCTTTCAAATTAACCCCTTCCGGTGGCAGCGCTTGCGGGGCGTTCATGCTGTGATCAAGGTCGTCTTGATCTTCAAAGCTAAAATCTTCAGAGAAGATATCTTGGAATACATCACGCTCTTGCTCTTCCACCGAAACAAATGGATTGCTCTCTGGTTGGAACTCTGGGATGTCACTGTAGCGATATTTGGTTGGTAGATGGTTTACATCCACTAAGCTATTTGGATACAGAATAATCATTCGCTCAACAAGATTAGCCAACTCGCGTACGTTGCCCGGCCAGTTATGCTCCATCAGTGAGTTGATTGCACGAGGTGTAAAACAGATAGGTTGTCCGCCCTCCGCCTCTAAACGTGTCATCAGTTCTTGCAGCAGCAATGGTATATCTTGTTTGCGCTCTTTCAGCGCTGGCATCTCAATCGGAAACACGTTCAGACGATAGAACAAGTCTTCTCGGAACGTGCCTTCTTCAATCATATTTTCTAGATTACGGTGTGTCGCCGCCACAACTCGAACATTTACCTTGATGGTACTATTGCCACCTACACGTTCAAAGCAGCGTTCTTGCAATACACGAAGCAACTTTACTTGCATCGACATTGGCATATCGCCAATCTCATCAAGAAAGATCGTGCCACCGTCTGCGAGCTCAAATCGACCTTTACGGGCAGTTAACGCACCAGTAAACGCGCCTTTTTCGTGACCAAATAATTCGCTTTCTAGGAGCTCAGGCGGTATTGCACCGCAGTTAATAGGTACAAATGCGCCATCGCGGTATGAAGAGTGATAGTGGATGTTACGCGCAACAACTTCTTTACCTGTACCGGACTCACCTAAGATCAACACGTTTGCTTCCGTGTTTGATACTTGCTCGATCAGGTGTCGAACTTCTTGAATACCTCTACTTTGACCAACTAAGCTGCGAAAAAGCGTGTTTTTGCGTGCACTAGCAACAACATTCACTCCTTTTCGCCCCAGAAAATCTTTGCAGTGGCGTAACGCTTCACTAAGCTGTGGGTAATTAAGCGGCAGCTCTAGTTCACCAACAAAATTTGGAAGATCATCAACAGGCAAAGGAAAACGGCCCATGACTAGAAGAGGGATGTGGTAAGCGCTGTTTAAATGAGAGATAACCGTACTCGCCGCTTGACCTGCTGGAATATTACCAACAATACAGCACGACCATACGCTAGACCAATCAACATCGCTGAGCTGATCAGAACTGACCGCTTCGCAATTTTCTCCAACAAATTCCAATATATTGCTTAAATTTAAACGACTTGATGCGTCATCATCAATTACAAGCAGCTTTGCCAAACCATGCATAAGTAAGAATGATTGCCTTTATTTTAGGTGCGTTGCGGCCAAACCTTGATTTGCGCAATTGGGTGCTAAAGAAGGCAGAACCACCACACTCAATTTACGATAGACAAAATAGGAAAATCAGCAACAAAAAAGCCATTAGGGCTACTAATGGCTTCTATTTTATTTGAATATAAAAATAAGGCAACCAAGCAATGGAGAGGTGTGAGCTTGATAGAAACTTTGCTACACAACTCGTTGCGCAATTGACAAATATATTCGTCTAGTATCTTAACGCATTGTTTTGACTATTAAATACCAACTTCAGCAGCGGTAAGATTATGAAACTCTGTTGGGATTTGGTCCCAAGCGGACTTGATCTCACGGATAATGTCGATAACGTCGTCGATCAGCTGAGGCTCATTTTGATGGTTAGCAGCAGAAATTTGCGTGATCATAAACTCATACAGTGAATCTAAGTTTGAAGCAATATCACCACCGTCATCCATAGATAGACAGCTGCGTAGCGCGATAATGATGTCTAACGCTTTACCCAAGCGCTCACCTTTTGCTGGAATATTGCCTGCTTGCATGGCTGCTTTACCTTGAATAAGGCGCTCAATCGCACCAGCCATAAGCATTTGAATGACTTTGTGCGGAGAAGCCGCGCTAAGCTGGCTGTCGACTGATACCTTTTTGTATGCTTGCAAAGAACCGCGCATAGTAATCCTCTTTTAAATAAATTTTTTGTACTGCTGAAGTGAACGCTGGCCATAACGAAACTTATGGAGCTCTTTTCCGACCTTTGACGTTTCCGATTGCATCAGCTCGACAATTCTTTTGGTACGAGTTAGCAACGCTTGCCACTCTGCATCCTGCTTAACCAAAGGATTTTGATGAATAATTGGTAACAGGTTTTGCAATAACCGTTCCCTGATATCGACCAAGCGAAGAATTTCTTCAGCATTAAAATCAATTTTTTCTAATTCTTGCGTAATTAGTTGATCTATATCACTAATTTCCATGAGTTCTTTTTGCATTTATTAACCCAACGCACTCATCAAAGCGCCTAACTGGCCTTGCATTTTACCGGTTGCATCTTGCATCGCGGTAAACTTCGCATGAGTACGCTTCTCTAGGCTTTCCATGCGGCGATCTAATGCCGCTTGATCGTCACTCAAACGGTAGTTTTGTTCTGTGAGACTTTTTTCTCGAGTACGAATACTGCCTGTAATACCTGTGATACCGTGAATCGCATCTTCTACTCGTTTAGCAAAACCTGTGTTGCCACCGAAGAACTTTTCTAACTCGTTGAAGTTATTGTTCAACTGGCGATCTAGCATGTCATAGTTGATTTCTAGGGTGCCTTGACGTGTGGTCGTAATGCCAAATTCTGTTAAGGACTTTAGGTTTTCAGGCGCCTTATCGATTCGAGTAGAAAAGACCGATTTTAATCGTGAATCTGCACTGCGTACGGTGCTGTCACCTGACAACGGCCCTTTTTGACCAGTTACCGGATCCACACTCGCCAACGCTTGGGAGGTTTGATAAAACGAGTTATACGCTGCCACAAAGTTTTCGATATCGTTGCGTACACTTTGACGGCCGTACTCGACACCAATTTCAGCAGGCGGTTTATTCGGTTCTGATTTGCCTTTTAGCGTTAAATCAACACCTTCGATCGCATCTTCAATCACATTGTTGTGGCTAGATAGCTTTGCCACTCCATCAAGCAGAACTTCTGAATCTTGCCCTGCTTGTACTTCTGTCATCCCAAGGTATTCTTCAAAAGCAGATTGTGCCTTTGCGATTTTCGCTTCTGCTTCATCAATTTTTTCCAGACGCTCACGTTCTTGAGGATCAAGTTTAGCGCGATGAATTTGCTTAGCTTGCGCTTCGGAAAGTTCACCACGTGCCACTTTTTCGTCTAACGCTTGCTTTTCACTCGCAATTTTTTGCTCGATTTCCGCTTTTTCTTGCTCAAGAAGCTGCTTAGCCTCTTTCGTCGTAACGTAAGAATCGGTTAGGGTGCCCGATGCGGCATTATTCCAGCCTGGAACATCTGGTGCCTTCTCTATTGCCTTTTCGTCGAGTTCGAGCTCTGGTTCTTCATAAGAGTCCAACAAAGTACCTGACGCAGTTTCTGTCCACCCTGGAATTCTGTCTTCAGGGCGTAAACTCGCGCGTCGGTTGGCTTCATCAATGGCTTCTTGACCAGCTTTGGCTGCTTCTGCACCCGCCGCAGAGATTGGCGCTTGCGATGCATCATCTTGTACATCGTCTGCCGCTTTTTGCTCTTCTGGAGGTAGAGGATTGCCGTTTGCATCCAGCTCTTCTGCTGGTTGTTCCGGAAATTTAAGAGGACCTAAGACATCTTCCGCCGCTGAACGAGCTTCTTCAAGCGCGTTGACGCGGTCTTCAAGTGTTTGGTATTCGAAATATTTAAGAGGGTTGCCTTTTTCTGCCTCCACACTGACTCTGATTTGATGATCCTTACCAGAGAGGTTAGAAGCAAGGATAAGGCGTGGACCTTCGACGTCGTTAATAAGAGATGCACGAACGCCAGGGTTATCTTTAGCGCCATTGATGCCGCGTACGACATCGATGAGCTTAGATCGGGAACGAACATCGATATTAAAACGCTCATCACCAAGCGAAATCTGCAGCTTACCAGGGCCAAATTTTGCGTCTTCTGGCAATACGTCAGAAGCGACTTTGTGGCTCTGAGCAAGCTGCAACACATCGATAGCATATTTGCCAGCGATAGCATCTGTGGTTGCCGTGGCAGATACGATATTGTCATTGGTCGTTTCGACAGTGCGAACGGCAAATGCTTTCTCCTGACGAAAGTTCGCCATGAGATTTTTCATCGTATCCAATGATTCTCTGAGTCGCCCGTAAGCACTGATACTGGCATTAATTGTCGTGCGTTCGTTGTCGATGCGTTGCTGCTTTGGTACGCGTTCGGCATCCACAATTTTGCTGACCATGGAATTAATATCCATGCCGCCAGACATCCCCAAAGGGCCTAAACTCATCAAATCACCTCTAAAAACGACTTACACTTTTTCAGTCAACAACCCGCTGTTGGCTGTGTGCTCAGCTAGGCGACGCAATACCACTAGCATTTCTTCATCAGGAATTTGACGAATCACGTCACCGGTATTGGCTTCATAAATCGTCACCACATCTCGTCCGGATTCTTCATCCACTCGAAATGCGACTCCTTTGTTTATGGACGTTACAAATTCATTCATTTGTGCGACCAATTTTTCACGTTCTTCTTTGTTCAGTTCTTGACGGCTTTCAGCCATCTCGATCGCAGCTTGAACAGAGAAGTCGTATTCGGTGTTTTTCGCTTTTTGCGGCGAAATCTCACCATTTGAATTTGCTGGGCTAGACGTGCCTATATCATTGCCATTTTTATTTGCAAACTTTGTGCCATTTGGCGTGCCGTAAGGCTGGATGTTCGATGCGTAGAAGGATATATCCATTACAATCTCCCTTCCACCTTATGGGCTAACGATAGAATCTATCGCTTTGGTGCCCCAGCACTAAGGTGTTGACCTCAGGCTGGGTTTACCACTTAGCCCAACAAGCTTAGCGCTGCAGATGGAGACTGCTTCGCTTGAGCCAGGATTGAAGTACTTGCTTGCTGAAGAATTTGCGACTTAGTCATCGCAGTGGTTTCCTTCGCGTAATCAGTATCTTTAATACGGCTTTTAGACGCGTTAACGTTCTCGTTAATGTTGTCTAGGTTGCTGATTGCGTGGTTGAAGCGGTTTTGGAAAGCACCGAGTGAAGCTCGTTGGCTGTCTACGGACTTAAGAGCGCCGTCGATAACCGCTACTGCTTCTTGAGAGCCAGCTACTGTGGTTACGTCGATGTCTTTCACTGTTACGTCTTTCGGACCACCAAAGCCGATCTCATCTGCTAGGTTGCCAGAAAACTCAACATCACCTTCAACTTTTTGAGAAGAAGCAAATACTTGTAGTTTGCCATCTTCGCCAACAGAGGCTTTTACATCATCGTTTTGACCGTTGATGTATGTCGCTAGCTGTTCAATATCATCGCCTTGCTTAGCGCTGATTGATAGCTCTTTCTCTTCACCCTGCTTGTTGGTGTAGCTCATTTTGAACTCTGTTTTCTCACCAACAGTCCAAGATGCGTCTTTACCCTCTTCTGCTGCGTAGCTCTTACCACCCATTGCTGAAGTGTCTGAGCGTAGGTTACCCATAGACAGCATCACTGCTTCACCTGAGTCCGCCCCGATTTGGAAAGACTGAGTACCGTAAGTACCGTTTAGAAGCTTGTTACCACCGAAAGAGGTAGTTTCAGCAATACGGTTTAGCTCGTCGTTTAGCGCTGTTACTTCTTCTTGGATCGCTACACGTTCTGCTTTTGAGTTAGAGCCGTTCGCCGATTGAAGCGAAAGATCACGCATACGTTGTAGGATGTTGGTAGATTCATTCATTGCACCTTCAGCAACCTGTGCAATAGAAATACCGTCGTTTGCGTTTTTCACTGCCATGTCTAGGCCACGGCTTTGTGCATTCAAGCGGTTTGAAATCTGTAGACCTGCAGCATCGTCTTTCGCGCTATTGATTTTATAACCCGAAGACAAACGCTCCATTGATTTTTGTTGACCGTCAGCTGCCTGGTTTAGGTAACGCTGTGCAGTCATCGCAGAAACGTTAGTATTAACGTTAATCGCCATAATTGATCTCCTTAAGGCTTTAGTGAATGTACCGTCGTGTCTCTCACCTCACTTAGGTACATCTCATTTCTCTCAGTCCCTTTAACGGCGACCGATGAATATCCTTTAGAAGAAATTTTCAATTTTTTGCGATTATTTTCTTTGGCTTACTGAAATGTGATGAAGCTCTAATGTCGTGATTCGCAGAAATCCTGGGGGCCCAAAAGACAGAAAAAAACCCAGCCGAAGCTGGGTTTACTCGCTCATCTCTCACCACGAGCCAATGAGGTTCTCGTCTTAGGTTTGAAATTAACCTAGCAGACTTAGCGCTGAGTTTGGCGCTTGTTTCGCTTGCGCAAGGATTGAGCTTGACGCTTGCGATAGAATTTGTGATTTGGTCATTGCCGTCGTTTCTTTCGCGAAATCTGTATCTTTGATACGGCTCTTCGACGCATTCACGTTCTCGTTAATGTTGTCCAAGTTGCTGATTGCGTGGTTGAAACGGTTCTGGAATGCACCTAGCTCTGCGCGGTGGCTGTCTACGTATTTCAGTGCTGCATCGATGATAGCAACAGATTCTTGTGCGCCACCAACTGAGGTTACGTCGATAGTATCTACCGTTACTTTTTTACCTTCGCCCAAACCTAGTTCACCAGATAGACCGCCTGAAAACTCGACCTCGCCCTCAACTTTGTTGTTGCCAGCGAAGATTTGCAGTTTACCGTCTTGGTCTACTGACGCTTTCACTAGGTCAGTTTGGCCGTTAATGTAAGTCGCAAGCTCTTCAATATCATCACCCGCTTTTGCGCTGATGTTGATTTCTTGCTCTTGGCCGTAGCTGTCCGTTAGGTTGATTTTTAGGTCATTCTTGCCTTGGGCAACGTTCCAATCTTTACCTTTACCGCTTTCTGCTTGGTAGCTTACACCGCCCATCATTTTGTTGTCTGAGCGCATGTCTTTTAGCTCAAGCATTACCGCTTCGCCGTTATCCGCACCGATTTGGAACGATTTCGCGCCGTGGGTACCGTTTAGCAGCTTGTTACCACCGAAAGAAGTGGTTTCTGCGATGCGGTTTAGTTCGTCGTTGAGAGCGGTCACTTCTTCTTGAATCGCAACACGTTCTGCTTTCGAGTTTGAACCGTTTGCTGATTGCAGAGACAAGTCACGCATACGTTGAAGAATGTTAGTGGTCTCGTTCATTGCACCTTCAGCAGTTTGTGCAATCGAGATACCGTCGTTCGCGTTGCGAACCGCTACATCCAAACCACGGCTTTGTACGTTCAAACGGTTCGAGATTTGTAGACCCGCAGCGTCATCTTTTGCGCTGTTGATTTTAAAACCTGAAGACAAACGCTCCATAGAAGTTTGTTGAGCTGAGTTTGCGTTGTTTAGGTAACGCTGAGCGGTCATCGCTGATACGTTAGTGTTTACATTCACTGCCATGGTGATTTCTCCAATTGATTTTCCGGTGTAGCGGTTTCCGACGTCTCGGAAAACCAAGTAGTTCTCTCAAAGTTACTTTTATTAACGGCGCATGCCCTGTTTTCTTTAGAGAAAATTTTGGATTTTTTTGAAAATAATTCGTTTGGAGGGGTAATCGTGACAAAGCGGATAAAAAAGCAAAAAAACTTTCATTTTTCGCTAAAGCTTCTTTTCGAATTGTCGATACAGGCAGGTTTTACGTTAAATTCGGGCAAGGCCGTTCATCAGCCAAGTAAAGTTAATGCTAGGTTGGGCGCTTGTTTTGCTTGTGCAAGAATAGAAGTACTGACCTGCTGCAAAATCTGCTGCTTCACCATTTGCGTGGTTTCTTTCGCGTAGTCAGTGTCTTGGATACGACTGTTGGAAGCAGCTAAGTTTTCGTGGATGTTATCGAGATTATTGATCGCGTGATTAAAGCGGTTTTGATACGCGCCTAACTCCGCACGACTGCCATCTACCGTTTTCAAAGCATCATCTAAAATGCCGACCGCCATCTGAGCGCCACCGACCGTGCTAATATCAATACTATCTACCGTTCTATTTACGGTGACATACTTGCCAAGTTCTAACTCATCAGCCAGGCCACCACTGAAGGTTGGTCCAGGGTATTTTATGGCGTCCTTGTGGGACATGAGTAACTGCAGTTGCCCCTCCTCATTAACAGACGCTTTCACTTTATCGGTTTGCCCATTAATGTAAGTCGCGAGTTCTTCTATATCGTCGCCAGCTTTAGCTTCAATACGGATCTCCTGCTCTTCAAAATTGTTATCACGGTAGCTGATAACAATTTCATTATTTCCGTTTTGAACCGTCCAATCTGAACTGACTCTTTGATATGAGCTCATTGAAAAGCTACCTAAAGATTCCGGCTGCATGGTCCGCAGGCCAATTTGTACCGCTTCACCAGCCGTTGCTCCGATTTGAAAAGACGATGTACCGAATGTGCCATTCAGCAATTTACGTCCGCCAAAGGAGGTCGTTTCTGCAATACGACTTAACTCATCATTTAAAGCAGAAACTTCTTCTTGCAGTGCATTGCGCTCCGCTTTGCTGTTTGAACCGTTAGCTGACTGTAGCGACAAATCACGCATACGTTGCATGATATTGGTCACCTCATTCATCGCGCCTTCCGCAGTTTGCATGATGGAAATGCCGTCATTCGCGTTACGTACCGCGACATCCAAACCACGCATTTGTGATTGCAAGCGGTTGGAGATTTGCAGACCCGCAGCGTCATCCTTTGCGCTATTAATACGCTTCCCTGAAGACAAACGCTCCATGGATTGGTTCAGCATATCCGTTGCACTGGTCAAATGACGCTGTGCGACAAGTGCTGCTACATAGGTATTAACGGTGATCGCCACGAATAAAGAGTCCTAAAATTAAGGCTTTGAGTACTTATCGACCAAGTAACAGAAAAGTTTAGTGTTTTTTGAAAAGAGATTGGAATAGAAATAGAAAACAAAAGCCCTCCATTGGAGGGCTTAAGAAATAAAGTCTGAGA
The DNA here is from genome assembly GCF_023161825.1 of Vibrio sp. 2CM40D. Taxonomy (NCBI): domain Bacteria; kingdom Pseudomonadati; phylum Pseudomonadota; class Gammaproteobacteria; order Vibrionales; family Vibrionaceae; genus Vibrio; species Vibrio sp. 2CM40D. The sequence continues at coordinate 357,778 of NZ_JALNTL010000001.1, forward strand.
ACTTACTTGATGGCTAGCTCTGCGAGCATTTCTTGCGAAGGCGCGAAGAAGTACGCACCAGTTACCGCTGTTGTGAAACGAAGCATTTGGTCTGTTTTACCATCTGTCACGCCGTACATACTTTCTAGCATCACTTTAATGTTATGAAGTGTATTGCAGTAAGAAATAAACAGCAGGCCATGAGGCCCTGTCACCGTCCCGTATGGTAAGCTGTGGCGAACAATCTTCAAACCTTTACCTTCTTCTTTGATATCAACGCGACCAACGTGTGATGCAGCAGGAACGTCTTCTAGCTCGATAGAGTCTGGCTTGGTACGACCAATCACTTTTTCTTGCGCTTTGACATTCAATCGATTCCAAGCGGCAAGGTTATGTTCAAAGCGCTGAGCCATAACATAACTGCCTCCAGCAAATGGGCCCTCTTTTACTAGAGCCACATCAGCGCGAGCCTCCCCTTTCGGGTTTTCTGTCCCATCAATAAAGTCTGTCATATCACGAGCATCAAGGTAACGGTACCCATATGTTTCGTCCACAATGGTGACATCTTGTGCCGTCTCTTCTAGGAACTTACGCAACACGTAAAAATGCAAGTCGTGACGAGTCGAGTGACAGTGAATCAGTACATCTACGTCTGTTGCTGGAGCAACGATGTCACCTTCGCCAAGTTGAGTAAAATCAATAAGCTCTTCTGGCGCGTCTACATTAAGGTGTTCCCAAAACGATTTTGTGAATGCGATAGAAAGCGTCAGCGCTGCACCCGGCTGGGTAATGTTTAACTCTTCCACCAACTTTGGCAGTGCTTTCAGTTTTTCTAATACGTTTTCACGGTTTTGGTTCACTTTGAGTTGAGTGTACAGTGCAAATGGCCCGGCTTCTGGCACGATCGCCGTTTGAGCTTGTGACATTGAGGTTTCCTCTATTACTTTGCCCCAGAGTGGGAAGTTATTGTTTTTAATTCTTTGAATGCTGCTGTTCATCGTGCGCCAATTGTGGCACATGAAAACAGTCTTTTACCCATCTTCCATTTAGAAGATAGATCATAAACCAAGCTAATAAGGTAATGGTAAGGGCGTTTGCCCAATTAAACACTCCATGTTCTAGGTACACATGATACATGGTCTGAGCAAGTTGAATACCGCACAAGATCAAAGTGATCTCGCGACCATAGCGAGTAATTCTGTTTACCCATCCTCTGTCGGGATGACGAAGCCCCATTAACCACATAAGAAGCAAACTTGGAATGCCCATCGCCAAACCTAAATACAACGTACTTGAATCTGGGTAAACAATAGCGAGTAGCTTACTGCCACTATCACGACTTACACCAGCCATGGCAAACACCACCCATGAACGCACAAGAAACATCCATCCCACCCATAAAATGATCGGCGCCTTTAAAAATCCATGGGCGTCATATTGGTCAAACGAATAGCGCACAACATCTTCTTCTTTATGTGATAAAAACGTCACTTTAACCTATCGTTTCAGAGTTGCAAGCCAACAAAGATGAGAACTGAAGTTCATTTCAGCACCTTACACAGGTAAACTAAACAAAGATTTACAGCGACGTTGATGAGAAACATGAAAAAAAGAACTCCTGCCACCCCTGTGCCTTCTCAAGAAACTCAAGCCGAAGCGATGAGAATTGCCAAATCCACGCAGAAACCGGGGCAAACCAAAGAGCAAACCAAGCTTATCGCTCAAGGTATCGAAAAAGGCATCGCGCAATATAAGAAACAACAAAAAGAGCGCAACCGCCAAGCCGATAAAGCGAAGAAAAAACAGCAACGTGAAAAACAACGTCAGCATGAAGAGATTATCGAACAAGACAATATCACCGACGATGCGCCAAACCATTCATCAAGCAAACTGCCTTGGACACTACTTGTTCTGAGCTGGATTGGCTTTGCTGCTTACATAGTATTGGGGAAATAGCTAATGAAACGCCTGTTACTTGGACTTTTTGTCGTGCTTCTAACGGGTTGCACGATGCCTTCTCACCTTACTCATGCTCAAAGTCAAGATGTTCATATTCGCATTGACGCGCAATTCAACCCTGAGCGATGCGAATACAAAGGCGAAGTCACCGGAAGTGAAGGCCATTGGTATAACTACATTTTCATGACTAATGACGCGATGATGCAAGGCGCGATGAACGATTTAAAAAACAATGCAGCGGCTATCGATGCGGACACCGTTTTTATGGTTTCCCCACAAGATTTTATCACTTCATTTAGCGTGCTGGGTTCCGCCTACCGCTGCAATGGATGAGGCCTGAATATGAAAAAAGCCAGCAATTGCTGGCTTATGCACGAAATCCAAGACTGCTAGCGATATCTCTCTCCCGCTCTAGAACCCATTGGCTATCAAAAGGCCCCCAATCTGAAAGTTGATAATAGCCGTCATTATGACGTCGGCCATCTTGAACGAATATGAGTTCAATGCCGATCCCAGGTAACGCCTTGAGTACATCTTGAATAGTACGACGAGGCCACCCCGTTTTTTCGATCAACTTTGGCACATTCGGCCTTTCTAGGTTTTCCACCAACAAGGCCAAATATAGCCGCCTTGCAAAAACAGGACTCAATTCCATTGACACCTCCTAAAATTGTGCTGATTCATTATTTCGTTTTTGCTCAGCGAGGTGTTGCGTTTGATCAATAACTCGACTTTTCCATTTGATTTAGACGAATTTTTATTCGATTTATAGCGCATTCATCGTAAATAAGTTATGTGACATTAGTTATCTCAATCTATCTGAAAATATTTTCCACCGCATTTTGTCAGTTTGATTGCTTCTTGATAGGATGCTTTAACAGCCCAAATCACTTAAGTGCGTCTTAACCGCGCCAGTGAAAAATAGAACAAAGAAAAAGGAAACACTATGTCGATTACCATGTTTGGTATTCCCAACTGCGATACGATCAAAAAAGCCAAGAAATGGTTAGAAGCCGAGGATATTGCTTACGACTTCCATGACTACCGTAAGCAAGGCATTGATGCAGAAATGGTAAGTGAATTTTGTCGCGCTTTAGGTTGGGAACAGGTGCTCAATAAACGTGGCACAACCTACCGCCAATTAGCGCAAGAGCAGAAAGACACACTTAACGAGGAAAACGCCATCGCTCTTTTGGTAGAAAACCCTGCGATGATTAAACGCCCAATTTTAAAAGTGAATGATCAACTTCATATCGGTTTTAAAGCTGATCAATACGCTAGCATTTTCAACTCTTAAATAAAGGAATACTCAAGGATGACAGACAGTCCAGTATTGGCACTTGCTAAAGATCTGATCAGTAGACAGTCCGTAACGCCGGAAGACGCAGGTTGTCAGGATTTGATGATCGAGCGCTTAAAAGCACTCGGGTTTGAAATTGAAGTGATGGTATTTGAAGACACCACGAACTTCTGGGCTCGACGTGGTTCAGAAGCGCCGCTATTTGCGTTTGCTGGCCACACCGATGTGGTACCAGCTGGCAAATTGGAACACTGGAATACACATCCGTTTGAACCGACCATTATTGATGGTTACTTGCATGGCCGCGGCGCAGCTGACATGAAAGGGTCGCTAGCTGCTATGGTCGTTGCTGTCGAACGCTTCATTGAAGAAAACCCAGACCACAAAGGCTCAATTGGCTTTTTGATTACGTCAGATGAAGAAGGGCCATTTATCAATGGTACCGTTCGCGTTGTAGAAACGTTGATGGAACGTGGTGAGAACATCGATATGTGTATTGTTGGTGAACCATCCAGCACCGACGTGGTTGGCGATGTAGTGAAAAATGGACGCCGTGGATCCATCACTGGTGATTTAACGGTAAAAGGAACACAAGGTCACGTGGCCTACCCTCACCTAGCCAGCAATCCAGTGCACGAGTCTCTACTCGCGATTCATGAACTCGCGACGACAGAATGGGACAAAGGGAATGATTACTTCCCACCGACTAGTTTTCAGATCCCGAATGTATCGGCTGGCACTGGTGCGTCTAATGTTATTCCTGGCGAGTTCCATGTTCAGTTCAACCTACGTTTTAGTACTGAGCTTAACAATGACGCAATTGTTCAGCGTGTTACCGAAACATTGGACAAGCATGAGCTGGACTACGACCTAAAATGGACATTCAACGGTGACCCATTCCTGACCGATACGGGCGCACTGCTAGACGCAGTTGTAGCTGCTGTGGCCGAAGTCAATGATACGAAGCCAGCGCTACTTACAACTGGCGGTACTTCTGATGGTCGTTTTATTGCTCGAATGGGAGGTCAAGTCGTAGAGTTAGGCCCTGTTAACGCTACGATTCATAAAGTGAACGAGTGTGTGAAAGTCGACGATCTTGAAAAGTTGACGGACATGTACGAAAACACGTTGAAGCACCTATTGGCGAAGTAATCAGCGAGAACACAATGACACCAGAGCAACTCACCGGAATCACTGATTCCCATCTTCAATCCACTTTAGTGGATCAAAAAGCGTTTCTACTCCACCCTGAAGTGGCTGACGATCTGCTAAAGATGATTGAAGCGGCAACAGAAGCAGGTTTCAAAATGGAAATCGCCAGTGGTTTTCGTGACTTTAATCGCCAAAAAGCCATCTGGAACGGGAAGTTTTCTGGTGAGTTGCCAATTCTCGACATCAACTCCCGCCCTTTGAATAAAACAGAGTTAAATGACAAAGAGAAATTGATGGCCATTTTGCGCTGGTCGGCATTGCCCGGAGGAAGTCGTCATCATTGGGGTTGTGATTTTGATGTCTATGCGCGCAATTTATTGCCTGCTGACACAAAACTCAAGTTGGAACCTTGGGAGTATCTTGAAGGCCACCAGCAGGCGTTCTACCAATGGTTAAAAGCCAACCTTGGTCGGTTCGGTTTCTTCTTTCCTTATCAGCATGATTTAGGTGGCGTTTCGATTGAGCCTTGGCACATTAGTCACCGCGCTGTCGGGCAGCAATGCCTCGAGCAGTTGACGCTTGATGTACTCAGAAGCCAGTTGATTAAACAAAATCAGACCGACAACATTGCAGGGATTGACGTCATACTGAATAATTTGGATAACGTCGTTGCCAAATTTATTCACAATATCACGCCGCCGGAGGCTCTATGATAGAAATACTAACCAATCCTTGGGTCATTATTATTGTAGTGTTGAGCGTGGTCATTGGTAATATTGCCGCACTCAAATATACCGCAAAAATGAAGTTTGGTCAGATGGATAAAAGCCGTAAGAACGATTTAGATAAGCTGAACACATTGGATAAACAGCGCTACGCTGAAGAAGATAAAAACAAAAACGAGCCTCGTTAGTTACTCACCAGCTTCATCTCGACACATTTAATCTAAACATCAAAAAAGGGACCACTAGGTCCCTTTTCTATCATTAAGTAAACACGCCGCGTTAAGCTCGCTTTGTTTACTGCTTCACTGTTGCAGCCAATACAGGCGCTAGTGATTTCAAAAACTCTTCTTCTACTGGCTTGCCAGAGGAGTCGGTGATATTGATAGACGTACGGTTGCCTAAATCACCAAGTAAGAATGTGTACTTACCAGCGGCTAACTCCACTGGTTTAACGCCGATATCGTTCCAGAATTCATCATCCGGAGATGCATATTTCGCAGTGATTGTGCCCTGAGACTGGCTACGCTCTTCAATCTTAAAGCCCATCTTAGGTAGAATATTAGGCAGACGTTGCCAAAGCATGTTGTATTGCGCACGCGCGATAATCACTGGAAGTCCGCTGCGGTCTTTACCCATTGTGATTGGGATCTGTTTAACCAACTCTTGCGCTTTACGCTGTGCTTCTTCACGCACTTCTTGATCGTAGCGAGCGGTGACCAAGTTCGTCATGAACACATTGTAGCGCTCACGGTTGGTCGCCGTTACTTCTTTCACTTGATTGCCTTCACGCCAGTCAATAAGGCTCACCTTAAAGCCGTGTCGACCATTTGCTTCAGCGCGTACGATTTCATATCGGCTGCCAATTTCTAGCTCTTCATCTGGCGAATCCCAAGTCACCCATCCTGTCTCGATGCGAGAGTCTGTTTGGCTTTCAACTGGAATCTCGTTAGCCGCGACCATGTTTTGCACCGTTTGCCAAACTTTATCTAGTTCATCTTTACGAAGTAGCCAAAGTGTCACTTCACCATCACTACTGCGGTCTAGACGTGCACCGGGAATAAGCTCTAGGACTTGTTGAGGTGGACGAATGTCGACATCTTTACCGACACCACCAGCGTAGTTACCCTGAGGGATCTCGTAGTTAGGGTAAAACTGAGGCTGTGCACCCTGTGGGACATTCCACTCACCCAAATTTGGGGAGTTCAAATACTCGAAGTCATCTTTTGCTTGACGACGTTGATTGGCACCACCTGAACAGGCAGTCAATACGAATACAGCTAATGAACTTAACACTAACTGGCTTGAAAGCTTCATCTATACTCCTAAAACACCGAGGGCGCTTTGGCCCCCAGTATGAACTTCAATCCTAGTAACTCAATCTTAATAGCTCAATCTTAATAAATATGGGCGTCTGTTAGCGCCTGCTCGACGATCGGCTGCGATTTTTCAGAAAGCGTAGTTAAAGGAAGACGCAAACCACCTTCTTCAATCAAACCAAGCTTTTGCGCTGCCCATTTTACTGGGATAGGGCTTGCTTCGATGAAAAGGTTTTTGTGTAGAGTCATCAAGCGTTGGTTAATCGCTTCTGCTTCTTCGTACTTACCTTCACTTGCCAAATGGAACATGTCTGCCATGTCTTTAGCTGCAATATTGTTCGTTACCGAGATAACACCATTGCCGCCAAGTTTCACAAAATCCAGCCCTGTCGCATCATCGCCACTTAGTAAGATAAAATCTTCGCCACAAAGTTCACGATGAATTGCAATTCGTTCCAAATCGCCCGTTGCATCTTTTAGAGCCACGATATTATCAAGCTTTGACAAGCGTGCCACTGTTTCTGGCTGCATATCAACAGCAGTACGGCCTGGTACGTTGTACAAAATTAGAGGCACGTCACTCGCTTCGGCAATTGCCTTGTAATGTAAAAACAAACCCTCTTGAGTTGGTTTGTTGTAATACGGTGTCACACTCAGGAAGCCAGCAATACCAGAATCAGCCAGTAATTTGCTAAATGTTACTGCCTCATGGGTTGCATTTGCACCCGTGCCAGCAATCACAGGGATGCGACCGTCGGCAAACTCAACAGTTTTATTAACGACCTTCACATGCTCTTCAATGGTCAGTGTCGCTGACTCACCTGTTGTGCCTACTGCCACAATACCGTCTGTACCCGCTTCAACGTGGTACTCTACTAGCTTTTGCAGACCGTCAAAGTCTACTTCGCCATCTGCTTTGAATGGCGTAATCAGCGCTACGATACTTCCTGAAAACATGTTTATCTCCCTCATTTAACTCTTTCTGCATGGTACTGTAATGCGATTGAAAAACACAAGAGCGTAAACTCGCTTACAAAGTACAAATGAATGAATAATTATCAGTTGTTAGAGGTCTAGCAACTTAATTGCTCTATTTGGTTTGATTAACGGCAATATTGATAATCGTGTTGGGCTTTCGAGTGACTTTAGAATCTATCAGTGATTTGGAAAATACTGAAGAGCACAAGCAAGGAAAATATACTCTTTGGTCTTGTTAGCCAAGTCAGATCTAAGTGAATAAAACGGCCAGACAATAGGCAAGCACATCATGCAAACGTTTTGTTTATCCTATAGCCTGCATTTACTGTTTATTTCCCACCACTCCCCTCAAGCTCCGACTGCTTTTTTATGGACTAAAAAAGAACTGGCTCGATATTTCTTCGCAATATCTGTGCTAACATCTCTCTATTGAAGAAAGGACAAGAAGCTCATTTATGAAGCAACATCTGGTACTTACAGCAGTTGGAACGGACCGTCCAGGCATTTGTAACCAAGTCGTACAGCTCGTTACTCAAGCTGGTTGTAACATAGTCGATAGCCGTATCGCTATCTTTGGCAGCGAATTTACGCTGATCATGCTCCTGACTGGGAACGCCAGCAGCGTGACTCGAGTTGAAACACAATTGCCCCTGCTTGGCCAAGAACATGACCTTATTACGATCATGAAACGCACAGCGGCGCACGAACTGCTCGATAACAGCTACACCATGGAAGTGTTTATTGAGTCTGAAGACCGCCCTGGGTTAACTGAAAAATTTACTAAGTTCTTCGCTGATCAGCAGATTGGTTTAGACTCTCTTAGCGCGCAAACCATCAGCAAGTCGAAAATTCAACTCGATTCTGACCAGTTTCATATTGCGATTACTGCATCTGTAAGCGCGGATTTTAATTTGATGCAGTTACAAGAAGACTTCGATGAACTTTGTAAGTCGCTCAACGTACAAGGTTCTCTGAATTTCATTAAAAACACACTATAAAGTAAAGGAAATCAAAATGAATACGCTGACAGCAGGCTCGCCAGCGCCAGCCTTCTCTTTGCTCGACCAAGACGGAAATACCGTTTCTCTTGAAGACTTTAAAGGCAAGAAAGTACTTTTCTACTTTTACCCTAAGGCGATGACGCCGGGTTGTACTACACAAGCAAAAGGCCTTCGTGACATCAAAGCTGAACTCGATGCACATAACGTGGTGGTACTCGGCGTAAGCATCGACCCTGTAAAGCGCCTAGGCAAGTTCATCGAGCGCGATGATTTAAACTTCACTCTGCTTTCTGATGAAGACCATGCCGTTGCTGACCAGTTCGGCGTTTGGGGCGAAAAGAAATTCATGGGCAAAGTATACGACGGTCTTCACCGCATTAGCTTTCTGATCAATGAAGAAGGCGTGATCGAACATGTGTTCAACAAGTTCAAAACCAAAGATCACCACGAAGTCGTATTAAACTACTTAAACGAAAACGCTTAAACGCTATTGTTTTTCTACAAACAAAAAGCCCAGCAAACTGCTGGGCTTTCTTTTAACCATCGTACCTTTGGTAACAACTACTCTTGTTCGACAGGTTCGTTTTCTTCCGTGCTTGGTAATGCATGCCATACGGCTTTGACTAATGTCGCTAAAGGAATGGCGAAGAACACCCCCCAAAAACCCCACAGCCCACCAAAGACTAATACAGCCACAATGATAGCAACTGGGTGTAAGTTTACTGCCTCGGAAAACAGAACAGGAACCAACACATTACCATCCAGCGCCTGGATAATACCGTAAGCAAGCAACAACCAATAAAACGGAGGCGTTAAACCCCATTGGAACAAACCAACGATAGCAACAGGTACAGTAACAGCCGCCGCACCGATATAAGGAATCAAAACCGACAGACCAACGGCTACGGCAAGCAACGCCGAGTAACGAAGATCTAAAAGGGCAAAAGTCACGTAGCTCACACCGCCCACGATTAAAATCTCTAACACTTTACCGCGAATGTAATTTGATATCTGCTCGTTCATTTCATGCCAAACTTTATTCGCCAATTTACGGTTTTTCGGCAGAATACCGCTTGCGATTCGCAGCATTTCTTCTTTGTCTTTAAGCAAAAAGAAGATAAGGAGTGGCACTAAGATCAAATATACCGCTAGCGTTGCAATGCTAACTAATGAAGCAAGCGACCCTTTGACGACACTTTCACCCAGCCCCAGTGCTTGGTTTTTGGCGTTCGTCACCACGGTTTCTACTATTTCTAAATTGGCTAGTTCAGGATGGCGCTCTGGCAATGTGACAATAAACTTTTGTAGCCCGTTGTACATGTTCGGAATATCGTTAATTAGATTACCGACCTGAGTCCAAATCGTCGGAACCAAGCCAAACAACGCAATTAACATTAACCCGACAAAGACCAAGATCACGATAATAACCGACAAAGTGCGCGGCACGCCCATACGACACATTTTGACAACTGGCCATTCAAGTAGATAAGCCAAAACGATCGCGACAAGTAATGGCGCAATCAAGTGTCCAAAGAAGTAAATGGTGATAAAGCCAAACAGCAAGATCGCGACGAGACTTACTGCGTGAGGGTCAGAGAAACGTCGTTTATACCAACGACTAACCATTTCAAACATCTTATGCGGATTCCTTATTGAAGACAGTCAATGTGTAGTGCTCTGATGTAGATTGGCAATCAACCGAGTACCCTTGGGCACTAAGATAGTTCACAATGTCTCGTTTAGAGCTGTTGTCCACCACTTGAATGACAAGTTGATGATACTGCTTTGCTTCTCCTTGAAAGACCTCAGCAGCATGACGCTTTGCAAGTAACAGTGCCATAGGACAACGTTGCTCACGCAAATCAAGTAACATGGATTCCATTGTATTGCTCTGCACTTATGATAGGGTTGTATTGTAACGGCTTTTTGAGCTGGTGCTAGCACTTCTGACATGATTTAACCACATGCTGAAATAGCTCGGATATAAAATAATTTACGAAACCAATTCATTTATTTCCGGTCTTACTGTTAGCTTATATCCTCACGGATAACCAAAACGTATGTGGCGCTGTTAATAGGCTCTCGACCTGTAACCACATGCTTATGTATTTTGGAGAACCTTTTAAACGTATGTTAAAACGCACTCGCTCGCTAGTTTGCTTATGTCTTGCTGCTGCCATCAGTTCGCCGACAACTTATGCCAATAGCATTGACTTGCCAGACATTGGCACAGCTGCTGGTGGTACGCTTTCAATAGACCAAGAGTTGATTTATGGCGACGCCTATATGCGTATGCTCAGAGCCAGTAAACCTATCGTTAATGACCCTGTCATCAATGAATATATTGACTCTCTTGGGCACAAATTAGTGGCCAATGCGAATGATGTAAAAACGCCGTTCCACTTCTTTATGATTCGCGACCGTAATATCAACGCATTCGCGTTTTTTGGTGGCTATGTAGCGCTGCATTCTGGGTTGTTTCTTCATGCTCGTTCAGAAAGTGAGCTGGCCTCTGTTGTCGCTCACGAGATAGCGCACGTCACACAACGTCACCTTGCTCGGAGTATGGAAGAACAAGCACGCCGCTCTCCGGCCACATTAGCCGCACTTGCGGGGGCACTACTGCTTTCAATTGCCTCACCCGAAGCGGGGATGGCTGCAATTACAGCAGCAACCGCGGGCAACATGCAAAGTCAAATCAACTACACTCGCGCGAATGAAAAAGAAGCGGATCGCTTTGGTATTTCGACACTAGCAAAAGCCGGTTTTGATGTTCAAGCAATGCCAAGGTTTTTTGGCCGTCTTGCTGATGAGTATCGTTATGCAAGTAAACCGCCACCAATGCTCCTGACTCACCCTCTGCCTGAAGATCGAATTACCGATAGCCGTGCGCGAGCAAGAACCTATCCTCCAATGCGTGTTGTGCCTTCAATAGACTATCATCTAGCTCGCGCGCGCATTGTGGCTCGTTACGCTGGCATTGATGGACAAGCCGCCCTGAGCTGGTTTGAGAGAACCCAAAAGAAAGCCTCTGCGGACATTACACCTGCTTTTGATTATGGTCGAGCACTCGTGCATTTAGACAATAAACGCCTATCTCAAGCGGAACCAATTTTGAAAAAGTTACTGGAACAAGACCCAAGTAACCCGTTTTACTTGGACGCTATGACGGATTTATATATCGAGAAGAAGCAGCCAGAAAAAGCGACCGAGATGCTCCGTAAAGCGTTATCTCGTAACCCTCAAAATAAAGTATTAACCATTAACTACGCCAATGCGCTACTTGAGGACAATAAAAACGATCAAGCCACGCGAGTTCTTCAAAGGTACACTCATGACTATCCTGAAGATACAAATGGCTGGCACCTAATATCGAAGAGCTACCACGCGCTAGGGCGTAGCGATGAAGAATTGGCTGCTCGAGCGGAAATTTTGGCATTGCGAGCAAATTGGAATAAAGCGATTCAATATTATAGTGAAGCAAGTAAAATGGCCAAGTTGGGCAGCTTAGAGCAAGCGCGATACGATGCCCGTATCGACCAACTCATGATCCAAAGAGATCGATTCATGGCATTACAATAACGAAATGGAGAAAACCATGTCAGTCGTGATTTATCACAACCCTCGTTGCTCAAAGAGCCGTCAAACACTTGAACTACTTGAGCAAAATGGTGTTACACCGGAAGTCGTCAAATACCTAGACACACCACTTAACGTGGATGAACTAAAAGCGCTGTACGCCCAGCTTGGCTTTTCATCTGTACGTGAAATGATGCGCACTAAAGAAAGTGAATATAAAGAGCTTGGCTTAGGCGAAGACTCCGTCAGCGATGAGCAATTATTCGAAGCTATGGCGAAAAATCCAAAGTTGTTTGAGCGTCCGGTTGTCGTTGCTAACGGCAAAGCAAAAATTGGTCGCCCACCAGAGCAAGTGTTGGATATTTTATAAATGGATTGCCAGATCCTTATTTTGTATTTCAGCCGTCATGGCTCGACAAAACAACTGGCAAGACAAATAGCAAGAGGAGTCGAATCGACTCCTCAATGCCAAGCAATTTTGCGTACAGTTGAAGAATTGTCACCTCACTCACACTCCCCTTCTGATCCAATTGTTACTCTAGAGGAACTAAAAACGTGCGACGGTCTAGCGTTTGGCAGTCCCGTCTGGTTTGGCAACATGGCTGCGCCTTTAAAGCACTTCTGGGATCAGACTACATCTTTATGGGTCAGTGGTGACTTAATCGATAAGCCTGCTTGTGTCTTTACCTCTTCGTCCTCGATGCATGGTGGTCAAGAAACAACGTTACAAAGCATGATGACCCCTTTATTGCATCACGGGATGATGGTTTTGGGCATTCCTTATTCCGAGCCAGAGTTACACACTACGCAGTCCGGAGGCACTCCGTATGGCGCCAGCAGTGTAGGCCATGAGGCAACCCTAAGCAGTGAAGAGATTCGCCTGGCACAACAATTAGGCAAAAGGCTGGCAACTGCAGCGTTAAAACTAAAAGTCTGTTAGTAAAATCAAGGATAGTTAATCGATGTCTGACTCTTTAGACCAAACACCACTCGGTACACAGGCTAAAACCTATCGTTACCTGGCTTTATTTGGCAACTTAGCCTTATTAGCCTGGGTCGCTATTTGGCAGCTTGCGTTATCCCCTCATCCCCACCTCAGCAGCACAACACTTGCTATTGCTTGGTGTATTCCGCTACTACTTCCGTTGCCTGGTATTTTAGCTGGTAAGCCTTACACTCATGCTTGGGCTAACTTTGTTCTTATGCTGTATTTCTTGCATGCGCTGACCATCCTCTATGTGGATGGGGGTGAACGCTGGCTTGCGGCAGTGGAACTGATACTGACTTCACTCGGTTTCGCTGGCAATATTTTGTTTGCTAGAGCGAGAGGCAAAGAGCTAGGTCTTAAGTTGAAACGCCTCTCTCAAGTAGAAAAAGAAGAAAAAGCGAAATTCAATAAATAACGCCAATTGCAGTCAATCACTGATCATTGGTTCGAATACGAATTTAGAAAACAAAAAGAGTCGCTATTGCGACTCTTTTTTATGCTTACCACATTGGTCTTTGATCCTTGCGTTTCACGCCTGGAACGCTACCAAGGAGATTACGATGCCGAGCGCCACTCGTAGATCAAGTCATACTGTTCTCGGACAGGCTCCACAATCATCGGCTGAGTTGGCTGTGTTTCGTCACTTGCTTCTGCCACAATATCTACTGGTACTTCAGGCTGCGCTTCTTTTGGCGTCGCGGCGTCTTTTGCTTCATTACTCTGAACCAATGGCTCTTCTTCTTGAGTTGAAGCTGGGGCATCAACTTCACCTAAAGGATCTTCAAAAACCATTAATTGAGAAATAGAAGAAGCTTCTTTCTCAAAAGCTTGTTGTGATGCCAAAAGGTGGATGTTGAGCGTTAACTCGTCCCCTTGAACACGCTTAATCTCTGTACCCGCAACCGAATTAAGTTGTTTTAACGCATTCTCTAAACGGAAGAAGTCCGTTGCAGAGGTTACATTAAGGACTTTCACTGCTAGCGCTTTTGAAGACTTTCCTGAAACCACAACTGCACTCTTACTTGCATAGTAGTCTGCGATGCCATCCACCATTTCTGCAATAGCATTAGCACCTGATGCAGACCCGCTACGCGGAGAACGTTGCGCTTCTACAATTCTCGTTGGCGACTGGTCGTAGAGTGTCCAACGAATTTGTTCACCTTGAGCTCGTACAACCAAAACGGCGTCAGCTGGGTAGCGCTGGCTGGCTTGACCAATTGGCTCAATAAAGCCGCCCCAAAGATCAGAGACATTAACACCGGTCACATCATCAAAATCCCCAACCGGGATAGTGATTGGTAGGCCTCTTAATTTCGCTGCGCTACGAAGTGCTGCAACATTTGAAGATTCAGAATGTTCCCACGCAATGTTACGATCGTAACCCCGTTCTTCAACCATCCAAACTAAAATATTGGCACGATTTGGCGACCAAGATGGCAATTGTGCTTGTGTTAAAAGAGAGCTGATTTGGTCGTTGTTAAACAACATTTTTAGGCTCGCTTTTCCATCAACCTGCCCATAGCTCAGTTGAGAAATGTAACGCGCACTTGAGCTGAGTGCCTTTTTAATCACTGGATTGCTTAAAGAGGATTGAGAACCGGTCGCTCGAACAATCACATCCTGCATACCTTGTTGACGAGCCAAAGACTCACCGTCGTTCTGCTCACTGTCGATAACCACTTCGGCACGATAGATATCCACCTGAGTTAATGCATATACTGGTAGGGACAACCAACCTATCAGTAAGAGAGCTAAATAGCGCATAGTTTTTATAATCCTCTGAACAAGAACCCGAATAATAAGCAACTATCAAATCTTGAGCAAGGCAAGTACTGAGTAAATTGTCTGTATTATGACCAGCTTTGTTAACTCGGGCCTCAACCAGCGCTTCAGTGCTATTTTTTATAATAAACTCATTGCTTATTAAGCTATCTCAACAAGTTAGGCTGTCCATTTTTCATCTTCACGCAAGACACGTAAAAGAGGACAATTTGCAAGCAAGCAACTCTCAAAAGTGCTATTTATGAGAAAAATTCAATCGAAAGTTTGATCTATGCAACATTGCAAACGATTGCAGGATGATAGTATTCGCCGGATTTGTCTGCGTATCTTGAAAATAGGGAATTATTATGAAAAACGCGTTACAAGGCGCTCAAATGCTCTTTGTCGCTTTTGGTGCTTTGGTGCTTGTGCCGCTCCTAACTGGCCTTGATCCAAACGTAGCCCTCTTTGGTGCCGGTGTCGGTACTCTCCTCTTCCAATTAATGACTAAACGTTCTGTTCCCATCTTCCTTGCCTCTTCTTTTGCGTTTATTGCTCCTATTATGTTCGGTATCCAAACTTGGGGTATCGGTGCAACGATGGGCGGCTTGATGGCAGCGGGCTTAGTTTATGTGGCTCTAGGGGCGATGATCAAAGTGCGTGGTGTTGGATTTATCCATAAAATTCTCCCGCCCGTTGTCGTTGGCCCTGTGATCATGGTTATCGGCCTTGGCCTTGCCCCAACGGCAGTGAACATGGCGGTAGGTAAAACTGGTGATGGAGCTGCACAGCTAGTTAATGGTGATGCTGCGATCATTATCTCGGCGGTCTCACTGCTCACAACCATTGTACTCAGCGTTTTTGCAAAAGGCTTTTTGAAGCTCGTTCCTATTGTTGGTGGTATTCTTGCTGGTTACTCTGTTTCTCTATTCTACGGTGTGGTTGATTTCACTCCCGTAGAACAAGCGGCTTGGCTAGCCATGCCAAACTTCACCGCGCCAGAGTTCAATATCAACGCAATTTTGTTCATGATTCCTGTCGCTATCGCACCTGCGGTTGAGCACGTAGGTGACATGCTTGCTATCTCAAACGTTACAGGTAAAAACTACCTGAAAAAACCAGGCCTTCACCGCACAATCGCAGGTGACGGGGTGGCAACTATCGCAGCTTCGATGGTGGGTGCTCCACCAAACACCACTTACAGTGAAGTAACAGGAGCGGTAATGCTAACCAAAGCATTTAACCCTGTGATCATGACTTGGGCAGCAATCACCGCAATCGTACTTGCATTGGTAGGTAAGCTAGGTGCGGTTCTTCAAACGATTCCAGTTCCTGTTATGGGCGGCATCATGATTCTGCTGTTCGGCTCCATCGCAACGGTAGGCCTCAACACACTGATCAAGAATAACGTTGATTTACATAAGTCTCGTAACCTAGTGATTGTTGCCGTAACCCTTGTGTTTGGCATTGGTGGTATGGCTTTCGGTATTGGTGAGTTCAGTCTACAAGGTGTGAGCCTATGCGGTATCGTGGCAATTATTCTTAACCTTGTGCTACCAAACGATTTAGGTGAAAACCACGTTGTGGATAACGCACAAATGGAAGAAGAAAGCGCGAAATAGTTCGTTTGCGCCGCTTTATTAGGTGGCGTGTCTTACTCTTCTCCTCTTGTAGATACAAAAAAGGCTTGGTTTTCACCAAGCCTTTTTCTGTTCAGTCATAGTAATACATCAAAGAATTACTTAGTACCGAAGATCTTATCACCTGCATCGCCTAGACCCGGAACGATGTAGCCTTTGTCATTAAGCTTCTCATCGATTGCCGCAGTGTATAGCTCAACATCTGGGTGTGCTTTTTCTAGCGCTTCAATACCTTCTGGTGCAGCAACAAGTACCAGCACTTTGATTTGGTTACAACCTTTCTCTTTTAGGAGATCGATAGTAGCAATCATAGAACCACCTGTTGCAAGCATTGGGTCAACAACAAGCGCAATACGCTCCTCGATGTTTGAAGCAAGCTTGTTGAAGTAAGGAACTGGCTCAAGCGTTTCTTCATCACGGTAAATACCCACAACACTGATACGTGCGCTTGGCATGTGCTCAAGAACTCCATCCATCATGCCTAGACCTGCACGTAGGATTGGCACTACGGTTACTTTTTTACCTTTAATCTGGTCTACTTCTACCGGACCGTTCCAACCATCAATGGTCACTTTTTCTGTTTCAAAGTCTGACGTTGCTTCGTAAGTAAGTAGGCTACCGACCTCAGTCGCTAACTCACGAAAACGTTTTGTGCTGATGTCACCTTCTCTCATTAGACCAATTTTATGTTTTACTAGAGGGTGCTTTACTTCAACAACTTTCATGTCCATCTCCGGCTATAGTTGGCAATATTTAAACAAACCTTCAGATTATACATGATTTTCACAGGGATATCAGGATAAATCACTAAAGAAAAAAACAGACGCAAACGTTTGCTATCTATGTTTAAGCACTGTTAGAATAGCGCCGTTTTCATATCCAACTTAATACCGAGGACTTCCCTGTGAGTGGTAACAACTCTTCTCTTAGCTATAAAGACGCTGGTGTAGATATTGATGCAGGCAACGCGCTTGTGGATCGTATTAAGGGTGCGGTAAAACGTACTCGTCGCCCTGAAGTTATGGGTGGTATCGGTGGTTTTGGCGCGCTATGCGAATTGCCAACTAAATACAAACAACCTGTACTGGTTTCTGGTACTGATGGCGTTGGCACAAAACTTCGCCTAGCACTGGATATGAACAAGCACGACACGATCGGCATCGACCTAGTGGCAATGTGTGTAAATGATCTTATCGTGCAAGGCGCAGAGCCACTGTTTTTCCTAGATTACTATGCAACAGGCAAACTAGACGTTGATACCGCAGCGGATGTTGTTTCAGGTATCGCTGAAGGGTGTGTTCAAGCAGGTTGTGCCCTAATTGGTGGCGAAACTGCGGAGATGCCGGGCATGTATGAAGGCGAAGACTACGACGTAGCTGGTTTCTGTGTTGGCGTAGTAGAAAAAGAAGACGTGATTGACGGCACGAAAGTCGCTGCTGGTGATGCACTTATCGCTGTTGGCTCAAGCGGCCCACACTCAAACGGTTACTCCCTTATCCGTAAGATCCTAGAAGTATCTGGTGCAGATAAGAGCGAAGAGCTAGCAGGCCGCACTATTGGTGAGCACCTACTAGAACCAACAAAAATTTACATCAAGTCAGCACTTAAGATGATTGAGAAACACGACATCCATGCGATTTCTCATATCACTGGTGGTGGTTTCTGGGAAAACATCCCACGCGTACTGCCTGAAGGCACGAAAGCAGTTATCGATGGTAACAGTTGGGAATGGCCAGTTATCTTCAAGTGGCTACAAGAGAAAGGCAACGTCGACACACACGAAATGTACCGCACATTCAACTGTGGTGTAGGTCTAATCGTCGCACTACCGAAAGACCAGGCAGACGCAGCAGTTGCTCTTCTTAAAGAAGAAGGCGAAAACGCGTGGGTGATTGGTCAAATCGCACAAGCAGACGCGAACGAAGAGCAAGTTGAAATCCAATAATTTGCAAATCGAGCTCAAAAGATAAGAAGAATGAGGACACTAGATGACTAGGTCCTCATTTTGCTATCTAGAACACTAAAAACCATTCTATTAGTAGGTAGTTTAGAAGCTACATAACTCCAACCTACAATACCAAGGCGCTCTCGACATCATGAAAAACCATACCCTAAAAAACTTTGTGGTCCTCATCTCGGGTAACGGAAGTAACCTGCAAGCTATCTTGGAAGCTTGCGAAGACAGCATGCCAAACGCACGAGTGGCAGCCGTGTTCTCTAACAAAGCAGATGCTTTTGGTTTAGAACGTGCAAAAAATTTTGATGTAGACGGTCACTTTGTCGACCCTAAAGCATTCAGCTCGCGTGAAAGCTTTGATGCAGAGCTAATGAGTCAAATAGATGAATACCAACCAGACGTGATTATTCTTGCTGGTTACATGCGCATTCTGAGCAGCGCATTTGTTTCTCATTACATGGGTAAGATGATCAATATCCACCCTTCTCTTCTACCAAAATATCCTGGGCTACACACACACCAGAGAGCAATTGATGCTGGCGATAAAGAACATGGTACGAGTGTGCACTTTGTAACGGAAGAGCTTGATGGTGGCCCTGTCATACTGCAAGCAAAAGTTCCTGTGTTCGAAGACGATGATGCTAGTGTACTTGCGGCACGTGTTCAGGCGCAGGAGCACCGAATCTACCCTATGGTGGCTAAGTGGCTGGTAGACGAGCGGTTGATCATGAAGGATGGTAAAGCCTATTTAGATGGCGCAGAGCTTGGCGTACATGGGTACGCCTCAGATGAGTAGCCCTGAATAATAAACTCCAAGCACAAAAGAGCAGCCTGAGGGCTGCTCTTGGTTGTTTTAATACTTATAAACTTGATTCAAGAAAGCCGTAGTTAGACTAGAAACCTAAAACCCAACATTCTAAAAAATCCCATAACCACTTGAGTAACATAACACTCGGAAAGTAGATTCTGAATCTGGTTCGTTCTTCACCGTTCAGACTGACGAGGTGTTTTATGAGAAATTTCTATCAGTTACGTCTTTACAGCAAGCCTTAGCGAGACTAGGACTCTACTACCAGCACTCTAGAAAGTAAGAATGCTCATCCGTATCCGCCCTCGGTTTAAAACGCATAAAAATAAAGCTCGCGATTAAGCGAGCTTTATTTTTATATTCAGAGTAAGAGACCATCACTCTAACGGTTCGGTTGGCGCTTGATTGCCCGGCTTAGCCGCCGCAAACGGCACATTTACCAGTTCAGAGGCATTATTTTTGACTAGTTCACCTAGGTGAAACAAGCCGTATTCGCCAGGTTTCATACGCTGCCAAGCTTCGTTGCCCGTCAAAGGTTGAGTTGCGATCACAGAAACGATGTCGTGTGGCGTTGTTTCTTCTTGGAAGTTAATTTCCACATCTTCATCAAGCAACGCGGCTTTTCCAAACGGTGCGCGTCTTGTGATCCAATACAAATGATTGGTGCAATACGTCATTACATACTCACCATCACTCAGAAGCATGTTAAATACACCCTTCTCTTTTAGCTCATCACAACATTTAGCAACATATAAGAATACCGACTCCATATCCTTTGGTGGCTCAGGATATCGATCTTCCATTTGCTTCAATAACCAGCAAAATGCCAGTTCACTATCTGTCTCACCGACAGGTCGATGTCGACCTGTATGCAAGTCTTGGTAGCCAGAGAGCTGACCGTTATGCGCAAACGTCCAATACCTACCCCACAGCTCACGTGTAAAGGGATGAGTATTTTCTAAATTAACACCACCACGATTCGCCTGTCGGATATGACTAACGACCGCACGACTTTTGATGGGATAATTTTGTACCAACTCTGCTATTTTAGACTCACAACTTGGCTTGGGATCTTTGAAGGTTCGAAAGCCCTTCCCTTCGTAGAAGGTGATCCCCCATCCGTCACGGTGTGGGCCGGTTCGACCTCCACGCTGCATGAGCCCAGTAAAACTGAAACAAATATCCGTTGGAACATTAGCGCTCATACCGAGCAATTCACACATGGTTTAAAAAACTCCCTAACAACACAGCTCGAAACGGTGGCCGTAAAACGATTATTCCATCTCTTTTTCGATCAACTGAATGATGATATGAATAATCTTAATATGAATTTCCTGAATGCGGTCTGCATAACCGAAGTGTGGCACGCGAATTTCAATATCTGCAAGGCCTGCCATTTTGCCGCCATCTTTACCTGTTAGCGCAATCGTCTTCATGCCTTTCGCTTGTGCTGCTTCAATCGCTTTCAGGATGTTACCTGAGTTACCTGACGTCGACAGACCAAACAGTACGTCACCTTTTCGGCCAACCGCTTCTACATAGCGTGAAAACACGAAGTCATAACCAAAGTCATTACTCACACAAGAAAGGTGGCTTGGATCTGAAATAGCAATACCAGCATAGCCAGGACGATTTTCTCGGTAACGGCCTGTTAGCTCTTCGGCAAAGTGCATTGAATCACAGTGAGAACCACCGTTACCACACGACAATACTTTACCATCTTGCTTGAATGAGTCAGCAATCATTTTCGCCGCTGCTTCGATTTGCGCAATGTTATGGTCATCGCTTAAAAATTTGTTGAGCACTTCAGCAGCTTCGTTTAATTCACTTCTAATCAGATCATGGTACATAAGACGTTCTCTTTATTATTTCGGCTTCAGTCAGCTCTAGACTCACTGAGCAAATTGTTCTGATACCAATTTGGTATCGGACATTTCATAAACCTGAACTCGGGTTTGATTACTCTGAGTTTACCCACAAACGAGAATTAGTGTCGATAGTGAACCAACAGATTTAGATTAGTGATGGTAATAAACTTGTCAACTTGCTCATGAAACCATCACTCAAATCTCAACTTTAGAATTTTAACTCTACTTAGATCACTTTTTATCCAATCTTATGTTTTACATTTCCTTAATATTTTGATTACACTTAAACCAACTGGTTAGACCTCTTACCTAACATGCAGACGTACAAAACTTATAAAGTCTGAAAAGGAAAATATATATGGACATCTTGCTCTCAATCATCACGATGGCGATCGTGCTAGGCATTACGCTCTACCACCGCATGTCTCTCGTGAAATCTATTAGCTTACTCACCGCGGCCATGCTGGCTCTTACAGTAGCAGGAACTGTCGGCGTTATTGGTTGGGCTATTTACGTTCTCGCCGCAGCTGTGCTCGCGGTTCCTGGCGTACGTCAGTCTTTAATTAGCCGCAAAGCGCTAGTGCTTTTCAAGAAAGTGCTGCCAGCTATGTCTCAAACCGAAAAAGAAGCGTTAGACGCAGGTACCGTCTGGTGGGAAGCCGAACTATTTAAAGGCAAACCAGAGTGGCAAAAGCTACACGCAATTCAAGCACCTAAGTTAAGTGCGGAAGAACAAGCCTTTTTAGACGGCCCTGTGAATGAAGTGTGCGCCATGGTGAGTGATTTCCAAGTGACCCATGAACTCGCGGACTTACCGCCAGAAGTTTGGCAATACCTGAAAGATCATAAGTTCTTCGCCATGATCATTAAGAAAAAGTACGGTGGTCTGGAATTCTCAGCATACGCGCAATCACTAGTACTACAAAAACTAACGGGTGTTTCTGGCGTTCTATCGTCTACCGTTGGTGTTCCTAACTCTTTGGGCCCAGGTGAGCTACTGCAACACTACGGTACTGAAGATCAGAAAAATCATTACTTACCGCGTCTAGCTGAAGGTAAGGAAATCCCTTGTTTCGCCCTAACAAGTCCAGAAGCGGGTTCTGACGCTGGATCTATTCCAGATTACGGTGTGGTCTGTAAAGGCGAATGGGAAGGAAAAGAAGTACTGGGTATGCGCCTGACTTGGAACAAGCGCTACATCACCCTAGCGCCAGTCGCAACGGTACTAGGCTTAGCATTCAAACTTCGCGATCCTGAAGGTTTGCTAGGCGACAAAGAAGATCTTGGCATCACTTGTGCGCTTATCCCAACTGATGTCAAAGGTGTTGAGATTGGTAACCGACACTTCCCACTCAATGTGCCATTCCAAAATGGTCCAACGCGCGGTAAAGACATCTTTGTTCCTATCGATTTCATTATCGGTGGCGAAAAAATGGCGGGCCAAGGTTGGCGTATGCTGGTTGAGTGTCTGTCGGTTGGACGTGGTATCACGCTACCTTCAAACTCAACAGGTGGCATCAAAACTGCGGCAATGGCAACCGGTGCTTACTCACGTATTCGCCGTCAGTTCAAACAGCCTATCGGCCATATGGAAGGGGTTGAAGAACCATTAGCACGCTTGGGTGGTAATGCTTACGTGATGGATGCAGCAAGCAACTTAACCGTTGCGGGTATCGACTTAGGTGAAAAGCCTTCAGTAATCTCAGCTATCGTGAAGTATCACTGTACGCACCGCGGCCAGCAAAGCATCATCGATGCAATGGACATCGTAGGCGGTAAAGGTATCTGTATGGGACCTTCTAACTTCCTAGCTCGTGGTTACCAAGGTGCGCCAATCGCAGTAACGGTTGAGGGTGCTAACATTCTAACACGCTCAATGATCATCTTTGGCCAAGGCGCAATCCGTTGCCATCCGTACGTTCTTGAAGAAATGAACGCGGCGTATTCTGAAGCAAGTAATGCTGTCGAGAAGTTTGATAAAGCGCTTGCTGGTCACGTGAGCTTTACAATGAGTAACCTAGTGCGCAGTATCTGGTTTGGTTTGAGCGACGGTCTGGGCTCTTCATCACCAACCAAAGATGCAACCAAGCGTTACTACCAACAATTGAACCGTTACAGTGCAAACCTTGCTCTGCTATCGGATATCTCAATGGCAGTGCTAGGTGGCTCTTTGAAGCGTAAAGAGCGTCTATCAGCACGTCTTGGTGACATTCTAAGCCAGCTATATTTGAGCTCTGCGACGTTGAAACGTTTTGAGCAAGATGGCCGTCCAGTCGAAGATTTACCATTAGTACACTGGGGTCTACAAGACAGTTTGAAACAAGCGGAAGTGGCAGTAGATGAATTCTTAGCAAACTTCCCGAACAAAGTAATTGGCCGTGCGCTACGCGTATTAATCATGCCATTTGGTCGCGTACGCAAAGCACCAAGCGATAAACTAGACAGTAAAGTGGCGCGCATTCTACAAACGCCAAGTGCAACGCGCTCACGCATTGGTCGCGGTCAATACCTTGAACCAACCGAGCACAACGCAGCAGGTAAGATTGAACTTGCACTATCAGTCATTCTTCAAGCTGAGCCTGTGTTTGACAAAGTATGTAAAGCGCAGGGTAAGCGTCGCCCATTCTTACGTTTGGATATGATTGCTCAGGAAGGGCTAGAGCAAGGCTTTATCACGCAAGAAGAAGCCGATCTACTCAGAGAAGCGGAACAGCATCGTCTAGATACAATCAACGTTGACGATTTTGAGCCGGAACTGCTTGCCGCAAAGCCGCTATACCCTCAGATGGATAGTGTCGCGTAACTCTAGTATCTGAGACCACAAACGGGAGTATCAGCTCCCGTTTTTATTGCTTCCAGAATCGCATTCATAACACCTCACACCACGAAGCCCCTGCGCAATCGCAATAAAAGCCACGCACTCCAATCTTTCCCCCGATTTCCAGTGATAACTAACTCACAGACGTTCCAACTAAGCGGTGTATACTTTAAGTAACTCACTCACATATATGGTAAATCCGTTGGCTAAAATATTACTCGCACAGTGGTTCCCAGGGCTTGTTCAGCTTAAGCATTATCAAAAAGAATGGTTTGTTAACGACTTTAGAGCCGCCTTTTCTGTTGTCGCGGTTGCACTGCCAGTTGCCATAGCTTATGCACAGTTAACTGGTGTATCCGCAATTGTCGGTCTGTATTCGTGTGTACTGCCAATGTTGGTTTACGCCATGATGGGCACATCTCGACAACTCATTGTCGGACCCGATGCAGCAACCTGTGCAGTGATCGCTGCTGTTGTGACACCACTTGCCGCAGGTGACCCCACAAAACATTGGCAGTTGGTTATGACCATGACAGCGATGACGGGGATTTGGTGTGTACTGGCAAGTCGTTTCAAGCTAGGAGTGTTTGCAGATTTCCTTTCTCGTCCGATTCTTTTGGGTCTACTCAACGGTGTTGCTCTCACAATTATCGTTGGTCAGTTTGCGAAAGTAGTCGGTTTGAAATACGAGCAACGTTATTTACTGGAACGTTTATGGGAAGCTCCACAACGATTAACCGATCTTCATTGGCCTACTGTAACTCTGAGTATCGTGACGGTTGTCGTTTATTTGCTCACCAAACGCTACCGACCAACTTGGCCTGCTGCCATGCTGGCGATCCTCGTAACTACTGCGTCAGTTTGGTTTTTCCATTTACAAGAGATGGGCGTATCGGTTGTCGGACTCACTCAAGGTGGCTTCCCTCAGTTTCAAACACCAGAATTTGAGCTAGGTGAAGTTCGTGAACTAGTAGTCCCAGCGCTCAACCTTGCGATTGTCAGTTTTGTTAGCATGATGCTCACCGCCCGCAGTTTCGCGGCTAAAAACGGTTATGATATTGATGCAAATAAAGAGTTTCAGGCGTTGGGTTTTGCCAACATTGCCTCAGCGTTTTCACAAGGTTTCGCGATAAGCGGCGCTGACTCACGCACAGCCGTCAATGATGCAAATGGCGGTAAATCTCAATTAGTTTCGATTGTCGCCGCAATCACCATCGCCATTATTGCGGTATTTATTTACGAGCCTTTGCAGTTCATCCCTATCGCTTCACTTGGTGTTGTATTGATCATTGCGTCCCTATCGCTGCTCGATCTTAAAGCAATTTGGAAATTAAAATCTCGTGACAAAGATGCATTTTATCTGGCCATCATTACTTTTATTTCTGTGTTGATCGTGGGTGTAATACCGGGGATCACTTTGGCGGTATTGCTAGGGCTGTTTCAATTTTTACGTATTGTCATGCGGCCGAGTGATCAGCTACTTGGCTTGGATGAAAAAGGTACCATTCGGACCATCGACGACTCAGGAAAAGCTTCGCCTATTCCTGGAATGGTGATTTACCGCTTTAACTCACCGCTAACTTACTTCAATGCTCCTTACTTTAAACGTAGAGTGTTAGAGCAGGCAGAGCATCACAAAGACGCAAGTTGCGTTGTCATCGACGCCGTATCGAGCTTTACTCACTTGGATCTCAGTGTGATGGCAACACTGGCAGATATTCACAATACTTTGAAAAAGAGAGGTGTACGCTTAATCCTCGCAGGAAGGAAACGACGTCTTCGTCAATGGTGTGAGCTTACTGGTATCAGCACCAGTGAAGGAGGCATCTTACTGCGAGCTGATATGTACCTTGCCATTAAACTTAGTGGCTGTTACATCAGTGCTGTGGGTGAGGGACAAATTCCTACTGTTCAAAAAGAGCCTGATTTAGAGCAGCTACCCAAACCAATTCCAGAAGTGGCTTAAATACAAATTTAATATAGAAAACAGGAAATTAAACTCCTGTTTTCTAGTGCTTATCTTCACAGCTGAATACGTGTTACGCCTTTGGCTTAAACTTTTTTGTCATCCCTTGGCTTTTAGGAGCCACCAGCCTATAACCAAGCTTTTCGTAAAAGACCGGTTCATCAGCAATCATAGAAACGTAAGAGCCTTCAAGTGCAACAGAAGAAAGATAACCGTCGATGTATTCCATGACTTTTCTACCTAAACCGTTACCTTGATAATCAGAATCAACGGCAACGTCGACAATTTCGAAGTTACACGCCCCGTCACCAACAACCCGACCCATTGCAATGAGCTTTCCTTCATCCCGAACAGATACGCCATATAACGAATTGGGTAGGCCAATTTCAGCAGCTTTCAACGATTTGGGTGATAGCCCGGCTTTGATACGCATATCACAGTATTCTTTCGGGCTTGGCACATGCTCTTCATATCTTATTGTCATTATGTACTACTCCTTTGTATCACCTTGGAGCTTACATAACTAAACTGTATAAATAAACAGTTAAACGTTGGAAAGATGTTCCCATTAAGCACACAAAGTATCGGGTCTAGAAAAGAAGCCGCCGACAACTCTGACGCCATAATAGATATAAGCTGCTCTGAAGCTAGACATTCCTTTTTCTAAACACGTTTCTCTCAACAACGCATCCGCATGCTTTCGAGCACTTTGAGGCAACACCTCTTCCCTCATGAGTTGGTAAAGAGCATCATGCACTAAAGAAGCTTTCATAATGTTTTTTGTGTCTAACGCTGGCCCACTCGCTCCATCCCATGCATAGCCCTTTTTAATCGTTAACACGCCTTGTTTGGACAAACTAAGAAAAGGGCTGTCATACGCCTGACTCACTGAAATGTGCGTCTCAATCTTTTCTTCAGAATGGAGAGTGTATTTATACTTCTGACGCTTTTTGTATTTCATCAGAGACCTCGCGTTTACTTATTCTTATTTATCACGCACAGCTGAATATTTATCCAGAAACCCTACAAGATCGGCTCTTGTTATTATGGCGTACTACCTATTACAAAGCCCAAATCAATATAAATAGAACTCCATGCAATCAATAAAGCCAGAACCCCTGACTTTATTGACCAAAATTTAACCAACAATCCTTATTCTGAAGGAAGTCTACTCAATTTTTTATGGATATCTTCTACAAAATTGGCTTGTTCACTTGGAGAAACCTCTAGAACATAATGAAAAAACGGACTTGTATGCTCAGTAATTTTATACTCTTCACTTAACAGCTTAATTACTTGTTCATGATTAAATCGTGCGGAGACTAAGCCACTCTCGGTTTCTTGAGTTATAACTATATAGTGAGCGGTTGGAAAAACCGTAAACCTTCCTTCGACAGGAAACCAAGGAGCAAAAGAAATAATCTCGTCATCAATTATGTATGCTTGAGGTTTACTGACATAGGTGTAAGGGTACTTTTCATCTAAATAGGGTCTTGCTGTATCAAACAAGCCATCATAATAAGTTGGTATTTCTACTTTTTGGATTTTACTTAAGGGATCGAAAGTGAAGGTATCAAGTGATTTTAAATTATTACTTCCCGAATCTGGATTATTAACACCATTATCAATAGAAGAACAACCTACAATTATCACTGCACAAAAAAAAGCTAAAATTTTATTCATTATTTCTTTTATCTTTAATTGATTGTTTTGAAAGTTAGTCACATTAAAAATGCAACCAATTTAGAAAGTAAAAATGATATATTATTTATATAAAATCCCAAACATATATTTGAGTACAGTAAACTTAAATATTCATAATTTATCCATTTTTCTTCTTCCAACTTGGTAACTTGATAAAAAAACGGAGCCGATTGGCTCCGTTTCTCGCTTTATGTGTTACTACTATTTCTTTGGTACTTCTAATTGCATCTCTGGCATGGCATCGCGCCTCGCTTTAATTTTGCGCCAGACTATCCATGCAATGATCACAATCAGCAGCATTATCAAGTTACCTACCGCGATAATAATCATGCTGCGCTTACGCTCAGCCTCCCGCTCAGCGATAATTTGCTTTTCCATTTCAATACGGCGCTGCTCGGCTAATTCAGCTTCTTTTGCAATTCGAGCAGCTTCTAGATCAACTTCATCAACAACACTGAAAGTTTGCTCTGGAATAGGAAACACCAACGGACGCTGAGTTGCAAAATCAGTGGCAAAGATCTCGCCGCGCCATGCGTACTTACCAAGCTCAGCATCGTTATTGAGGTTCAACGTAACTCTCATTCCATCTTTAGAGACCTGTCCTTGGCTGTAACTAATGAAACCATCGGGAGCGTCCTTTTTCACTGTGACTGCTATAGAGCCTGGTGCAATCATACCTTGCTCGCCACTCACCACTAATTGGTGTGGCTTATCGGGATTACGAGCCTGAATAAAAGTACGAGAGATTGGGTTCGGATAAACCAAGATGACTTGTTCTTGCGCTCGTAAGAATACGCCATTGCCAGACGTGATGCGCGCGCGGTACTTACCAGGCTCAACGTCTATTGGGAGCTGAACCGTAAACACACCATCCCCTGCTTTTTCATCCAAGCCGCGGCCGTCATCAGAAAACTCACCCACAACCATCGGCACTGGACGTGCTTCTTTGATCAGCTCATCTTCATTTTCGACAAACTTGGTAAATGTCACGCGCAGATTCACGCGATCAAGGAAGTCGCGCAGTACAAGAGGTTCGCCGTCGGAGGTCAGGCGAGCTGTAAACTTAAGCGCTTCCCCATTATATAATCGGTTTGGGAACAGATCCGTACTGAGCTTTAGGTGAGAAATTAAGCGGATGTTATTTTTAGGCGTAACTTTCCCCACAGCCTGCCATGGACCTGGCATAGGGTTATCAACGGAAATAATATCGAGTGAGGCTTCTTGATACCAACGTACATTGTCGTAAGAGCCCCAAGCATAGTATTTTTTACCGTCAGGACGGACTAAAACAACTGGCTGAGAACTTTGCTCACGATAAACCAAAAACGTGATCTGCTCGATGGTTGGATCAACTCGAAAGCGATTGTCTAACAAAGACATTGTAGATTCACTCGCAGCACTCGAGAGACTACTCCATATCGCTAAAAACGCGACCAACAAAGCCCTCAACATAGCTTCTCCTATTGATGCCAAATACAGTCGTTCACCAACTCTAATCTTTTTTGGTGAGCTTCTAGTTCATCGGCACTTGCGCGCAAAACCTTTAGCGCTTTTCTTCCTTCAATACGACGAATGGTTTCTACTCCACCCTCTTGTTTATTCGCGTTAAATTCTAGACTCGTTTGACCACCCGTCATAAAGAGGTAAACGTCGGCTAGAATCTCCGCATCGAGCAAAGCTCCGTGGAGTGTACGGTGCGAGTTATCAATACCGTAACGTTCACATAAGATATCAAGGTTGTTTCGCTTACCAGGGAAGATTTTCTTCGCCATTGCAAGGGTGTCGGTCACCTTGCAGTAGTCGTCAGTTTTGCCGATGTTAGGATCGAGCATGCCAAACTCGTAATCCATAAAGCCGGTATCGAAGGGCGCGTTGTGGGCAACAAGTTCTGCGCCTTTAATAAACTCAAGAAACTCTTGGTGCACGCTCGCGTATTCCGGTTTATCAACCAAGAATTCATCCGTAATACCGTGAACTTCAACCGCTTCTGGTTGGATTTCACGATCGGGTTTTAAATAAACGTGGAAGTGACGACCAGTCAGCTTACGGTTGATGATCTCCACGGCACCGATTTCAATAATGCGGTGTCCCATGTAGTGAGGACCACCCTCGCGGTTCATACCTGTGGTTTCGGTATCGAGAACGACAATGCGGTTATATTCAGAATTGCTGCTGGTATTCATAAGGTTATGTATGTCAGACTATGCTTTATTAAATGTTTCGGCTAATAGTACCAAAAAATATGACCAAACACGTTGAGATTTTCACTGACGGTTCTTGTTTAGGTAACCCAGGACCAGGTGGTTACGGCATAGTATTGCGTTACAAAGACGTAGAAAAGACACTTTCCAAAGGCTATACGTTAACTACCAACAACCGCATGGAAATGTTGGCGGCTGTCGTCGCGCTACAGACGTTAAAACAACCTTGTAAAGTCACTTTAACGACTGACAGCCAATATGTGCGCCAAGGTATTACTCAGTGGATCCATAACTGGAAGAAGCGTGGTTGGAAAACAGCGGATAAAAAACCCGTGAAGAATGCCGATTTATGGCAAGCTCTAGACAAAGAAACCGCACGCCATCAAGTTGAATGGCATTGGGTAAAAGGCCACGCAGGCCATCGTGAGAACGAAATGTGTGATGAGCTAGCCCGGACTGCTGCAGAAAACCCAACTGAGGAAGATACAGGTTACCAACCCTCTTAGCGAGATTCTTTCCTCATAGTGTTACCCTCTCGATTCATCACCCCAAGTGGTGTGAGCTTTTTCTTCAAGCGCCAATGCGGTTTGATAGGCTTGAGAGGGTATGTCCGTTTCCGCGCGACTATGTAATACAAACTCCCAGCGGGTGATGCCCAATCACCAAGACTATTTTCCAACCATGTCCACATCGTACGGTAACGTTTCATCGGAAACAGCGCATAACGATCACAATGAATCACTTGATAATTAAGTAACCCTAACCAATCTTTGATGCGGTTCGACGTAAACATTCGTCCACTCCAAGGCAAATTATGTTTACGCCATGGAAGTAAACTCGCTAATCCAGTCAAGCTTAATGGGTTGAATCCAGTAATAATTACATAGCCATCATCCATCATCACTCTATCGACTTCACGCAACAAACGGTGTGGATCGCTTGCATAGTCGAGCTGATGAGCGAGTATCACAACATCAAAGCTTTTTTCCAAAAAGGGTAATTCGTAACCATCTGCAATCACATTATGCAACGGGTTCTGGATATCTACGTTGACTTGGTGTTGAATGTTACAATTACAGCTGGTTAGCTCACAGCTCAACCCGCCCAGTTTGAGCATATGGTAGCCGAAGAGTTTCGGACACCATTCATCAAGTCGGGTCTGGATTGACTCAAGCACCCACGGACCGTTGTTCATTGCTGACCAAGTCGACGGGTGTGGTATAGTTTTGTTGCTGAGTGCTGGTTTCATTAACCACCTGACTAAAATGGGTGACGGAGAACGAATCGTGTTAGAGATCAAAAGCATACCCGCATTTAATGATAATTACATCTGGCTGATACAAAATAGCGATAAGCGCTGCGCAGTCGTTGATCCGGGCGATGCGAAGCCAGTATTAGAATTTCTGCAGGCTAACGAATTAACTTTAGAAGCGATTTTAATTACGCACCACCACAACGATCACATTGGTGGCGTTCCAGACTTAGTGCGTGCATTTCCTGACGTCGCCGTTGTGGGCCCAAAATCAGAGCCAATTCCAACCCTAACGACACCAATGGAAGAAGGCGACAAGCTGGAGTTGTTTGGTGAGATTTTCTTAGTACTTGGGTTACCCGGCCATACTTTGGGCCATATCGGTTACGTTGGGGACGGAAAACTGTTTTGCGGTGATGTGCTCTTTTCTGCTGGCTGCGGTCGTATTTTTGAAGGTACGCCTGAGCAAATGTTTGAATCACTGAGCAAACTAACGTCTCTACCAGAAGAAACTCAAGTCTTCTGCGCACATGAATACACGGCGAGTAACGTGGCGTTTGCTCTAGCGGTTGAACCTGACAATGAGCAACTTCGCCAATATCGCGACGATGTAAACCGACTGCGAGCACTCAACATTCCGACACTTCCAACAACAATACGCAAAGAAAAGTGGATTAATCCGTTCTTGCGAACCTCTAACCCTGACGTGGTTCAATCTGTTGCTAGTCGCATTAAAAATAGCGATCCATGCTCGGTTTTTACTGCTTTACGCGAGTGGAAGAACGAATTTTAACCATTTTCTGCTTGTAAGTTTGCAAGACCCCAGTATTATCAGGGACTGATTTTTCGAGAAGCGCCACTGGCGCTTCTCTTACGTTTGGGGTTGATATAAATCTATTTGAATTTCTCCCCATTGCATAATTAGAAGCTCTTTGCCTCTATAAATTAGTTAGTGTTTAAAAGATGTCTATTATCTTGCGACTGCCACGCACATTACGTTGCGCGACAGGCAGGTGAAGATAAACAGGCCCTAAATAGGCTGAATCCATGCGTTTGAAGTATACTTGGGCGTTGGCGTTGTTATTATCTGGCTGTCAATTGACTCAGTCAGATTCAACGTCTTCTACACCAGAAACCAATAAATCTGAGCAGACTGCAAAGCAAAATGCAGTAAAAGCTCAACCGGGCAATAAATCGTCACTAGCAAAAAAATCCGCTAACGACGCGCCTAAAGTTCTCTCCCCCCAAGAACAAGAAGATGTGTGGCAACGTATCGCCATGCAGCTGGACATGGATATCCCAAACCACAAGAAAGTGGACTACTACCGTACGTGGTATTTAAAGCACCCAAATCACCTTTACACGGTATCTAAGCGTGCGACTCCTTTTCTATACATGATCACAAAACGTATCGAAGAGCGCGGACTTCCAATGGAGCTTGCTTTACTTCCTGTAGTGGAAAGTTCATTCGATGCCTTTGCCTACTCACATGGTAGCGCGGCTGGGTTGTGGCAATTTGTCCCTGGCACCGGAAAAATGATGGGACTAGAGCAAAACTACTGGTATGACGGTCGCAGAGATGTGGCAGCAGCAACGGATGCAGCGCTGGACTACCTAGTACAACTAAACGAGCGTTTTGATGGTAACTGGGAACATGCAATCGCCGCTTATAACAGCGGTGGTGGCCGTGTTTCTAGCGCAATTCGTAAGAATAAAAAGCTCGGTAAACCTATCGATTTCTTCTCATTAGACTTACCAAAAGAGACCAGTAGTTACGTTCCTAAGCTATTGGCCTTGGCTGACGTTATCGCAAACCAAGACAAGTACGGACTTAATATTCCTGCAATTCCAAACAAGCCTGTTCTAACGCTTGTTGATCCAGAAGAGCAGTTAGATCTGGCTATTGCCGCAGATTATGCCGGCATTAGCGTAAAAGAGTTGCAGAGTTACAACCCAGCATACAACCAGTGGTCGACAGCGCCTGAGGGGCCGCACCAACTTTTGATTCCCGTAGAGAAAAAAGAGACTTTTCTCACCAAGGTGGAGAAAAATCGCGGTAAAGGGATGAAGGTCGCTCGCTACAAGGTGAAATCTGGCGACTCTTTAAGCGTGCTAGCTAATAAATACGGCACAACCACGAAAGTCATTCGACGTGCCAACGGCCTATCGAATAACAATATTCGTATTGGTCAATACCTGTTGATTCCGACATCAACAAAAGACGATGCAAAATACGCATTAACGGCACAAAACCGATTAAACAAGACTCAATCTCGTGCTCGTGGTCAACTCAAGCTCACCCATGTCGTTCAGTCTGGAGAAAGTTTGTGGTCAATCGCACGTAACAATAAAGTGTCGTATAAATCGTTAGCTAAATGGAATGGTATGAGCCCTAAAGATCCATTGCGTGTGGGTCAAAAGCTAGTGATATGGAAGGACTCAGACAAAGGTTCTGTGATCCGTACCGTTTTCTACAACGTTCGCTCTGGCGACACCATTAGCGGCATTGCAAGCAAGTTCAAAGTAAAAACGAACGACATCGTGAAATGGAACTCGCTACACAAGAAAAAATACTTACAACCAGGTCAAAAGCTTAAGTTGTACGTTGACGTAACGAAGGTAAGTGTATGAACCCATCAAGCAATCCACTTGTGATGCTGTTGGACATTTTTCGTTCTCCAACATCTTGTTTTCTCGCGCTTTATCAACGCGGTGGATGGGGATGGCAACCGTTCATCTTCCTGATGCTTAGTCCGTTTTTATTCTGGGGTGCTTACTTTTCGAATGTCGATTTCACGTGGCTCAGTGACCAACTTGCTGCGCAATTTCAGCAAATCGACCCGAAGCAGATTGAGCTATTAGAACCAAACACGCTAATGGCAAGCGCGATCATCAATGATGTATTCAACCGCTTTGCCACCTTACTATTGCTCGCGCTTTGGTTCTTTCTTGCAACAAAGGCAAGCAAACAACAATACGGTTACTGGAAATGGTTTGCCGCATCGTGTGCTATCTTATTCCCAGCAGTATTGGGCGATGTAGCAAGTTACGCGAGCTTGCTACTCAAGCATGGTCAGGTAATGACTTACGCTGCCGATTTAAATAGCCTCAATGGTCTATTAAAGCTGCCTCTTACTAACGAATGGTCTCATTTCGCTAGCTCGTTACCTTTGCTTCTGCCTTGGTACATTGTGCTCGGCTACGGCGTTGTACTGACGTGGACGGAGTTTGAACGTGGCCAAGCTTTGGTGATTGCAAGCCTGCCATGGGTATTCTTCTACGTTATTTGGGCACTTTATATTGTGGTAACCTAAGCTAGTCATTTAACGTAAATGACAATAACAATGGGTTATGATCGGAAGCGTCGCTCTGCGGCGCTTTTGCGTACTTAAGCGTCAGACCTCGGTAAAACACATGGTCCAGTGGTAACCCTGTTATAAATTGGACTCGATGATCCGGCAAGAACATCACCTCTTGTAAGTCCGCAGCCTTTAAGGCCTGCCTCATCGCATTAACGCGAGATTTACTCCAGCTATTGAAGTCTCCAGCAAATAGAATTGGCCCCACATGATGCTTTAAAAGCATTTCAAGCGCCGTTAACTGAGATATATACTCTTTTGTACCTACGGTGAAGTTAATCGCATGTACATTCACCACTGCGAGTTTCTCGCCATTACTCAAGTGATACTGGCTATATAATGCAGACTTAGGTAAGCGAAGCCACGGCTCTTTAGAGGTGTAAGCGCAGGCTTTTTCTGGTTGCCCTTGAGCAATACTAATTACACCGGCACCGCTACCCAGCGCCTTAAAAGCACTCACTTGATTACTAACCCAGCGACCATCCACCAACCACTGTTTAAATGATGGTGTCATGCTGGCTTCTTGCAATAACAGCAGCTGCTTATCAGCAGAGAATTCATTGAGTGCACTTTGCCAATTCGTTCGGTTCTGTTTGTAGATATTCCAGACAAGTACATTGATTTCACCGCCCTGATCCAGAGCTTTTGAGCCGCTAAATTCGATACACCTAATATCCTGCGTCAACTCTGAGCCTGTTTGAGTAATGATTTGCGGCTGATCTGGTACGGTGAAAATAACCTGGAAGCCGACCAATACCGCCATAATAAGAAAAGCTAACGCCAGAAAAAAACGCTTAAACATACGACAAACCTGAATGTAGGCACCCCAAATCTAGAACAACCAATCTCGGGTTAAATGATTTCACTAATAAGCAAACAACAAAAAAGGAGCCACTTGGCTCCCTTTTAGCATAATAAATACGAAACAGGTGACAAGAAACCTTAGATCGCGTCTTCGTCTTCTTCACCAGTACGAATACGAACCACACGCTCAATATCAGTGACAAATATTTTACCATCACCAATCTTACCAGTTTGCGCGGTTTCAATGATTGTCTCTACGCATTTATCAGCCACATCTTCCGTTACAACGATTTCGAGCTTCACTTTAGGTAGAAAGTCCACCATGTACTCTGCACCACGGTAAAGCTCGGTGTGACCTTTTTGGCGACCAAAGCCTTTCACTTCAGAGACGGTCATCCCTGTAATGCCAACTTCAGCTAGCGCTTCTCGAACATCATCCAGTTTAAATGGCTTGATAATCGCTTCAATTTTTTTCATGTTCATCCCTTAAGCTTCAATCGATTGCGCTTATTATCGTTTAGCGTTTCGCAACATTCAATGTTTGTCTCTGATCCACTAGCGAAAATCCAGATTGAGCAAATTAACATAGCGAATATCGTGAGTTGATAAAACCCCAGTGAGGACTGCTCAATGCCCAATCGTCCAAGCTTTTTCAGACTCGCGTTTACTTCAAACTTGCGTAGTAAGCCGCTAGGTTAGCGATATCTTCATCAGACAACAATGAAGCTTGAGCTTGCATCACAGCAGCAAGCCCACCTGTTCGCTCTTTATTTTTATAAGCTTTAATTGAACTGATAATATATTGCTCATTTTGCCCTTTCAGATTTGGGTAACCCGGAATGACAGCAATACCATCAGCGCCATGACACGCCGCGCATACTCCCGACTTTGCTTGACCTGCTGTAGCATCTCCCGCAGCTAGAGCTTGCCCACTAAACATGGTTAACGCCACCATTGCACCCATGATTGTTTTCTTCATTGCTTCACCTAATCAATTATTATTTAAGGATTTTTATATTTTATAATCGACATTGTGGCATGAATTTTCATTACCTGCGCCAAATAAGTTCACAATCTTGACCATTAAACGCCTGATCAACGAACAGATCTGCCACAGCAACGACTCGGTCTTGGTACATTAAAATCGGAATTTGACGACGCAGCCAGCTTGGCACATTGTATTCTTGGAATAACTTCTTCAGTTTTCGACTGTGATTACGCGTGGTTGGATGCGCTGATAAGCCTTCCGGATTGAAGGTCACGCGAAGCAATTCTGGCTGACTCGGTAGCGCAATCGTTGCGTTACTAGAACTCGTCGTTAAGGTCAGCTCCCCGAGTCCCTCAGGCAGCGACAAAGTCGCATCAACTTGAATCGTACTTTGCCACTTAGTGACATCAGCCGTTTCCGTTACCCAATAGAGACGATTTCGAAAACGGCGCACTTCACCTTGTTTAAGTTGTAGTTTGGGGTTGGCATCTTGCTGAGCTAATGCCACTTCATTCCAGATAAGATTGAGTTGTACCTGAGTCGGCATACTAGTATTAAGCTTAGCCAGCCACATACGAATCAAGCGCGCACGCGCTAATCCACTGTGCTTAGCCAGTTCTTCAATACTCAAACTTAGATCCGTTTGTAAAGCGCGTTCAAACACCGCGCTCAATAGTTCATCCAATAGCGCTTCTTGTTGAGCACATAAACTTGCACTGCGCTGAACCGCTTGATGGATACTCGGCCAGCGACCAGACAATTCAGGAATAACACAATGACGAAGAAAGTTACGATCATAACGGGTATCTTGATTGCTTTCGTCTTCCACCCACTCCAAGCCTAATTTAGTAGCGGCTTCTTCGATGGTCTTCCGCTTGATAGTAAGCAATGGTCGAACTAGAGATCCGCAAGAAAACGGCATACTCTCCGCCATCGAAGATAACCCTTTAGGCCCGCTGCCGCGCTTAAGCGCAAGGAGAAAAGTCTCTATTTGATCGTCGGCATGTTGACCAGTCAACAGTATATCACCTTCTTGAATGTACTTAGTTAAGGCTTGGTAGCGAGCTTTACGAGCAAGAAGTTCAATACTTTCACCATTGCTGATGTCTAAGCTCACTCGCTCGATCGAGCACGATATCCCCACTTGTTGTGCCCAAAGTAAGCATTTATCGGCCCAATTATCGGCATTCGAGCTTAAACCATGGTGCACATACACAGCGTGACACTCTATCGAATGCGCTTGTTGGTAGCGACTGAGTAATTCGAGTAAAAGACGTGAATCCACTCCTCCGCTAAACGCCAAGACAACCTTAGTGCCTAATTGATAGTAGCGGCCGAGAACTTGAGCAAAATGCGGGTAAAGCGATTCCATAAGCGATCCGATAGGTACAAAAAAAGGGCTGGACTCTCATCCAACCCTTTCTATTTTAACTGTTATCACTTGAGATATCAGCTAACGCTTAATAGCAATCACCGAAATTAACAGTAACCGTAGCTCATTAGACGCTGGTAACGACGCTCACGTAGCGTCTCTTCATCCAATTGTTCTAGATCTTCTAGCTGACGAAGTAGTGTCGCTTTCATATTCGCTGCCATTTGAACATGATCGCGATGAGCGCCGCCTAGTGGCTCTTCAATGATTTCGTCGATCAGTTCAAGCTCTTTAAGACGCGGAGCAGTTAGACCCATTGCCTCTGCCGCTTGTGGCGCTTTGTCTGAATCACGCCATAAGATTGAAGCACAACCCTCAGGAGAAATTACTGAGTACGTAGAGTACTGAAGCATGTTCACGTAGTCGCCTACACCGATTGCTAGTGCACCACCAGAACCGCCTTCACCAACAACGTTACAGATTACTGGCACTTTAAGACCAGACATCACTTTTAGGTTTTTCGCGATAGCTTCAGATTGACCACGCTCTTCTGCGCCCACACCTGGATACGCGCCAGCCGTGTCAATAAATGTGATGATCGGCATGTTGAAACGCTCTGCCATTTCCATCAAGCGTAGAGCCTTACGGTAGCCTTCTGGTTTCGGCATACCAAAGTTACGTTTCACCTTTTCTTTGGTCTCACGACCTTTTTGGTGACCAATGATCATCACAGGGCGGCCTTCAAGGCGAGCCATGCCACCCACAATCGCTTTGTCGTCTGCAAACGCGCGGTCACCCGCTAATTCATCAAACTCCTCAAAAGCGTGTTGGATGTAATCCAGCGTGTAAGGACGTAGTGGGTGACGAGCCAGTTGAGCTGTTTCCCATGCACCTAGGTCACTGAAGGTTTTTTTCTTCAGCTCTAAGCTTTTCTTCTCAAGCTGTTCGATTTCTTTATCCAGGTCAATCGCAGAATCACCACCGTGACGAGAGACATCACGTAGTGCTTCAATTTTCGCTTCTAGTTCTGCAATTGGCTTTTCAAATTCAAGAAAGTTTAGGCTCATCTATGAATCCTTGTTTACTCAGCGTCTAACATATTGCGCTGAATTTTTAGTTAAATTCGAGTTCTACCTGGCTTTTGCCAAGTAACTGTTTTAAATCGTCGAGTAATGTATCACTTGGCGTTACTCGCCACTCGGTGCCCAATGTTAACCGCGCTCTGGCGTCGGCACGCTGGTAGTATACATTGACGGGTACGGTTCCGGCTTTGTGCGGTTCTAAAATACGGCTGAACTGCTCAAAAAACTGATCGTTGATCTGAGTTGCATCTATCGATACCGACAAACCACGAGCGTATTTCTCGCGCGCACTGCCGAGATCCATAACTTCACGCGCCGACATTTTAAGGCCACCGTTGAAGTCATCAAAGCTGACCTGTCCAGAAACGACCAAAATTCTGTCTTTTTCGAGAAGTTCAGCGTATCGATCCAGTGCATCTGAGAACAACATCACTTCCATGCGACCACTTCGGTCATCCAGTGTC
Source organism: Vibrio sp. 2CM40D (assembly GCF_023161825.1). NCBI lineage: Bacteria > Pseudomonadati > Pseudomonadota > Gammaproteobacteria > Vibrionales > Vibrionaceae > Vibrio > Vibrio sp. 2CM40D. The sequence continues at coordinate 396,799 of NZ_JALNTL010000001.1, forward strand.
ATAATGCCAATTCGTGTACCACGCTTAGTCGTCATTACACGAGCTGCAATAACCAGACCTGCCACCGTGACAGATTGGTCGCGGCGAGTGGGCGTTGCGTCTTTTAGTCGACAACTGGTGTATTTGTTTAGTTCCTTTACGTAGGCGTTAATTGGGTGCCCTGTCAAATATAGACCTAGGGTATCACGCTCGCCCTCTAACCACACTTTTTCTGGCCAAGGCGGAACCTGCGTATACTTATGCTCTACTTCTTCAGGTGCATCCGTTAGCACACCAAACATATCCGTTTGACCAAACGCCTCAGCTTGGTGATGTTGACTTGCTGCTTTTACCGCATCATTGAGTGACGCCATCATCGCCGCACGGTGTGGGCCTAGTCGATCCAACGCGCCCGCGTAAATCAGCTTCTCTATCACTCGTTTATTGACGCGTTTTAGATCAACTCGAGCACAGAAATCAAATAGGTCTTTAAAGTGACCACCTTTATTTCTCGCCTCAAGAATCGCATCGATAGGGCCCTCACCAACCCCTTTTATCGCACCAATACCGTAAACAATTGCGCCATTTTCATCAACATTAAAGCGATATAGGCCAGAGTTGATGTCTGGTGGCAGCACGGTAAGCTTCATACGGAAACACTCATCGACCAAGCCAACGACTTTTTCCGTGTTATCCATATCGGCTGTCATTACCGCAGCCATAAATTCGGCAGGATAATGTGTTTTCAGCCAAAGAGTTTGATAAGAAACCAATGCATAAGCAGCAGAGTGCGATTTGTTAAAACCATAACCGGCGAACTTCTCTACCAAGTCGAAGATTTTCATCGCCAACTCGCCATCGATACCGTTCTTTATCGCACCTTCTTCAAAGATAGCACGTTGTTTTGCCATCTCTTCTGGCTTTTTCTTACCCATTGCACGACGAAGCATGTCCGCACCACCTAGCGTGTAACCTGCTAAGATCTGCGCAATCTGCATTACCTGCTCTTGATACAGGATGATGCCGTAGGTTGGATCAAGCGTCTCTTTTAGCGACTCGTGTTGCCACTTTTCATCTGGATAAGAGATCGCTTCTCGACCATGTTTACGGTCGATAAAGTTATCTACCATGCCCGATTGCAAAGGACCCGGACGGAAGAGTGCTACCAATGCGATGATGTCTTCGAAACAGTCTGGCTGAAGTCGTTTAATCAGCTCTTTCATGCCTCGAGATTCAAGCTGGAATACTGCTGTCGTTTCAGAGTTTTGCAACAAACGGAAAGAGGCAGGGTCTTCTAACGGTATGGATTCAATTTGAACCGGTTCTTTCCCTTCTCGCTCTAGGCGTGGGTTAATCAGTCCTAACGCCCAGTCAATAATGGTTAAGGTACGTAAACCCAAGAAGTCAAACTTAACTAGGCCAGCGGTCTCAACATCGTTTTTATCAAATTGAGTAACCGGAAAGTGACCTTCAGCGTCTGCATAAATTGGCGCAAAATCGGTAATTGTTGTAGGTGATATTACAACACCACCAGCGTGTTTACCGGCGTTTCGCGTACAGCCTTCCAAAATATGACACATGTCGATGAGTTCTTTAACTTCCTCATCGGCCTCATACAATTCAGGTAGTGCAGGTTCAGCTTTAAACGCTTTATCTAGCGTCATACCTGGATCGGGCGGGATCAGCTTTGAAATACGATCAACAAAACCAAATGGGTGGCCCAATACGCGGCCAACGTCACGGATTACCGCTTTTGCCGCCATGGTACCAAACGTGATGATCTGAGACACCGCGTCACGACCGTACATTTCCGCAACGTGGTCAATAACCTGGTCACGTTTATCCATACAGAAATCGACGTCGAAATCGGGCATCGAAACACGTTCTGGGTTCAAGAAACGTTCGAACAGCAAGTCGTATTCTAGTGGATCCAGATCGGTGATTTTTAGTGCGTAAGCCACCAAAGAACCAGCACCGGAACCACGTCCAGGACCGACAGGAATTCCATTATCTTTTGACCACTGGATGAACTCCATTACGATCAAGAAGTAACCAGGAAATCCCATTTGGTTGATAACATCTAGCTCTATCTGAAGACGTTCATCATATTCAGGGCGGCGACGTTTTCTCTCTTCCTCATCTGGAAATAGGAACTCTAAACGCTCTTCCAACCCCTCTCGGGATTTCATGACTAGGAACTCAGTCTCTTTCATCCCTTCGGTTGGGAAAGCTGGTAGGAAGTACTCCCCTAAGCGCACAGTCACGTTACAACGCTTCGCTATCTCGACACTGTTTTCTAACGCTTCAGGAATATCAGCAAACAGCTCGCACATTTCTTCTTCTGTACGAAGATATTGCTGCGGACTGTAGTTTTTTGGCCTACGCGGATCTTCTAATGTGTAACCATCGTGAATCGCTACGCGTATTTCATGAGCATCAAATAGGTCTGGACTCAGGAATACAACTTCATTGGTCGCCACTACTGGCAAGTCTTGCTGCTCTGCCAATTCAACCGCAAAGTGAAGATAAGTTTCTTCATCTGGACGACCGGTACGAAGTAGCTCAAGATAAAAGCGATCTGGAAAATGCTGTTTATAGAAATCAACACACCCTTGCACTATTTGACGGTTGCCTTTCAAAAGGCCGCGACCAATTTCCCCGCTTTTACCGCCGGATAATACAATCAAGCCTTCAGACATTTCAGCCAACCAGGCTTTATCAATCACAGGGTGGTGTTGAACATGTCCACGTAAGTACGCTTTTGATATCAATAACGTCAGGTTCTTATAACCCACATTATCCGCCGCAAGCAAAGTCACTTGAGTCAGCTCTTCACCAAACTCGTCCGACTGCATTTTAAAGTCAGCACCGATGATCGGTTTAACACCACTGCCATGCGCCGTACCGTAAAACTTCACCAAACCACATAGGTTGGTAAAGTCGGTCAACGCCATTGCGGGCATACCGAGCTCAGCAACTTTCTTTACGATTGGCGGAACTTTGTTGAGGCCATCCACCATCGAGAAGTCACTATGAACACGCAGGTGGATGAATTTGGGATCTGACATTAACAGGTACCGTGTAACTCTATTTTGTTGGGGATTCTAACCTAAAGAGGTTGGGTTTATAACACCAATTAGATCGTTTGATTATTCTATGCCTAACGCTTTTTTTACTGGCTTGAAACTCTTGCGGTGTTCACTGATCACTCCGTGTTGCTCAATCGCTTCAAAGTGCGCTTTAGTTGGGTAACCTTTGTGCTTCGCGAAGCCAAATTGTGGATGAAGTTTATCCAACTCTTCCATCTCTTGGTCACGCACGACTTTGGCAATAATTGAAGCCGCACTGATTTCGGCAACACGTAGATCGCCTTTTACTACAGCTTGAGCATCCATTGGCAGCTCCGGACAACGGTTACCATCAATCAACACCAAATCAGGTTGAACCTGTAACCCCGCCACTGCACGCTGCATCGCAACCATAGTCGCCTGCAAAATATTCAGTTGATCGATTTCTTCAGGAGAACAACGCCCGACCGCCCACGCCAATGCTTTTTCTTTGATTTCAGGAAGCAACGCCATGCGTTTCTTTTCGGTCAATTTTTTCGAATCGTTCAACCCTTCAATAGGATTGTTAGGATCAAGGATAACCGCAGCGGTGACGACGTCTCCCACCAAAGGACCACGTCCTACCTCGTCGACTCCGGCCACAAGCTGGTAACCTTGCGGATATTCAAACGGAGGGAGTTCAACTTTGGTTTTGGTCGCTTTTGGTTTAACAGCCATGATAAATCTCTATTTTTCAATCAGTTTTAGAACCGCGTTTGCGGCTTGTTGATCCGCATCTTTACGGATCCAATGATGCATTTCCGTAAACTTATCTAACATCGGTTTATTGTCGCTTTCCAATAAGCGAGAAACCTCAGTAAACAAATTGTCTGGTGTGCACTCATCTTGTAGATATTCTTTGACGAGCTCATCATCCGCCAAGATATTCGGCAATGACACATACTTCGTTTTCAATAGACGTTTAGCTAAGAAAGCAGTAAATGCATTCACACGATAACCCACCACCATTGGACGCTTGAGAAGCATACACTCCAACGCTACGGTACCGGAGGCCAACATCACAGCATCGGATGCGGTGATGACGTTGCGTGCGGTGTCATCAACTAACTTGAAGTCCAACTCTGGCGCTAGCTCTTTCCATGCTTGTTCAAACTGCTCACGGCGTTTTTGATTAACAAGCGCGACAACAAACCCCAGTTCTGGAAATTTGTTATGGAGTAACTTGCAGGTTTCAATAAATGGCTCTGAGAGCATTTTTAACTCGCTACCACGACTGCCTGGCAGGACAGCAAGCCACTTTTTATCTTGTTCTAAACCAAGCAACTCACGTGCAGGCGCTTGTTCTGATTCTAGTGGGATGGCATCAGCCAAGGTATGACCAATGAACTCGCAAGGTACATTAAATTTGTCGTAAAACGCTTTCTCAAACGGAAGAAATGCTAGCACCAAGTTCGTTGCCGCTTCTATTTTAAAGATGCGCTTCTGACGCCAAGCCCAAACAGACGGACTCACGTAATGAACGGTTTTAATGCCCGCTTGCTTGAGGTCAAGCTCCAAGCGTAAGTTGAAGTCAGGAGCATCGATCCCGATGAAAACATCAGGCGGATTCTGAGTAAAATACTGAACGAGCTCAGCTTTCACTTTAAGAAGTCTCGGTAAGCGGCCTAAAACCTCGACTAATCCCATCACCGCAAGCTCTTCCATATCAAACAGAGACTCGCAACCTTGGGCTATCATTTTCGGACCGCCAATGCCTACGAACTCTGCGTCTGGATATTGCTGCTTTACTGCTTTGATAAAGCCTTCACCTAGCGTATCGCCAGACAATTCTCCGGCAATGATGCCAATACGTAATGGTCTTTCCATATCTACTTCGCTATTTTTCCTGTGCGCTATGGATAACGGTTTGCCTTATCCATAAAACACAAAAAGATCGTAACCTCAAATTCGGTCACGATCTTTTTATTTATTGGTTCATTCGCCAATTAACGAATAATGCCACGTTCCGTCGTTTCCAGAATATCTGAGAAACGCTTCACAGCCGGCCACTCTTGAGCCATTTCAGCCAGAATAGGCTTCACTTCTTCTAGCGTCTTACCTGAACGGTAGATTTCTTTATACGCTTTTTGTAGCGCACGAATCTCTGGTTTCTCAAAGCCATTACGCTTCAAGCCAACAAGGTTCAAGCCGAATGGAGTAGCGTGGTTACCTTGCGCGAGTACATAAGCTGGGACATCTTGCACCACAGCTGAACAGCCGCCAATGTAAGCGTAAGCGCCCACTGTACAAAACGGATGAATCGCAGACAGTGCCATCACACCGGCATAATCATCAACAGTAACGTGACCACCAAGAATCGAGTTATTACCGATATGAGTGTGGTTACCAATAACAACATCATGCGCAACGTGTGCATTCACACACAATAAGTTGTCATCACCAATGATCGTGGTTGCTTTGTCCTGCACTGTGCCGCGGTGAACTTGGACCGCTTCACGAATGACGTTACGGTCACCGATAACCACAGTTGTGTCTTCACCACCGTATTTTTTGTCTTGGTTTTCTTCGCCGATGACAGCATGTGGGAAAATACGGTTATCTTTGCCAATAGTCGTGTGACCTTTGATCACAACGTGAGACATCACTTCTGTGCCTTCACCAATTTCAACCGTAGAGGTGATGTACGTAAAAGGACCTACTGTTACGTTAGCACCAATTTTGGCGCCCTCTTCTACCACCGCTGCCGGGTGGATTTTAGCGGTTTCATGAATCATATTAAAACTCTCGACGAGCACACTTCAGTTCTGCAGAACATACCACTTCGCCGTCAACTTTTGCTACACCGCTAAATGCAGCAATGCCGCGACGTTCTTTCAGAAATTCTACCTCAATAACCAATTGGTCGCCCGGAACCACTGGTTTACGGAATTTCGCGCCGTCTACGCTTGCAAAGTAGTACAGTTCATTTTCTGTTGGTGCACCAAATGATTTAAATGCAAGTAAGCCTGTTGCCTGAGCCATTGCTTCTAAAATCAAAACACCTGGGAATACTGGTAGTTGAGGAAAGTGACCTGTGAACTGAGGTTCGTTAACCGACACGTTTTTAATCGCGTGAAGGTACTTCTCTTCTTGGAAGTCTATCACTCGGTCGATCAATAAGAATGGGTAGCGATGAGGTAGTAGCTCTTGAATTTCAGAGATGTTCATCGTTTTCTTTTCAGTAGTCAAAGTCGTCTTCCTATATCAATTTTTTGCCGCCAAGATGGCAAACGTGGCAACAGGTCGTAAAGCCGAATCGCTTTGCAATATACTAGCAAAATACGCACCATCTTGGAGTTAAATCTACTTAGAGCGCGTCATTATAGAAGAAAAAGACCCGCATTTCGCGAGTCTTCGTACAGAATATGGAACTAGAGCCTGTTAGCTTTCACGTTAAATACAGAGCGAAAGATAACTTGTTCTAAATTTCTTCTTTCTGTTCCAGCTGTTTTTCAACCGCTTTCAGGCGCTTATTCATCTCATCAATACGGTGAACTCGAGTTGCAGTTTTACGCCACTCTCTGTTTGTTTGTAGTGGAATACCTGATGAGTAAAGGCCTTTTTCTTCGATACTGCGCATTACCATGCCCATACCTGTAATCGCCACACCATCTGCGATAGTGATATGGCCATTCAGAACAGACGCGCCGCCAATCTGGCAGTACTTACCAATTTTTGTACTGCCCGCGACAATAGTACCACCAGGCATCACGGTACCATATCCGATCTGCACGTTGTGCGCGATTTGAAGTTGGTTATCCAGAATGACATTGTCTTCAATGATAGTATCTTCGAGTGCACCGCGGTCAATCGTAGTACAAGCACCAATCTCAACGCGGTTACCGATACGCACTGAACCAAGCTGAGGGATTTTGATCCACTCGCCTTTGTCATTCGCATAACCGAAGCCATCAGAGCCAATGACGGTACCCGATTGAACGAGACAGTCATCACCCAATGACACTTCATGATAGATAGTGACATTAGCCCAAAGCTTGGTGTTATTCCCTAGCTTGGCGTTCTTACCGATAAAACAACCAGCTCCAACGCTTACGTTATCGCCGAGTTCTACGCCCGTTTCAATCACAGCGTTAGCGCCGATTGTAACGTTCTCACCCATCTTAACGTCAGCGGCAATCACAGCACTTGGTGCAATATCGTTTGCCGGCTTTGGTGTGGTATCCATCGCTTGAACCACACGAGCAAATGCGACATAAGGGTCTGAAACCACTAACGCATTTCCAACGCATTGATCTTTATGCTCAGCCTTTACCATAACAACGGTAGCTTGGCACTCAGAAAGGTGTTTTGCGTATTTTGGGTTAGACAAGAAGGTTACATCACCTTCTTGTGCTTTATCCATTGGGGCAACACGGCTTACAACGAGAGACTCGTCACCAAACAGTTCACCCCCGGTAATTGTCGCCAATTCGGCTAATGTTAATGTCTTCATAACTTCTTATTTTAGAGCTTTAATTACGTCTTCAGAGATATTGTATTCTGGCTTGCCGTACTGCAAAGCAGAGATATCAATCACAAGATCGTAACCATTTTTGTCTGCGACTTTCTTAACTGCATCTTGAATCGTTTTGAAAAGCTTCGCTTTTTCTTCAGCTTCACGACGCGCACTTGCTTTTTCAAGTGCTTGTGCTTTCACTTTGTACTCGCTGTCTAGCTTCGCGATATCGATACGTAGCTTTTCAACTTCGTCTTGACCCAAAAGCTCGCCGTCACGTTGTAGCTTCTCAATCTTTGTTTTAGCTTGTGCTTGGATTGACTTCAGTTCATCAGCTTTGCTTTTGAAGTCTTTCTGCATTTTTTGTAGTACAACTTCACGTTGAGGAAGAGCTTGGAAAACTTGAGCTGTATTTACATAAGCAATTTTTTGTGCAGCTTCTGCCGCATTTGCAAACATTGAAGAGCTCAGTACAAGAAGGCCAATCCCAGCCGCTTTGATCATTTTATTCAAAATATTTTCCTCTTTAGAAAGTTCTACCGATAGTGAATGTGAAGAACTCTTCATCATCGCCATCAAATTTCTTAATTGGTTTCGCTAGTGAGAATACTAGTGGCCCCATTGGAGACATCCACTGCAACGCCGCACCGTAAGAAGAGCGGTAGTTGGTTGGATCTGAGTAATCGTAGTAGTAACGGTCACCATATTCCGCACCTGAATCGCGGTAGTCAAACTCCGTATCCCAAACACTTGCCATATCAAAGAAGATACTGGTACGAATTTGGTTTTGTACTTCTTCTGATGCAAATGGTGTTGGGACAATCAACTCAACACTTGCTAGCGCTACGGCGTTACCACCAACAGAGTCATCTGTTGCTGTATCTGCGCCATTGTTTGAACCAGATGTATCACGGTAAACTGCTTTAGGACCAACAGAGTTTGAGCCAAAGCCACGAAGCGATGTAAAGCCACCTGCGTAGTAGTTTTCGTAGAATGGGAACAAGTTATCGTTACCATCCGTTTGACCGTAACCATTACCGTAACCTAAGCGGCCACGGAACAAGAGGGTAAACTCGTGCTTTTTAGTCAATGGCACATACTGACGAACATCGTACTGCATTTTGAAGTATTGAACGTCAGAGCCAGGTACGGTCATTTTATAGAATGCACGCTGATGGTTACCTGCCGTAGGGAAGTAGCCACGGTTTAAGTTATTACGTGTCCAAGAGATATTGAAGTCGAAGTCGTTTGTGTTCAACGCTCCACTAGAATCAATGTTGTCTGCTTGTGCTCGTAAGAACTGCTCTACCTGCAAGTAAGGCGATAAGTTACCGATCTTGTTGTGCGTATAACCGACGCCGAATTCAAAACGGTTCAACTCATCGAATGGGAAGCCCCACGTTAAGCTCGCGCCATAGCTTTCGTTGGTATAGTCAACGATATTGGCTTCTTTAGCTTCAAATTCGTTATAGAAAACCTTACCACCCAAGCTTACACCGTCTAAGTTCCAGTACGGATCACGGTAATCTAGACTGATGTTTTTCTGGTAGTCATTCATCATCGCGTTGATACCAACACGGTTACCACTACCAATAAAGTTATCTTGTTGCAGGCCAACCTGGAAGCTCACACCCGATTCTGTACCGTAGCCAACACCGAAGTTAACACTACCAGAGTTTGCTTCTTTGACAGAGTAAACTAGGTCAACTTGATCATCACTACCAGGAACTCGAACCGTCTGTACTTCAACATTTTCAAAGTAGCCCAAACGATTTAGACGAGTTTTACCCGTTTCAATCGATTTCGAGTTCAACCAACTGCCTTCCATCTGACGCATTTCACGACGAAGGACTTCATCTTTGGTTGAGTTATTACCCGTGAAGCGAATATCACGAACATAAATTCGGTTACCCGGGTCTACGTTAACGACCAAAGAAACTTCTTGATTCTCGTCGTCAAACTCTGGAATGGTATTCACTTGAGGATAAGCATAACCAGACTCACCAAGCACACGCTTAATCCCTTCTTCCATTGAAGTAACCAACGAGCCGTTGTATGTCTCATTGTCTTCAAATGGCACAAGTCTTTCGAACGTCGCTTCCTCGCCAATCAAATCACCACGGAACTTCACGTTCTTAACGGTGTAAACCTCGCCCTCTTCTAGACCAAGAGTAATGTATACCCCTTTCTTGTCAGGAGAGATTGCAACTTGTGTCGAATCAACGTTAAATTTTAAGTAACCACGATCCAGGTAGAATGATTTGAGTGCTTCAATATCACCTGCAAGGACTTGCTTTTGATACTTTTCATCAGAAAGGAAATTCCACCACGGCACATCAACATTTAAGTTAAAGCGCGAAAGCAGTTCTTCATCACTGAACACTTCATTACCGATAAAGTTTATTTGCTGAATTTTTGCCGACACACCTTCAGTAAAGACAAACTTAAGGTCAGAACGATTACGTGGTAGTGGAGTAACCACCGCTTTTACTGTTGCGTTGTATTTACCTACGCTGTAGTAAAAGTCTTCTAAGCCTTTTTCAATGTTGCTTAGCGTGGTGCGGTCAAGCGCTTCACCTTCACGAACGCCAGACGCGTTCAGGTTTTCTTGTAGCTGCTCGTCCTTGATTGCTTTGTTACCTGAAAAAGAGATGCTTGCAATGGTAGGACGTTCTTTGACTTGAACCATCAGAACACCACCGTCACGCAACACTTTCACATCTTCAAAGTTACCAGATGCATACAGGGCGCGGATAATTTCTGCAACATCGCCTTGGCCAATGGTATCACCGACACGTACAGGCATTTTCAACAATGCAGCACCCAGTGCTACACGCTGCAATCCATCGATTTCAATATCTTGAACTACGAAGTTCTCTGCTCCATTTGCAGATACACTGGTCGCCAGTAAACTTGCAAATAGAATTCGCTTAATCGCCATACTTGTTCTAATTATTCCTTGCTACTGCTTTTGTCTCTGAACTATCACAGACGAGTAAAATCATTAAATAGCGCTAACGCCATGAGCGAGAAGATGATCGCACCACCAATTCTAAAGCCCATTTCCTGCACTTTCTCAGGAACAGGACGTCGAATGACTGCTTCAATTGCAAAAAACAACAAATGACCGCCATCCAACATTGGTAAAGGAACGAGATTAATAATACCTAGGTTAACACTAATTAGAGCGAGAAAACCTAAAAAGTAGACCAAACCATAATCTGCTGTCGCGCCTGCGCCTTTGGCTATTGATATTGGTCCACTCAGATTATTCAGACCAACGTCTCCAACAATCAGCTTCTTAAGCATGCTGATTGTCAAACCAATGACTTGGCCAGTTTTGTCTACTGCTTTACCTATTGACTCGAATACACCAAACTGAAGATCGAAGCGATAACTTTCTGGCCATTCTGCGACTTTAGGTGCAATACCTGCAAAACCAACGACTTCTTTGTTAGCTAGCTCACGGCTACCGGGCGTCAGCGTCAATGTTTGCTCATAACCCTGACGTAACACCGTCAATTCAAGCGGTGTATCAGGATTAGAACGAACCGCTTCAACCACTTGCTTCCATTCGGTTACGCGTTGTTGACCAATTGCGACAACCTCATCACCTGGAAGCACACCGGCTTTTTCCGCCGCTCCACCTTGCGAGACCTGCTCGATAACTCGATACACCTCCGGTGTATACGGAGCAAAACCTAACGACTGCATCGCTGACTGAGTTTCTGGGTCGAACTTCCACTCACGTAAATCGAGCGTTTTCGTTACTTCTGAACCAACTTCATTCGCTGACGTTAGTGTTACCGTCATCAAATCATCGCCAATATGAGAAATCAATCCCATATTTACTGATTCCCAATCCGGAGTTTTGATACCAGATATCGATTTAAGTTCCATTCCAGATTCAATTCCAGCTTCCGCAACAATCGAATTGGGCGTAACTTCACCAATTACAGGCTTAACAGCCGGGATACCAATTAGAAATACCAGCCAATAGGCAAAAATTGCGAAAAGAAAATTAAAGATGGGGCCAGCCGCAACAATAGAGGTTCGCTTCCATAACGGCTTCTTATCAAACGCTAGGTGCTTCTCATGTTCTGGCACCTCATCGACACGGCTATCAACCATTTTCACATAGCCGCCGAGAGGGATCATTGAGATGCTGTACTCCGTTCCGTCTTTGCCTACCTTACTCCAAATAGACTTGCCGAAACCGATTGAAAACTTTTCAACTTTAACGCCGCAACGGCGAGCAACCCAAAAATGCCCAAATTCGTGCACGGCAACAAGAATGCCCAGTGCGACGATAAAAGAAATGAGATTCCACAATATACCAGTCATCAGCTACGCTCGCGTATGGTTTCTAGGGCAATAGTTCGTGCCATTCTATCTAGCTCGAGCAAGCTTTCCAAGCTATTCGCATTCTCAGCCTTGCAGCTTGCGTTGATTTTATTCAACACAGACTCATTGATGCGAGCAATATCGGTAAAACCTAGTCTGTTGTTTAAAAATGCATCAACAGCGACTTCATTAGCTGCATTCAATGCCGTTGTTGCGTGTTGACCTTCATAACAAGCATCAATTGCGAGTTTTAAACATGGGTAACGAGCAAAGTCAGGCTGCAAAAACGTCAGCTCACCAACTTTCGTGAAGTCTAGCGGCTTAACCCCAGCTTCTACTCTTGACGGGTATGACATGGTGAGCGCAATTGGCGTCGCCATATCCGCTTCTCCCATTTGTGCCAAGACCGAACCATCACGATACTGAACCATAGAATGAATCACAGATTGAGGATGAATAACCACCTTCAGTTGTTCGCGAGCAGCATTAAATAGCCACTTAGCTTCGATATACTCAAGGCCTTTATTCATCATCGTGGCAGAATCAACAGAAATTTTTGGCCCCATCGACCAGTTTGGATGAGCGATCGCCTGAGCGGGTGTCACCTGCTCCAGTTCTGCGATGTCAGTGTAACGGAAAGGACCACCAGATCCAGTCAACAAAATATGAGAAATGCCATGTTCTTGTAAATTGCAACGACCTAGATTGGTTTGTACTTGCTGTGGTAAACATTGGAAAATGGCGTTGTGTTCACTGTCGACGGGAAGTAGCTCTGCGCCAAATTCTTCTACAGCATCAATAAATAGCTGGCCTGACATTACAAGTGCTTCTTTATTTGCCAACAAGACTCGCTTACCTGCTTTCACGGCAGCCATGGTAGGCAATAAGCCAGCGGCTCCTACAATAGCAGCCATTACACTGTCGACCTCGTCCAGCGAAGCAATATGGCATAGCGCATCAACACCACCTAGCACTTCGGTACCTGGCGAAACCGAGTGTAGCTCAGCTTGAAGTTGAGACGCCGCAGCTTTATCTGCCATGACCGCATACTTAGGTTGCCACTGACGACATAGACCGATCATCTTTTCAACGTTAGTGCTTGCCGCTAAGGCAACGACAGAAAACAGATCTGGGTTTTGTTCGACCACTTTAAGCGTGCTTGCACCAATTGATCCAGTAGCACCAAGAATCGTTAACTTTTGCATGTTGTAAGACCGTTAGAAAGCTCAGGAGCGACGACGCCGCTCCTGATAAATTAGAATACGTAGTAAAGAAGAGCAAAAACTGGGAATGCTGCGGTTAGGCTGTCGATACGATCTAGCACACCACCGTGCCCTGGGATAATGTTACTGCTGTCTTTAATGCCTGAGACACGTTTGAACATACTTTCAACCAGATCACCAAGCACTGAAATAACGACAGTAACCAGCGTAATCAGCACCATATGGACAGGGCTAGTGAACTGGATGTCGAACCAATCAGCAAATGCCCACGCTACGATTAATGCCGTGATAATGCCACCAATTAGCCCTTCAATGGTTTTATTGGGGCTTACATGAGGAGCCATCTTACGTTTGCCTAAGCTTTTGCCTGCAAAGTAGGCGCCGCTATCTGCAGCCCATACCAAGAAACAAACGTACAACACAAGCTTTGCGCCGTGGTATGGATCTACAGTGATGTCATACGCTCTGAGAATAATCACACTCCAAAGGAATGGGATTAATGTCAGAAAACCAAATACATGACGTAAAACAAAATTACTTTGCCAAGATTTCGTCGTTTTGGGGTAAGTAATCGCCATTAAGCTAGCAATAATCCACCAAACAAAACCAATACCCAAGACGACATAATGAGGTGTCGTTAAGTGATTGAGGCTATATGCATCAGGCGAGATGTATAGAAAACTAAGTCCGGTAATAATGATTGCCGGCACAAGGGCAGCAATGCGAGAGTTGCTTCCTGTAAACTGAGTCCACTCCCAAAAACCTAATAGCGTTATTGCAGTTAAAGCGGCAATAAAGCCCATTAGCGGTAATTTAAAAATGCCTAAAATAACCAGGGGAGCTAAAATTAGTGCTGTTATTATTCTCTGTTTCAAACTAACTAGTCCTTATTGAGCTGCCATCAATGCCTTTATTTGTTCACCTGTACAGCCAAAACGACGTTCTCGGTTGATAAACCAAGTTACAGCTTCTACCAAACTGTCTTCATCGAATTCTGGCCAGTACTCTGGTGTAAAGTACATTTCTGCATAAGCCATTTGCCACAACATAAAGTTGCTGATTCGGCACTCTCCACTGGTGCGAATTAAAAGATCCACTTCCGGTAGGTCTGCCATGGTCAAATGTTCAGTGATTAGCTGCTCATTGATATCCTCTACACGAATTTCACCGTTACGTGCTTTTAGCGCTAACGTTTTAGCAGCTTCTGTGATGTCCCATTTACCGCCATAGTTGGCTGCAATGTTGATCACCATACCCGTGTTATCTGCCGTTAGGTTTTCTGCTTCTACAATTTTCTTTTGTAGACGCTCACTAAATCGACTGGTATCACCGATCACGCGCAACCGTAAGTTATTTTTGTGTAGTTTTTTTACTTCACTAGACAGGACCGTGATAAACAGTTCCATCAAAAGACCCACTTCTTCCTCCGGACGACGCCAGTTTTCACTACTAAAAGCAAACAGCGTCATGGCTCTAATGCCTAGTTTTGAAGCAGCAGCCACGGTCTTACGAACGGCACTAACGCCTTTTTTATGACCAAATACGCGAGGTTTTCCTTTGGACTTAGCCCAACGGCCATTACCGTCCATAATGATGGCAATATGCTTAGGAAGGGAATCAGAGAAGGCTTGAGAATTTTGCATAGGGAGTTAATTGAGTTCCATCAGTTGGATAGACTAACATAAAAAAACGCTGAGCTGTGAGCACAGCGTTTTCCAACAGTGATGTGTGTGGGAGTATTAAACTTCCATCAACTCTTTTTCTTTTGCAGCAAGAACTTCATCGATCTTCTTAACTGCAACGTCAGTTAGCTTTTGAATTTCGTCTTGTGCTTTACGGTCTTCATCTTCAGAGATTTCTTTATCTTTTAGAAGCGCTTTAAGATCGTTGTTTGCGTCACGACGGATGTTACGAACAGCAACACGACCACCTTCAGCTTCACCACGGACGATCTTAACTAGGTCTTTACGACGTTCTTCCGTTAGCGGTGGAAGTGGAACGCGGATGATAGTGCCAGCTGACATAGGGTTTAGACCAAGGTCAGACGTCATGATCGCTTTTTCTACTTTCGGCGTCAGCTCTTTATCAAAAACCGTGATTGCAAGTGTACGTGCATCTTCAGCAATAACGTTTGCTACTTGGTTTAGAGGTGTTGCTGCACCGTAGTATTCTACAGAAATACCAGATAGTAGGCTTGGGTGTGCACGACCTGTACGAATTTTAGAAAGGTTGTTCTTAAGCGCTTCAACGCTTTTATCCATGCGCTCTTGCGCGTCTTTTTTGATTTCGTTAATCACAGTTTCACCTTAAAAATGTCATCTTTCCTGAAGAAAGCCTAAAACGGTTGAGCAAAGCAAGCACCACCCTAACACTTTGGAGTGGCACCTTAAGCCAAGCTTATTCGTTGATGAGCGTGCCTTCTGCTTCGCCCATTACCACGCGACGTAGTGCGCCTGGCTTGTTCATATTAAATACGCGGATTGGCATTTTGTGGTCACGAGCTAGCGTAAACGCCGCCAAGTCCATAACTTTCAGCTCTTTATCCAGAACTTCTGCATAAGATAGCTTATCATACAGCTCTGCGTCTGGGTTTGCTACAGGGTCAGCAGTAAATACACCATCAACTTTCGTCGCTTTTAGTACGACATCCGCTTCAATTTCGATACCACGTAAACAAGCAGCAGAATCCGTTGTAAAGAACGGGTTACCAGTACCAGCAGAGAAGATGACAACTCGGCCTTGGCGAAGCTCACGGATCGCATCAGCCCAATTATAGTCGTCACATACGCCTTTTAGAGGGATTGCAGACATAACGCGCGCATTTACGTATGCACGGTGAAGAGCATCACGCATCGCTAGGCCATTCATTACTGTAGCAAGCATACCCATGTGGTCACCAACTACGCGGTTCATACCAGCTTCAGCTAGGCCTGCACCACGGAACAAGTTACCGCCACCGATAACTACACCAACCTGAACACCCAGTTCAACCAGTTCTTTAACTTCTTGTGCCATACGATCAAGGACCGCAGGATCAATACCAAAACCGTCTTCACCTTGAAGAGCTTCACCACTCAGTTTTAATAGAATACGTTGATACGCTGGTTTAGGGTTCGTAGTCATGGAGTTTACCTTCCAAAGAGAGTTGTTGATTAACAGTCATGAATAGACACAACTTCAGTTATGGCTATTCATCACGGCTAATCGTTCACTGCTCATAAAAAGACCGCAGCCTTGGCTACGGTCTAATCTTTATACAGTCTCTAAGGATTAACCTTTTTGAGCTGCTGCAACTTCTTCAGCGAAGCTCATTTCTTCTTTCTTCTCGATACCTTCACCTACTTCTAGGCGAACGAACGTAGAAACTGAAGCGCCTTTTTCTTTCAGCATTTCGCCTACAGTTTTCTTAGGCTCCATGATGAAAGCTTGACCTGTTAGAGAGATCTCGCCAGTGAATTTCTTCATGCGGCCAACAACCATCTTCTCAGCGATTTCAGCAGGCTTGCCTTCGTTCATTGCGATTTCAACTTGAACCGCTTTCTCTTTTTCTACTACGTCAGCTGGTACGTCTTCTGGGTTAACGAACTCTGGCTTAGAAGCAGCAACGTGCATTGCAACGTGCTTAAGAGTTTCTGCGTCGCCTTCACCAGCAACAACAACACCGATTTTCTCACCGTGACGGTAAGAAGCGATTGCAGTGCCTTGAACGTATTCTACGCGACGGATAGTGATGTTTTCACCGATTTTAGCTACTAGAGCTACACGTGCGTCTTCGAATTGTGCTTGTAGTTCTTCAACAGAAGCTTTTGAAGCTAGAGCTGCAGCTGCGACTTCTTCTGCGAATGCAGTGAAGTTACCGTCTTTAGCAACGAAGTCAGTTTGGCAGTTAACTTCAAGAAGAACAGCAACGCCGTTTTCTTCTTTGATGATGATTGCGCCTTCAGCTGCAACGTTACCAGCTTTCTTAGCTGCTTTCGCTGCGCCAGATTTACGCATGTTTTCAATTGCTAGTTCGATGTCAGCGTTTGCTTCTACAAGCGCTTTCTTACATTCCATCATGCCAGCGCCAGTACGCTCGCGAAGTTCTTTAACTAGAGCAGCAGTTACAGTTGCCATTCTGTCTTCCTCGTTTGATTCGAAATAAGGTAAAAAACAGGGGCCTAACATTGTCGGCCCCCATTGCTAACTATAACTTAGTTTATGCTACACAAAGGTTTCACATAGACCAAGTGTGACACAGAGCCGCTATTATTCAGCTTCTACGAAACCGTCTTTTTCAGCAACTGCAGCTACGTCTTTGTTACGACCTTCAGATACTGCTGAAGCAGCAGCGTTCAGGTATAGCTGTACAGCGCGGATCGCGTCGTCGTTACCTGGGATTACGTAGTCAACGCCGTCTGGGTTAGAGTTAGTATCTACCACAGCGTATACTGGAATACCTAGGTTGTTAGCTTCTTTAATTGCAATGTGTTCGTGATCAGCGTCGATTACGAATAGAGCGTCTGGTAGGCCGCCCATGTCTTTGATACCACCAAGAGATTTCTCTAGCTTCTCCATTTCGCGAGTACGCATTAGAGCTTCTTTCTTAGTTAGTTTGTCAAAAGTACCGTCTTGAGATTGAGTCTCTAGTTCTTTTAGACGCTTGATAGACTGACGAACTGTTTTGTAGTTTGTAAGCATACCGCCTAACCAGCGGTTGTTTACGTAAAACTGGTTGCTTGCGATTGCAGCTTCTTTAACAGCTTCAGATGCAGCGCGCTTAGTACCTACGAATAGAACCTTACCTTTCTTCTCGCCAACTTTAGCTAGTTCAGCTAGAGCGTCGTTGAACATTGGTACAGTTTTTTCTAGGTTGATGATATGAACTTTGTTACGAGCGCCAAAGATGAATGGCTTCATTTTTGGGTTCCAGTAACGAGTCTGGTGACCGAAGTGAACACCAGCTTTTAGCATATCGCGCATTGATACAGTTGCCATTTTAAAATCCTCTATGGGGTTAGGCCTCCACATTCCCCATAACTCCGACCAAGCTTCTGCTCAGCACCCCGGAATATGTGACGGAATGTGTGTGATTTAAAGATAAAAGGTTATTCGGATGAAGCTTGCTTCGCCGCTTAACTTTGCTAAACGAAGAGAACAGTCCTCTATTCCGGCGCGCTTTATACCATATTTTAGCTCACTGTGGCTAGTAAAAATTATTTCTTCACCGAGCCACTTTCTCCTATTTATAAGCAAAACTTTAAACATATGATCGAATTAAGAATGATGCATATTCCTATCTAACTTGGGTTAACGCCCCGATGTCTGATAGAATGCGGCCATTCGCACGTTTACGTGCTTAGGAATAAGTAGAGAAAGCCAATGTCAATCAAGATTAAAACTGCTGAAGAAATAGAACGCATGCGCATTGCGGGCAAGCTAGCCGCAGAGATTCTAGAAATGATCGAACCACACATCAAAGTTGGTGTGACGACAGAAGAGTTAAACAAAATCTGTCATGAGTACGCTCTAGAAAAAGGCGCATACTCTGCTCCGCTTGATTACCATGGTTTCCCTAAGTCGATCTGTACTTCAATCAACCATATCGTATGCCACGGTATTCCAGCGGAAAAAGACGAAATCGGTAGCAACGGCCAAATGAAGCCGGCGGTACTAAAAGATGGTGACATCTTAAACGTTGATATTACCGTAATCGTTCCAAATGATGAGAATGCCGATCTGAGCGTGCGTCCTCAGGGTTACCATGGTGACACTTCTAAGATGTTCCTAGTCGGTGATGTTTCGCCTGCAAACAAACGTCTGTGCATGGTAGCTCAAGAAGCACTGTACGTTGGTATGCGTACCGTTAAGCCAGGTTCAACGGTTGGTGACATCGGTACAGCTATCGAGAAGTACATCAAAGAGAATAACAAGAACAATCCTCGCAACAAGTTTTCTATTGTGAAAGACTTCTGTGGCCACGGTATCGGCGATGAGTTCCATGAAGAACCACAAGTGGTTCATTACAAGAACAAAGACCGCCGCGTATTAAAAGAAGGCATGTGCTTTACTATTGAGCCGATGATTAACGCAGGTAAATTTGGTTGCTCTGTTGATGCACAAGATGACTGGACTGTTTACACGGGCGACGGCAAGAACTCTGCGCAATGGGAACATACCATTGTTGTAACAAAAGAAGGTTGTGAAGTACTGACGCTTCGTAGCGACGATACGATTCCTCGCCTAATGAAAAACGCGTAAAGCTGACGACCACTCGTTGTTTACTATATCCCTGCTTCGGCGGGGATATTTTTTATCTGCCGCAAATTTGTTAGATTGTTATTAGATTAGCTTGCACGGATGGCAAATATGACACTTCAGTCCCCTCTTACCTTTTCCGATGAACAAATCAATATCGGTGAACTCAAACAAGAATTAGAGAAGTTTAGCTCTAATCAAAACCAAGAGTTTCTCAATCATCATCCGGTAACAAGCTTGGTTTTAGCCAGAGCTGAATATATGGATCTGCTTCTCAATCGTTTGTGGCAACATTTTGGTTTCAAGGATATTTACAACATTTCCCTAGTTGCCGTTGGTGGCTACGGACGAGGCGAGCTGCATCCGCTCTCCGATATCGATATTTTGATTCTGTCGAACAATAAACTGCCAACCGCGTTAGAAGCAAAAATCAGCGAATTCATTACGCTGTTGTGGGATTTAAAACTCGAGGTCGGACACGCTGTTCGCACCGTTACTGAATGTGCTGAAATTGGTAAAGCCGATCTAACGGTCGCGACAAACCTGCAAGAAGCGCGACTGCTGTGTGGAAGCGAGGACACCTTTCAGGCACTGAAGAAAGTCGTGTTATCAGACTCCTTCTGGCCAAGTGAGACGTTTTACCGCGCTAAAATTCAAGAGCAGCGCGAACGCCATGCACGTTACCACGACACGACCTACAACTTAGAACCGGACATTAAATCAACCCCTGGCGGGCTGCGCGATATTCATACATTAAGCTGGGTCGCTCGACGTCACTTTGGTGCTACTTCATTGTTGGAAATGAGCCGATACGGATTTTTAACTGACGCAGAATACCGAGAATTGGTTGAATGTCAGGACTTCCTTTGGCGAGTACGTTTCGCTCTGCACATGGAGCTTCGCCGCTATGACAACCGCTTGACCTTTGCTCATCAAGCACAAGTTGCGGAAAACCTAGGCTACGTCGGAGAAGGCAACCGAGGCGTAGAAATGATGATGAAAGAGTTCTACCGCACGCTTCGTCGTGTGGCAGAGCTCAATAAAATGCTACTCAAACTCTTTGACCAAGCGATCATTAATGGTGGGGCGACAGAAAGTGCCGAGATTCTCGATACGGACTTTCAACGTCGCGGTTCTTTAATTGAAGCGCGGAAACCCGCATTGTTCCAAGCTCGCCCAGAAACTATTCTGGATATGTTCTTACATATTGCTAACGACTCAACTATTGAAGGGGTGAGCCCACCAACGCTGCGTCAACTGCGCACCGCTCGCCGTCGGCTCAACAAGTTTTTGCACACTATTCCTGCTGCACGTGAAAAGTTCATGGCGTTATGTCGTCACCCTAATGCTCTGCACAAAGCATTCAGCCTCATGCACCGATTAGGGGTTATGGCGGCCTATTTACCGCAATGGAGTCAGATTGTTGGTCAAATGCAGTTTGACTTATTCCACGCCTACACGGTTGATGAGCACAGTATTCGCTTACTTAAACACATCAACACTTTTAGTGACCCAGAAAATCATGCGAAGCACCCTATTTGCTGTGACGTCTACCCACGGATGCAAAAGAAAGAGCTGCTGATTATTGCCGCTATTTTCCATGATATCGGGAAAGGTCGTGGCGGCGATCACTCGATTATCGGTGAAGGAGAAGCGTACGACTTCTGTATTGAGCATGGCTTATCGAAGCCCGAAGCGAAACTTGTCGCTTGGTTGGTAAGACATCATCTATTAATGTCTGTCACCGCACAGCGCCGAGACATTTATGATCCCGATGTCATTACCGAGTTTGCCAAAAAAGTCAGAGACGAAGAATCTCTCGATTATCTTGTATGCCTGACAGTTGCAGATATTTGTGCAACCAACCCAGAACTTTGGAATGCTTGGAAACGAACTTTACTTGCAGAGCTGTATTACTCCACACAACGTGCTTTACGCAGAGGGCTAGAGAACCCTGTCGATGTACGTGAGCGAATTCGCCACAATCAACAAATGGCCTCCGCAATGCTGCGCAAAGAGGGGTTTGCCGCGCGCGAAATTGAAGTATTGTGGCAACGCTTTAAAGCTGACTACTTCCTTCGTCATACTCATACGCAAATCGCGTGGCACTGTGAACACTTACTTCGCATGGAAGATCCGACTAAGCCTTTGGTCTTGATCAGTAAAAAAGCCACTCGTGGCGGCACTGAGGTGTTTGTATATACGAAAGACCAGCCTGCTTTATTTGCGACGGTCGTGGCGGAGTTAGATAGGCGTAATTTTAATGTACACGACGCGCAAATCATGACCAGCAAAGATGGGCACGTGATTGATACCTTTATGGTACTCGATCAACATGGCGAAGCGATCGATGAGTCTCGTCACGCGGCGGTGATTAAACACCTCACCCATGTACTGGAGGCGGGCCGACCAACCAAGATTAAAACGCGCCGTACTCCGAACAAACTTCAGCACTTTAATGTGAAAACCAAAGTCGACTTCTTACCAACCAAAGGTAAAAAACACACTTTAATGGAGTTTGTCGCGCTAGACACACCAGGGCTGTTGGCCAAAGTAGGCCGTACGTTTGCTGATTTAAATATCAACCTTCACGGTGCCAAAATCACCACAATTGGTGAGCGAGCAGAAGACTTGTTTATTTTAACCAGTGATGCAGGAGGAAGATTAAGTGAAGAACAGCAAGATGAGCTAAGAGAGAGATTGATCGAAAAGTTATCTGATGAGGTCGCAGCTTAGATAAAACCTGCCAATCTTTTCGGTTCAGGGCGAGAGCGATCTTGCCCACAAGTTAAGCATTTTGGCTAAATATCAGCTATCTAGCTCATACATAGGCTGCTACAGTTATATCAATATCAATTCGATGTAATAGAGGTAGCCTATGTATCCCCACCTCACTGGTTTGGGTATTCACGACCCTAAGCAGATTGAACGTTATTCCCTACGCCAAGAAGCACACAAAGACGTACTCAAGATCTATTTCCACAAGCAAAAAGGCGAACTATTCGCTAAAAGCGTTAAATTCAAATACCCACGCCAAATCAAAAATGTTCTTGTTGATAGTGGCAGTCACAAATATAAAGAAGTAACGGAAATCAACCGTAACCTCACATTAGTCATTGATGAACTGAATAAAATTACTAAGCCAACGAAACAACCTGAGGTTGATGTAAAAGAGAAAATTCTTTCAGACCTTCGTCATTTAGAAAAAGTCGTTTCGAGCAAGATCGCAGAGATCGAAGCGGATCTTGAAAAACTAAAGTAAAACGTTAAGTCTTAAATATTAAAAAAGGGTTAGCATTGATGCTAACCCTTTTTATTTGTACCCAATCATTATCTAGATCTAACTGCACCGATTATCGGTTAACCATCGATTCATCCCACTCAAATCGAGTGAACAATTGCTGCCAAGTTTCATCAAGATTAGCCGTCATGACAATCTCTTGATCGGTAAATGGATGGACGAACCGTAACTCTGAAGCATGCAGTAGCAAACGATGAGAATCAAACTCTGTGCGATACAGCTTGTTGTGCTTTCCATCCCCGTGCGTTGTATCACCCACGATCGGATGGCGTAGATGTGCCATATGACGACGAAGTTGGTGCTTACGCCCCGTTTTAGGTTTCATCTCAACTAAGCAATAACGCGTTGTAGGAAATTTACCCGTCGAATAGGGAACCTCCACTTTAGCCAACGGCTTATATTCCGTCACCGCTTCTTGCGCTTCTTTTTCTTGTGAAGCGAACTTATCCGCAATCTTGTCTAACTCGACTTTGAGCGCGTAATCCAAGACGCCCTCTTCCTCAATCCAACCACGTACTATTGCGTGGTATGTCTTTTCCATTTTATGTTCAGCAAACATCGGCATGACTTGTGATGCGACTTCACTCGACAACGCAAACACGAGCACACCAGATGTTGGACGATCCAGACGATGCAATGGGAACACATGCTGACCAATTTGGTCGCGCAAAGTTTGCATGACAAACTGAGTTTCGTGTTTATCTAACCAACTGCGATGCACTAACATGCCTGCAGGCTTGTTGACCGCTACAAAATATTCATCCTGATAAACGATCTCCAGCTCAACTGGTTCTGAAGATCGCGTTAGTTCTTGTTCTAGCATTCGTTTACTTACACAGTTCGTCAATGGTTCGGATTGTAACGAGCAGCTCTGCGAACTGCGGTTCCTGCTTCCACGCTTCTGAAAAATAGGGCTCGAGAGAAAACCCTCTTGGCAGTGGTTGGTTATTTTTCACTAGTGCGTGCATTCTGGCTATAAAAATCCACTGCAACCATTCATGAGGATGCAACGTATCAATCGCAAATGGCTCCGCACTCTGTAAGGCTTGCTCTGAAGGCATAGTGTATTGCCACAATTTATGCTCTCTAAGCTGCGTTTCAAGTTGGTGAAGTAAGTCGACCAATTGAGTATTTGTTACCATTAATTCTATCTCGAACCTTGAATTAGCCGAGAATGATACCATTTCTTGTGAAAAGAACGTTAGGACGTCGTATTTAATGGAAAACATTCAAACCCTCACTCAACTGTTGAACAACAGCCACTGTGATTATCAAATCTTCGATCTTGGTCGCCGTATCAAAACCATCGCTAAAAAAGAGTTTACCGATGTAGAAAAAGGTCAAGCACCTTACCCATTTCCAATGCAGCGTAAAGCACACCTTGCCATCGCTTATTGGAATGAACAAAAGCAACCTTGGATTTGGTTTCTAAAGTTTGAATTGGACGAGCGTGGTTTGTTAAAGCAAGCGGATATCGGCAATTTCATTAAATACGTTGTAGAGGCTATGGGAACACGCCTCAATGATGATATCACTGAAGAGCAACAACAAAAGCTGTCTAACAACCCATATACGTTCAAACCTTCCGAAGATAAAATGGCCGTGTTTCATAGCCAGGTCCGCGCAAACCTCAATCTTCCTACCAGCCAATATTACGAGCATACCCAGCATTACTTCTCTGGAGGTTTAGGCTGGGATAATTGGCAAACTGTAGGTCTGCAAGGTATCACAGACATAGCCGCTCGCCTGGAAAAAGAGCAAAACGGGGTAATGATACGCAAAGCGTTGAACCACCTACCAAATGAGCCACTTTATGCACTATTAGGTGCGCTTGAGCATGTAGAGCTTCAAGAGCGTTTAGCAGAACGTATCGCGGAAAAGGCACAGCAAGAAATCGCAAGTAGCGAACCTGATCTCTTCCTACTTTCAGCACTTATCCGAGCCCTTGCTGGTGCACCAACAGAAGTCGCCTCTCCAGTATTAGATGCGATATTGCATAGCCCTCGTTTAAGCCATCAGGAGGTATTGATTGGTGTGGCGGGTCGCGCTTGGCACTTACTCGCCAATGAAGAGGTAGCAGAACAGTTTTTGCTGCGTTTAGCTCAAACCGGTAATCAAGCCCTATTTAATCAGTTATTTGCCGATTTAGTGATGCTGCCAGAGTTAAGGATGGTGTTATTGCCTTTACTGCATTCAAATCCATCAGAGGAACTAGCAAATGCGCTAGTAAGCTTACAACAAACAACAAAAAGCTAAGAAAGGTTCAGGAATGATTGGTGATCTTTTAGCAATTTTAGGGCTCTGCTTTTTCTGTTACCTGTTTTGGCAACAGCGTCGCCAAGCCGAACTCGCAAAAGCGGCCATCACGCGTAAATGTGAGCAATTGGATCTCCAATTAATCAGCATCGCCTTTGGTGCCCATAAACTAAAAACGCCAGACGGAGTCTGGCGTTGGCATACGGTGTATCAATTTGAGTTTTCATCTCTTGGTGACGATTGCTACCAAGGAGAGTTAACCATGGTCGGTTTCAGGCCGCAGAACTTTCACCTACCACCGCATCGCTTGTAAATTCCATTTCAAAGTAAGGACCATATATATCCTTACTTTCTTTTGTTTCAACAAATCCCAACTTTTTCAGTACCGCCATAGAAGCTTGATGATTGCTATTCACGTTAGCTTTCACCTTATTCAAGCCCAACTCACGGCACGCTTTGGGGAAAAATGCTTTTAGTGCTTCTGTTGCTAACCCTTTACCCCAATATGATTTATCAAAAATAAACCCTAATTCAGGTTCGGAATCGAGATTAGCAATGAACACGTGCCCCATATAGTCACGACTGGTGCTCTCTAGCACTGCCATACTATAAATGTTCTCATCATCCAGTATTTTCTCAAACATCTGTTTGGCAGACGCAACTGTATACGGACCATTCAATTCAGCACGGTTTTTCGCACAGCAATTCAGCATGACGAATTCTAGTTGCAACGACTCATTGTAGGGTAGAAGAAGCATTCTTCTGGTTACTATGGCCACATCTGTTCCTTGATTACAACAAACTTAATCTATCCGCAGATCACAAACTCGATGAGCTGAACATGCTCAATGATTGCGGGCATAACACCTTGTAGAGAAGCCGAAAGTTAAACCAACTGGTTGGAAAGGATATTGATCTGAGTTGTTTTTTATTAAGTGTTATTAGGAATTTATATATTTTGTGATATTGATATCCCCAAGTAACATCGAGATGCTTAATTCAATGAGAACACTGGATATCGTTTTTATATAAGAAAGACCCCGACACATAAGTATCGGGGTCATGGTCTTACTCGCAGCAGTCCGGCTACTAAAAGTGCTCCATGCATCATCCATAATAGTGGCTGATTCCGTCAGCTTATTCCTTACGTCGCCGTCCTAGCGGTGTCCTTATCATCCTGACTGCTAACATTCCTCGTTAGCACACGTCACTTGTTCCTTGAGCGGTGTCCCTTGCATCTTCCTGATGCTGTCCATAACCTCAATCCTAGAGGGGTCCATTGTCTATCCTTAGTCATCAACATCCTATTGATGATCGTATCCTTACAATGTCCTACGCTCCATGCTTGATTAATCATCCTGACCAACCAAATCGTCTTCCTGACGATAACCAAATCCTTGGTGCTTTCCTGTTCCATGTCTGCTTCCTGCTGACAACTCTCAATTTACGCCTTTTCCAAAAATAGACAATCTATCCAAGATAAATATTTGGCTCTCACATTGGTTAACAAGTTGTTAAATCATTATTTATCAGAAACTTAAGCTCTTCAGCTTCTCTTTTTCCGCTTACGAAATCGTTTTCTCTCACAACCTATGTAAGAGATCTCTCACACTACACTCTCCAAAATGCCATTCGCCAAATCAGCGCACTCAACGTATGATGATAGATATATCGTTGTTAAGGATTAAAAATGTTAACTCAAGACGTTACTAAAGAATTAGAAGCGGCAATGGAACAGTTGCAACAACAAGGAAAAGAGCCAACCGTAGCGTTAGTGAAAGCACGATTGAAAACGCCAGTTCCAATGCCAGCGTTAATCACCGCAATAAAAAGTTGGAAGAGTGCTCAACGCGTACCCAAGGTTGAAATCGCAGCACAGCACCACACCGATAATGATCGTCTTGAAGCCCTAGAACGCACCGTAAAAATGCTAGCCATTCGTATTGAAGAGTTAGAAGCGAAACTCAGTGAGAAATCATCATGAAGTTATGGGTAGATGCAGACGCATGTCCGAAAGTTATTCGCGAAACCATTGTGCGTGCCGCCGAGCGTACGGGGATTGAATGTACGTTTGTCGCTAACCACGTTGTCCCTGTGCCGAAAAGAGACAACATCCACTCGCTGCAAGTCCCTGCGGGATTTGACATCGCAGACAACGAAATCGTCAAACGTGTAGAAGCCAACGATTTGGTGATCACGTCAGATATTCCGCTTGCAGATGAGGTTATCTCTAAAGGCGCTCAAGCCCTCAGTTCTCGTGGCGAGCTCTATACAAAAGACACCATCAAAGCTCGCCTAAATATCCGCGACTTTATGGAAACCATGCGTTCAAGCGGAATTCAGACAGGTGGGCCCGCCGCGCTTTCTCAAACCGATCGACGCGAATTTGCAAACCATTTGGATCGTATTTTGGCGAAATTTAAGAAGTAACCCTCACTCTATTCATATTGAGCCAGCAAATCAAAGCCTGGCTCATTCCTGAAAATTCATTCTCAGCATTGCACCCAAAGCGTGCTCTTACTCCCATTTGTTTTGTTCTGTTTATTTTTCATCTCGCTCGCCATAGCTTCAATATGCAACGTGGTTTATTTTGAACGACGTTTTTAATAAGTGTATAGAGAATAATGGGCTTTAACATCGTTTCCAGTGGAAGCTACCTGCCAACGAATCAATGGTCTGATCGAGAGATGGATCGCTTCCTAAAATTAGCGCCAGGGACCTGCCGAAATAAATTCGACGTTGAATATCGTCATGTAGCCAATACAAAAGAGACCGCTATTTACATGGCGGTGCAGGCAATAGAGCAGTGTTTAGGAAACACACATACCTTAAGCTCCGTTGATCTTCTTATCTACGCTAGCGGCACACATCACCAGTCTCTACCCTACGACGCCTCAGCGGTTCTCGCCGCGTTAGACGCTCCAACATGGCTAGAAAGCTTTGATTTGAACAGCACCTGTTTATCCTTTCTCTCTGCGCTTGATCTTGCCCAGAGTCTATTCTTAGCAAAACGATACCGTCGGATTCTTATTGTCACCAGCGAACTCGCCACTGGCATCACACTGAATCGAAATTTTACGCTCAAACCAGAAGTTGCAACGCTATTCGCAGACGGTGCCGCCGCATTTTTGCTCGAAGAACGCAACGATGATGGATTGCTCACCAGTCACTTTGAAACGCATCATACCGGGTATTCATTTTGTCAAATTAAGGGCGGAGGTAGTCATATCAATCCGCATACCTCCGAGCATCAAGCCTATTTAAAAAGTTGCCAGTTTGAGATGGAGGGCAAAGCACTCTTTAAACATGTGCGTAAAGCCTTACCAGCGTTTCTAAAAAAAGGCTTTGACGCCTCTCCGGTAACACTCGGCGATATTGATTATTTTCTTCCTCATCAAGCCAGCGCGCATGGATTAAAAAAACTGCCTTCACTCACCGGGCTACCAACAGAGAAAACCGTTAATCACTTTTCGACTTTGGGAAACCAAGTCGCCGCCTCACTCCCAATTAACTTACACTGGCTGCGTAATCAGCCAGAAGCCGCAGGAAAACATGTGTTATTAGCTGGCACCGCCGCAGGGTTGTCACTAGGGATGGGAGTGCTAAAACTATGAAGATATTGGTCACTGGTGGCAGCGGGATGTTGGGTAGCGCAATTCTGAGAATGTTTCACCAGCAGTATGAACTGCACTTTACAGCACGAAATACAGTCATCGCTAAACAACTCGCCGAGCAATTCGATGTTATCCCACATATAGTCGATTTAAGAGACCACTCAGCAGTTCATGCGGTATGCCAAGGTATGGATGCAATCATCCATTGTGCCGCTCTCTCAAGCCCATGGGGAAAGTGGCAGGCGTTTTATCAAGCCAATGTAGATGCCACCAAAAACCTCGTCAATGCGGCTAATACCTATCAAATCTCGCGTTTTATCCATATTTCCTCCACCAGCGTCTACTTTGACCATCAAGACCGTTGGAATATTCGAGAAACCGACGCCATAGCTTCATACTGGT
Organism: Vibrio sp. 2CM40D; assembly: GCF_023161825.1. Taxonomy (NCBI): domain Bacteria; kingdom Pseudomonadati; phylum Pseudomonadota; class Gammaproteobacteria; order Vibrionales; family Vibrionaceae; genus Vibrio; species Vibrio sp. 2CM40D. Next base: position 425,718 of record NZ_JALNTL010000001.1, read on the forward strand.
GTAATGATTACGCACACACAAAATACCTATCGGAAATTGAAGCCGTAAAAGGCCAAAGCAAAGCGATCATTTTAAGACCGCGTGGCATTTTTGGACCCAATGATCGCGCGATTATCCCAAGAGTGCTTAAGGCGATAAAAAACAACACTCTGCTTCTGCCATCGGGTAGAAATCCTGTGGTTGATCTGACCTATGTAGACAACGTTGCCCATGCAGCGATGCTCGCTTGCACTCAGGCAGGCCAACTTCAGCATGGTGATGTGTTCAACATTTCCAACAACGAACCAATGCCAATTGAGACTGTTCTGCAAGCTTTATGTGAGGGGTTAAACCTAAAAGTAACGTTACAATCATTACCATACGGCGTTGTATCACCATTATTAAAGCTCAGTGAGCAAATACGAAGGCACTTACCACATCAGCCAGAACCAAGGCTCACCTCATACAGCGCAGGATTGTTTAACTATCATCAAACTCTGGATATCAGCAAGGCGAAACAAACACTGAATTACCAACCGCTTTTTTCAATTCAAGAAGGAATACAGCAGTATGCAAACTGGTCTAAAAATAAAAATCTTTGAGGCTGGACACTGCGTACACCCAGGCTTTGTTGTCAAACCAGGTTCTGGTATCAAGCCTAGAGCATTTCCGGCAGCCGTTGCGTTAATTCAGCACCCAACGCAAGGCAACATCCTGTTCGACACGGGATATCACGAGCATTTTTTTAGCGCGACTCGTCCCTTCCCTGAACGTTTTTATGCTTGGACAACACCTTGTCGCTATAAAAAAGAACACGGAATTGTTGCGCAGTTAGCAAAAGAAAGTCTCAAACCTCATGATATTGAACACTTAGTGCTCTCCCACTTCCATGCTGATCACATTGCTGCCGTGTCTGAGTTTTCCCACTCTCAATTGCATTGCCAACAAAAAGGGGTAGATGCAATTACTAAAAGTGGTCGAATTGGAGGCGTAAGAAAAGGATACCTAAAAGCTCTACTTCCTCCACAGCTTGAACCTAACTTATTCATTCATAGTGATTTTTCTGTACCAATCAGCCAAATTCTTCCTCAGTGCCAAGGTGTTAATTTGCTCTGTAAAGACATGTTCGACGACGGATTCATTTATATGGTTAGCTTGCCAGGCCATGCAGCTGGCCAAGTGGGCTTGCTGGTTAAAAGAGACCAAGGTTGGCTATTCTTACTCGCCGATGCATGCTGGTTAATCGAGAGCTTGAGTGAAAATATTGATCAGCATTGGCTGGCGAACATGCTTTGCGATGACACAAATGCCTATAAAAACACCCTCTCCGAATTGAGAAGTTGCTACCAACAAACCCACCACTTTGTTCGCTTCGTGCCTTCACATTGTCAGGAAACTATCCGGCAGCTAATCAAAGAAGGGTGGATGAAGTGATAACGCTTATCTCAGAATTCTGGCGAACCCGCTACCGCCCTTTCGGCTCAAGAGAACAAGTCGAAACATGGCAGCAACGACATTTAACGCAACACCTAGATTGGGTATGCTGTCATTCACCGTATTACCGCTCACTTCAAGGTGCAGCACTTAGTGATTTCCCTATCATGAATAAGCAAACCATGATGGAGAGCCTCTCGGAGTTGAATACGAAAGGCCTAGATGCTGAACAGCTAATGCAACAAGCACTCGAAGCAGAACAGTCACGCAACTTCGCCGCTTCGAAAGTTGGCGATGTTACTGTTGGGCTTTCTTCGGGCACATCAGGCATGCGCGGGTTGTTTCTTGCTGACAAACAGGAAACGCAACTGTGGGCTGGCAATATATTGGCTCGCCTGTTGCCCAACCTATGGCAAAAGCACCGAATTGCGCTAGCCTTGCGCGCCAACAGCCCACTGTATAAATCCGTCGCGAAAGGGCCTGTAACATTTTTTTATGCCGATTTAACCAAACCTTACCAAGAATGGATAAAAGAGCTAGATAAGTTCCAACCCACGCTTTTGGTTGGTAGTGCGCAAGCTCTTCAGCTCTGCGCCCAGTTCAGCGGTCAATTTGGTCAACCCGCAATTCAACCACAGCGGATCATTTCTGGTGCAGAAGTCCTAACCGAGAGTGACCGTCACTTTATTTCTCAACGGTTCGACAGCGAACTCCATGAAGTCTATCAATGTACTGAAGGTTTTCTTGCATGTACGGATCAGCATGGACAAATGCGCTGGAATCAAGATGTTATTTACATCGAAAAACATTGGCTGAATACCGAACGTACTCATTACAGCCCAATCATTACGGATTTTCGTCGTAAAACTCAGCCAATTATTCGTTATCAGCTCGACGATATTATTGAGAATAAACAGGATAATGGCGTATTTGAACCTCTTGGCGCAATTGCCGGACGATGTGGTGATCGCCTCACGCTAAACGCAAACCACGTCCCAGTGACGGTGTTACCAGATCTCATCTACCGCGCTATAACACTATCCGCCCAAAGTCGCGTGGATTACCGAATCACCCAAACAGGGTCACAAGCCATTCAAATTGAAGCGGATGTTCACCACCATCGGGTTATACATCAAGCCTTGATAAAGTTGTTTGACCAATTGCGGCTTGATCCTGTCAGATTTAGTTACCGCCCTGCGCCTATTTGGACGCCAATGAATAAACAACGACGTGTGGTGAACATATGCGGGTCTTAATCACCGGAGCCCGATCACCAGTTGCACTAGAGTGGGCAACCATGTGTATGCATCATGGACATGAAGTAATTCTCACCGATTCGCTAAAAAAACCTCTAGGATCGTTTTTGCGAGGCATCGAGTCTTATATCCCCACCGCTTCACCTCGATTTGCGTTTCCCACCTATCAACAGCAGATCCTAAAAATCATTACTCAGATGCGTATTGATATAGTGATACCCACTTGTGAAGAAGTGTATTACTTGGCTCATGTTGCCAAACAATGCCCAGAAGTAGATTTTTTTCTGCCCAATGTGGGACTACTCAATGCCCTGCACAACAAGTTGACCGTCTTTGAACAGCTTCAAAGTTTGCCAGAAATCACACTTCCAAAAACTCGTTTGGTCGCTGATAAAAGTGAGATTGAAATTAATAAGAGAACCGTTCTAAAGCCCGTTTACTCTCGGTTTGGCGGGCAAGTCATAAGAGATGTGACAACTCAGTCTATTTCTGCCGCCACGATATCGCCCCTTTACCCTTGGGTTCAGCAACAAAAAATCCATGGGACTCCGGTGTGTAACTATGCCATTTTTGAACATGGTGACCTTAAAGCACACCAAGCTTATGTGCCGAAATACTGTGTAAACGGCTCGGCCGCCAGTGCTTTTCAGCCGATCTCGTGCGAACGACTAGATACATTTATCGCAGCTTTTGGTAAACGTCATACTTATCATGGGCAAGTGTCGTTTGACTTCATCAAATCACAAGATGAACTCTACGTGATTGAATGTAACCCAAGAGCCACCAGTGGTTTGCACCTACTCTCGTCTCGATGCAACCAACTGCTTCCTAATATGGAGTTTACCAGTCCTTCCGAGCAGCGATTGCATCATTTAGGTCCAATAACACTCATCGCTGAAGGCGGGTTATCCCTGTTCAAGGCTCGAACTTGGCTAGATTGGTGGTCTGGAGTGAATGTGATGCAACAGCATAACTTACCGGTCGGGAGCCAAATCCGGAGTATGTTTGAATTACTCCGGTTAGCTAGGCAGAACAAGACGAAGTGGAGCGACGCTTCTACCGTTGATATTGAGTGGAATGGAGAGGCATTGAACTCATGACACTTTCCTCTCAAGAATGGCATCAAACCTTTATCACTCTCATGCAGTCAAATCCTATTGATGAATGCACAGCAAGCTTTGGTTGCTACTATATCGATGACGTTGCCATTCCTTACTCCGTAACACCAAAAATACCAAACAACTGTTATGCAGTCTCCCCTATGACACTGCTTAGTGGCTACGCCGAAGAAGAGCTTCACAAAGTCAAAAATGTGGCTGTTCGATGGGTATGTAAGTTACTTATTAATATGACTAAACCAATCTTATCACTGGCTGGATTGGATCAAGTCCAAACGCTCAACAATCAGTGCTTGTCCACCAATATGTATAGCGAACAATGGGCAGCCTTAAATCTCGATGAACTGCGTCGCGTCGCACTCGATCAATACCCCACCTTTCCCTTGGTGCTTCGCTCCCTCAACCAGCGTCAGCATTTACACTTAATTCAGCGATTGAAGCAGCCAAAATGGCAAAGCTTGGTAACACGACAAGTGTATTTACTTGATGATTGGCAAGCGTTCAGCTTCAACCGAGATTTAACGAAAGACTTCAAACTGCTTAATGATAAAGATTGGCAGTTTAGGCCACTGACCACTGATGAAGAGTTTCAGCGTGCCAAAGAGTTATATGACATGCTTTACCTTGATAAATACAGCCTCAATAACATACAGTTTTCAACCCAATATTTAAAACAGGCGAGCCAGAACAAATTAGTACAGTTAGTGGGACTGTTTTATCAAGAAGAGATGCTGGCTACGTTAGGCATTGTAGAAATTGATAATGATATGACTTGCCCAATTTTTGGCTACGATACCAATAAGCCACAACGCCTCGCATTGTATCGTCGAATATCGGCCTATACCATCCGCCACGCAATGATATTCCAGCGTCGCTTTAATATGAGCTCAGGTGCTCCGGCTTTTAAACGCAACAGAAAAGCCCGGCCAGAAATTGAATTTAGCTATGTTTATATTGCGCACTTACCTTGGTACAAACGCATAATTTGGAAAAGCTTATGCTGGCTCACTCAGCACTTTTATCGCCCTTTGTTGATGCGTTTTCAGCTATAAACCGACATCTATAATCAGGTAAGCCTGCGTACACAGTCTCAATCGATAAAAAAGCCTGCGACGTTCGCAGGCTTTTTATAATGGAGCTGTGTGAGGTAACCGTTTTCTACGGTGTGTAGTATGTTGCTGCGCCAGGGCCTACTGGTAAACCAAATACGAATACCCATAGGTAGAACAGCACACTCCAACCTACAATGAAGCAGATTGAGTAAGGTAGCATGGTCGCGATCAGCGTACCGATACCTAAGTTCTTCATGTAACGAGTCGCTACGGCAAGAATCAAACCAAAGTAGCTCATCATTGGAGTAATGATGTTTGTCGTCGAGTCACCAATTCGGTAAGCAGCCTGAATCGTTTCCGGTGCATAACCAACAAGCATCAACATAGGAACAAAAATCGGAGCCGTTACTGCCCACTGTGCCGATGCCGAACCAATCATTAGGTTGATAAATCCACACATCAGGATGAAGGCAAAGAACAACATTGGGCCAGTTAAGCCAATTTCTTGCAGGAAGCTAGCGCCAGCAACCGCGAATACCTGACCGAAGTTAGTCCATTTAAAGAAAGCAACGAACTGAGCCGCAAAGAAAACTAATACAATGTACATGCCCATAGAAGACATAGATTTCGCCATTGCATCAATTACATCGCGATCCGTCTTCATCGTGCCAACAACTTTACCAAACACAAAGCCTGGAATAGCAAAGAACACAAAGATGAATGCCACGATACTTTTCAGGAATGGTGAACCTGCAATTGTACCTGCATCAGAACGTAGAATGCCGTCTTCTGGAACAACCGTCCAAGCAAGCAGCGCTGAAACAACCAGTACAGCAACACCTGCTAGTTTTAGGCCTTTCTTCTCAATGTCTGTTAAGCCACCCATTTTGTCGTTCGACAAATCTTCTGAGGCTTCTTCTTCACTGTATTTGCCAAGCTTTGGCTCAACAATTTTTTCAGTAACAAACGCACCTGTGATTGCAATGAAGAATGTCGACACAAACATGAAGTACCAGTTAACTTCTGGACCAACAGTGTAAGTTGGGTCGATCATTTGCGCCGCCGTTTCAGTAATGCCTGACAACAGCGGGTCAACCGTACCAATAAGTAGGTTTGCTGAGTAACCACCAGATACACCAGCGAACGCCGCAGCAAGACCGGCAAGTGGGTGACGACCTAAAGAATGGAACAGCATTGCAGCCAGTGGAATAAGTACCACATAGCCAAGCTCTGATGCCGTATTTGAAATGATACCCGCGAAAACGACCGTCACTGTTACCATGCGTTGAGATGCACCCATGACTAAGCCACGCATTGCTGCAGATAGCAAGCCTGAGTATTCAGCAATAGCAACACCCAACATCGCAACCAATACCGTACCCAAAGGTGCAAAGCCGACAAAGTTTTTCACTAGATTGGTAACGATTAGCTCAAGGCCATCAGCGTTAAGCAAGCTAACGACATGAATCATGCCATCCGCGGCACGACCTTTTGCACCCTCAGGACGAGGGTCAACTACGGAAACTTCGAAGTATCCTGCAATACCCGACATCACCAGAATGGCTAAACAGAAAATGGCAAATAGTGTGATCGGGTGGGGTAATAAGTTCCCCAAATATTCGACAGTATCCAAAAAGCGCGTAAACAGCGGCTTCTTAGGCGAGTTTTGTTTAATTGAATCAGATGAACTCATCTGTTCCCTCCTTGTTTTTATTCCTATGCAAATGTGACAAAAATGTCAAAAAGCGTGCGAAGGGTACTTGAGTAGAAGGTCAAATAAAAGCCCTAAATGTTACAAACTGTGACGAACAGAGGCATTTATAACCAACATTGAATAAAAATGTAGATATTTCATCCATGTAAGATAATTAACTCAATATTATCAATTAAAAAAAAACCATAAGTTAGATATATGCAGGTTGATTACTTTTGCACAGCTTTGAATCTCGGGTTCGTTTTACAAATGACATAAAGACGCCCTCTCCGTTTTACAATCTGGCAATCCGGATGACGACTTTTTGCACTTTTTAATGATTTTACTACCTTCATGATTTATTCCTTTTCGCTCTTAAATTGACCAAAACGACGGTTGAAGTTCGCAATGCGACCTTCGGTTTGTACAACGCGCTGTTTACCGGTGTAGTACGGGTGAGAAGCTGACGACACATCTAACGTAAAGTAAGGGTAAGTTTTGCCATCTTTCCATTCGATGGTTCTCTCCGTTTTCAACGTAGAACCAACGACAAAGTACTTATCTACACTCGTGTCGTGGAACACCACAGGACGATATTCAGGGTGGATTCCTGGTTTCATAATACTTTTCCTTTCAATTAAATTGTTATGTTATAACATTTTAATTAATAATCATTATCAACAAGAAAAGCAAGAGAAATTTGTGATACTTTTCATCTCAATGAATTCTTAAAGATGTCCACCATGTATTCCATCGAACCCATCGGCGTCATTGAGACACCGTACAAAGAAAAGTTTGCAGTTCCGCGCCAACCACGCTTAGTACCAGAGGCTAAAGCACGCGTAAAACTGTTAGGTGCAGCAAATAGCCCTGAAGCAGTGCGTGGGCTAGAACAGTTCTCTCACGTTTGGTTGTTGTTTCTATTTGATCAGAATCTGGAAGCTGGTTGGAAACCAACTGTACGTCCGCCACGATTAGGCGGCAATGAACGAATTGGTGTCTTTGCCTCGCGCTCGACTTTCCGTCCAAACGGAATCGGAATGTCAGCCGTTGAAGTGAAAGGAGTCACTAAGCAAGGCGATCAAATCTATCTTGATTTAGGCAGTGTAGATCTCGTGGATGGGACACCGATTGTGGATATTAAGCCTTATATCCCCTATTCGGATTCTATTTCGGAAGCACAAGGCGGATACGCAGACCAAGAGCCAGAAAAGTCACAAGTCACCTTTTCTGCTCAAGCATTAGCAACGATAGAAAATCGATCCGATACTGACTATGTAAGATCAGTCATTGAACAAGTTCTGGCACAAGATCCTCGCCCTGCATATAAGAAAAACAAACCGGACGACAAAGAATATGCGGTAAATTTGTTCGACTTGAACGTAAAGTTCACAGCAACAAGCAACTTAATAACGGTTACCGCTATTGAAAGCTTTTGACAAACGCAATTGGCTGATATTATAGACGGCTAACAAATTTCCCTTTCGGGAACTCCCATACTCCTGCTTATTCAAGCTTGAGTATCTAACTTAAATAAACGGATAAATTTAATGCGTACCAGTAATTATCTTCTTTCTACTCTGAAGGAGACTCCAAACGACGCAGAAGTAGTGAGCCACCAGCTCATGCTACGTGCAGGTATGATCCGTAAGCTGGCTTCAGGTTTATACACCTGGCTACCTACTGGTCTACGTGTACTGCGTAAAGTCGAAAACATCGTTCGTCAAGAAATCGACAATGCAGGCGCAGTCGAAACTTTGATGCCCGTTGTTCAGCCGTTTGAACTATGGGAAGAGACAGGCCGCAGCGAAAAGATGGGCCCTGAGCTACTTCGCTTTACTGACCGTCATGTTCGTCCGTTTGTACTTAGCCCAACCGCTGAAGAAGTGATCACTAGCCTTGTTCGCAATGAAGTGAGCTCTTACAAACAGCTTCCGCTAAACCTGTACCAAATCCAAACTAAATTCCGTGACGAACGACGCCCACGTTTTGGCGTAATGCGTTCACGTGAATTCTCAATGATGGATGCGTACAGCTTTGACATTGATAAAGACGGACTACAAAAGTCATACGACGCAATGCATGATGCTTACTGTAAAGCATTCGATCGCATGGGTCTGGATTACCGTCCTGTACTTGCAGATAGCGGTGCTATCGGTGGTAGCGGCTCTCAAGAGTTCCACGTACTGGCTGAAAGCGGCGAAGATATCATCGCATTTTCTAGCGAGTCAGATTACGCGGCAAACATTGAAAAAGCAGAAGCACTAGCTCCAGCCTCTGAGGCTGCGGCACCAACACAAGAAATGACGTTGGTTGATACGCCAAACGCGAAAACAATCGCTGAATTGGTTGAGCAGTTCGAACTACCAATTGAAAAAACAGTGAAAACACTGTTTGTGAAAGCATCTGACGAAGTTGATGCGCCAATCATCGCGCTTATTATTCGTGGTGATCATGAACTGAACGAAGTGAAAGCAGAAAACCTTCCTCAGGTTGCAGCTCCACTGGAAATGGCACCTGAAGAAGAAATTCGTGCGCTTATCGGTGCAGGCCCAGGGTCACTTGGCCCTGTTGGCCTTAAACTGCCGTTCATTGTTGACCGCAGCGTTGCGGTAATGAGCGACTTCGGTGCGGGCGCGAACATCGATGGCAAACACTACTTCGGTATTAACTGGGGTCGTGATGTAGAGCTTGGCCAAGTTGAAGACCTACGTAACGTTGTGGAAGGTGACCCAAGCCCATGTGGCAAGGGCATTATCCAGCTTAAGCGTGGTATCGAAGTTGGCCATATCTTCCAACTAGGTAACGCTTACTCCGCAGCGATGAACTGTGGTGTACTGGGTCCTGATGGTAAGAACGTCATCCTAGAAATGGGTTGTTACGGTATCGGTATCACTCGCGTAGTAGCGGCTGCTATTGAACAAAACCACGACAAATACGGCATCATCTGGCCAGATGCAATCGCACCATTCCAGGTAGCGATCGTTCCAATGAACATGCACAAGTCAGAAGAAGTGAAAGAAGCCGCTGAGAAATTGTACGCTGAGCTAACAGCAATGGGCATCGAAGTGCTATTTGACGACCGTAAAGAACGCCCAGGCGTAATGTTCTCTGACATGGAGCTTATTGGTGTACCGCATACCATTATTATCGGTGACCGCTCAATGAAAGAAGGCAACTTCGAATACAAGAACCGTGCTACTGGTGAGAAAACAGCAGTCGCAATGACTGACATTGTTGAGCACGTAAAAGCTCAACTAAAGTAAGCACTAGACGAGTTCGCATTTGAAGTAGTTTCAAATAGTTAAAAAGGGTTGGCTTCGGTCAGCCCTTTTTATTACAGCTCAACATCCTCCCTCCACCTTTTTCGAACTATTCACTTTGTTAATCTTTGGTTCAGCTTCTTGCTATTAAACTGATTTCATCATCTAAAGGAGGTCAGTTATGGATTTAAAAAGTCTTCTAAACCAAGCACTCAAATCAGACTTACTTAAGCAAGGTGCAGATGCATTGGGCAAACAAACCAACAACATCAAATCCTCATCAAATTCAAGTAGTCTAAAAACGCTAGGAGCAGGTGCTGTAGGCGGAGGCCTCATCGGTATGCTGATGGGCTCAAAGAAAAGTAAAAAAATGACTAAAAAAATAGGGTCAAACGCATTAAAAGTCGGTGGCGCAGCTGCGCTTGGAGCCTTGGCCTACAAAGTGTATAACGACTGGCAAGCCAAGCAATCCGGTCAAGGTGTTCAAGAAACCTTTGACCCCGATGACAGTAAACACAGTGTCTTAATTTTAAAAGCAATGATTGGATCTGCAAAAGCTGATGGTCACGTTGATGAAGAGGAAATGGCGCGCATTGAACAAGCTCTCGCGGATATGGGCGCAGATGAGCACGTTCGTCACCTCGTTCAGCAAGAGTTAAACAAACCGCTTGATCCTGCTGAAATTGCTAATCAGGCGACCTCTCCTCAACAAGCGTCAGAAATTTACCTAGCGTCTTTGATCGTCGCTGATGAACAAAACTTTATGGAAAAAGCGTATCTGCAAGAACTAGCAAAACAACTTCAACTTTCACCAGAAGTCACTCAGCAGTTAGAAGCACAAATGCAGTGATTAAATCTCGCTCAAGCAAACCTTCAACTTGAGCCAAAACAACTCTGTACTTTGAGTTTCAAATCCGCTGTGTGTATATTGAGATAAGTTATCATTTAGTGGAAAGAAAACATGCAAGTATACGGCTGTTGTGAACTGGTTCGTGAGCTTTATGCTCAGATTGGTAGTGGCGATCAAGCTTATATTCCCCAAGCAATTTCATGTGCAGTTAAAGCACTGAACGATGTTGCAGCGGATGAATCGCTACCAAAAGAAGTGCGTGAAAAAGCGGCATTTGCTGCGGCAAACCTACTGATTTCAGATTTTGAGGATAAGTCATGAATCTAACGAACTTTGAATCCATGGACCCTGTCATGCTGATGAGCATTGTGAATATGAAGCTACGCGATGACTTCGGAGGTGATCTGGACAAACTGGTGGCTTTCTTCGATATCGAGCGCACAGCACTGGAGACAAAACTGGCTTCTGCTGGTTTTGACTTTCTTCCAGAAGCAGGACAATTCCGTTAATCAACACCATTCTTGGCGGATAACCGAAACGAGAATAACCAATATCAAAAAGGGCTTGATGAGTTACCATCAAGCCCTTTTCTTTTATTCGATAGGCGTCCCGGTTAGCCAAATGAAGCCCAGATGACTGTCGCCACAAGAATTGGACATACAAACTTCACATACGCAGGCCATAACTTACCAAACCAACCTTGCGTAAACTCCGGGCAACCTTGCTCAAGCTCTTTGATTTTTGAGTTGCGATTCCATACCCAACCACCAAATAAGCAGAATAAGAGCGCAGCGGTTGGTTGTAGATACTGAGTAGCAACCGTCGCGACCATACCAAACAGAGCGCCAAAGTTATAAACAATCACCACACTGAACAAGGCAATGAGACCACCTAAAACCCAGCTCGTTGCGCTGCGCTTAGTATTGAAGCGCTCACTCACTAAAGCCACTGGACACTCTAACATTGAAATGGAGGACGTTAGCGCCGCAATCGTCAGCAATAAGAAGAACACAATAGAGAACAATTGACCAAGCAAACCTAAGCTATCAAACATCAATGGCAATACGGTAAATACCAACGTATCAGAGCTTAATAGAGAGCCATCTTCTGCATAGATCTGAACGCCTTTTTGCATTGCCACAAACATCGCTGGCATCACCACTAATCCTGCAATGAAAGCAACGGCAGTATCTACCATGGTCACGTTCATCGCCATCTTTGGTAGGTTCTCTTTCTTACTCAAGTAAGAGCCATAAATCAGCATTGAACAGCCACCGATCGTAAGCGAGAAGAAGCCCTGCCCCATTGCAGCAAGAATCAACTTGCGGTCCCATACCTTTTCAAAATCCGGCACTAGGTAATGTTTCAGACCTTCCATCGCACCGTTTTGCGTCATGATGTAAGCAAATAGCAGAGCAAACAAAACAAACAATGCTGGCATCAAACGTGTGGACCACTTCTCAATACCTTGTTTTACGCCACCTTGTACGATGAGAATCGTCAGTACATAAAAAGTAATGGTTCCGAACAAGTTACGTTCAACACTAAAGCCCTTTAGCCATTGAGTTGCAGCTTCTAACCCCATTAGATCTGTGATTGCACCCAGTAAAAAGCAGATCAACCAACCACCAACAATTGAATAAAACGCTAAGACAGCGCTTGGTACGCTTAAACCAATCCAACCCACAATGCCGCCGAGCTTTTTACCGGCAGGGTTATCTGTGATTGCACGCATACTGTCTACAGGGTTGGCTTGACCATGGCGACCAATCGCCATTTCAACCACCAGCATCGGAAATGCGACGATAAGAATCATCACCAAATAAACTAACAGGAAAGCACCGCCACCATTACTGGCTGCTTGAGTTGGGAAGCCCCAAATATTGCCAAGGCCAACTGCGGCACCTGCGGCAGCTAAGATGAACCCGAGACGAGAGCCAAAATGCTCGCGAGGCTGAGAAGAGGTTTGCTGTGTCATACTACTCACACAAAAATATCATTGAACTAGCTAACTAGTACACTATAGCAATATTCACTATTCAACAAGAGCACCTCGGTTAAATCCTCGACAGTTGAAACAATTTGTAGTCATTCAGCTTGTAAATTTTAACGTACATCTCATATTCATCGCTCAAAAGCCTCGCGACTGTTGTTCGTTTTACGTGGCTGAATTTTACCAATCCTTCTGCCGTGAAGTGAGCCGAAAAATAATGAGCTCTGGTGTAAGGGACGAACTGTTCCTCGTGATACTGTGTCGAAAAGCAGAATATTGTGCTTCGCTTTTTCCCCCTAATGTCTATTTATCAGCTAGTTATTACTCTGTTCTCATTTATACCCATGATTCAAGGAGAGGAAAATGAAGGTCACCCTACTTCACGGAGCGATGGTTGTAGCACTCAGCGCCAGCTACCAAGCTCAAGCCTATAACTGTCAAAGTTTACCCGACTGGGACAGCACTGCGACTTATACATCGGGCGCTTTAGTAAAAACGCAAGGAGCCGCTTATGAGGCTGCATATTGGACGCAAGGCAATGATCCCGTGACCAACTCAGGATCTTGGGAAGCATGGAAAGCGTTAGGGCAATGTGATGGTGGAAGCAACAATTTATCACCAACGGTGTCGTTCTCCTCTCCAATAAACAACGCACAAATTCCCGAAGGCAGTGCGATCACTTTGTTAGCCAACGCAACTGACGAAGATGGCCAAATCACACAAATTGAGTTTGTTGCAGGCAACCAAACCGTTGCTGTGGTAACTCAAGCACCATTCGAAGCTTCTTGGACAGCTATTGAAGGGATCTCGCAATTGACCGCAATTGCGACAGATAATGAGGGAGCTGTTAGCACCACGACGATTTCTATCCAAGTTCAACCACAAGTCGAATTACCGCCACCAAGCATTTCATTGACAAGCCCAGTAGGCACAGAAGTGCTTAATGTAGGCGATAACCTAACCGTAGCCGCTCAAGCTGACGATATTGATGGTGTGGTCACACAAGTTGAGTTCTTCGTAAACAATCAATCTGTCGCCATTGATACTAGCGCACCTTACGAATATCAATGGACCGCTAGTCCAGGTACATACTCGTTCAAAGCACAAGCGACTGATGATACAAACCTCGCAACGATGAGCCAAGAAGTAGCGCTGGTTATTAGTAATTCAGAAACCGGAACGGGCGGATGTGCAGATGCAGTACCTTATGTGGCAGGCACAAGTTATCAAGCTGGCGACCTGATTTCTCACTTCAACCAAAAATATCGTTGTGATGTTGCTGGTTGGTGCTCCTCGGATGCGACATGGGCTTACGAGCCTGGTGAAGGGCTATACTGGCAAGATGCTTGGAGTGGCCTAGGTGCTTGTTCGACACCACCGCAAGTTACCATTACGGCACCAACGGATGGACAAGTCGTGCTCGCTGGCAGCAATAACGAAATCACGGCAAACGCAAGCGATGCTGATGGCACAGTCACGCAAGTTGAGTTTTTTGCGAACAACACCAGCTTAGGGGTCACCACTCAAGCGCCATATTCCGTTACTTGGAACGCCACACTTATTGGCGCTAACCAGCTTAAAGCCGTCGCAACCGATAATGATAACAACACGTCAGAGTCCCTGGTTGGTGTGGAAGTCAGCGATAAAGATTTGGTCGTCTCTCTGACTTCACCAAGCAGCGGTCAAACCGTCGGATTAGGCAAAAGTCTCGCATTAAGCGCCGATGCAACGTCTTTAACTTCAGGCATTAAACACGTTGATTTCATGATCAACGGCTCTATTGTTGCAACCGATACCACAGCACCTTACACAGCCAACTGGACACCAACTGCACTTGGTAACTTTACAGTTAGCGCCCAAGCTGTGGATTTGTCAGGAAGCAATGCACTGTCTGACGCCGCAGCAATAACGGTGGTTGAGCAAGTAGAGAAACGCCATAAACTCATCGGTTACTGGCACAATTTTGTAAATGGTGCGGGCTGTCCAATTCGTCTAGCAGATATGGCAGATGCTTGGGATGTGATTGATATTGCCTTTGCTGAAAATGATCGCAACAGTGATGGCACTGTGCACTTTAATCTATATTCAGGCGATATTTACAGCGATTGTCCAGCACTCGATCCAACACAATTCAAGCAGGACATGGCAGCGCTTCAAGCTAAAGGTAAGAAGTTTGTTCTCTCTCTTGGCGGCGCAGAAGGCACGATTACGCTGAATACCGACCAAGATGAAGCCAACTTTGTCTCTAGCCTAACAGGTCTTATCGCTGAGTGGGGCTTTGATGGTCTAGATGTGGATTTAGAGAGTGGTTCTAACTTAGTTCATGGCTCGCAAATTCAAGCTCGCCTTGGTCGTGCTTTGCTTCAAATAGAGCAAAACATGGGTGGAGATATGTACCTAACCATGGCGCCTGAGCACCCTTATGTTCAAGGCGGCTATGTGGCTTACAGCGGTATTTGGGGAGCTTACATTCCTGTGATAAACGAGACACGCAGCACGCTCGACTTGCTTCACGTCCAGTTATATAACAACGGCGGTTTGCCAAACCCATACCTGCCAGGCAGTGCACCAGAAGGCTCTGTGGATATGATGGTAGCGCAATCTAAAATGCTTATCGAAGGTTTTGAGTTGGCCGACGGCACTCAATTTGCACCATTGCGCGATGATCAAGTCGCAATCGGTTTACCTTCAGGTCCTAGCTCGGCAAATTCAGGGCAGGCTCCAACACAGAATATTATCAACGCACTAGATTGTTTAACCAAAGGCACTTCATGTGGCACCGTTAAACCAGCGTACCATTACCCGAATTATGCAGGAGTAATGACATGGTCTATCAACTGGGATCAGCATGATGGCTTTAACTTCTCAAAACCTGTCGGCGATAAACTCACCGAGATGAATGCGCAATAAGCTATCAAAGAATAAGCGAGTAAAACGCAAAGAGAGCACAATAGTGCTCTCTTTCTTTATCTCATCGAGTTTTTGCTTTTTAATGAGTAATTAAATCGTAAATACTCGGTAATCTTTTAGCTCAGGGATTTTCTTCAACAGATCGTTTTCTTGCCCTGCCATGTCATCCAGCGAATCGCACAAGTCTTCTGCTTGTTGTTCTACCTCTTTCGAATGCTCGGCTAAACGCTCTTCTACTTTCGCGCTGAGTTCAGCCATACTCTCTGATAATGCAGTGAGGTTTATCCCTCCCTCTTCCTTCATTTTTTTCGATAAAGCATCCAACGAACTGGCTAAAAACTCTTTATTGAAGATCTCTTGTGCTTTTGCAAAGTCTTCAGTCCACCCTTGTGTCATAGACTCAAAACTCTCCGCAGGCAGGATGAAATCACCATCTTTGTAGTAACGTGATTCAACATCAGCGAAAAAGTCCTTTACTGCGACTTTTACATTATCAAACGCACCAGGTGCATCGAGGCTTTCCGCAACATCATCAATAATATCATTCGCAAGCGCTAAACCATCACTCGCCAATTGCTTTGCTTGTGGAATATACGCGTTCATTTTTTCGCGATAGTCTTCAATTGCCGCTTTTTGGTCGGCATTGAGTTCAATTAGCTCACCTTTGATGAAGAGGTTGTTATCCTCATCCACGACAGCTTTATCACCTGTCGTTTGGCGAATTTCCAAGCTTTGCCCATCCATACGGACTTCATTATTGATGTCCACACGACACTGCGCTGCATAACCAGTAGCACTGACCATCAGCAATGAGAGTGTAAAAAGCTTTTTCATGTCATTCTCTTTTATTTAACATTACTCGTGTTAAACATAACACTGAGTGATACATGAGATGTCAGCAAATCGTCACGACTTCGTAACAAGTTGTTTTATCTCCTATTTTCACGTCAACCTCATCACCCTCTTCTTTCCCGAACAACGCTCGACCCAGAGGAGATTTGGCTGTTAAGACAAAGACTTCCAGAGTCTGATATTGAACAGTCAAACCACCAGAGCAAGGGCCTACAAAGAAGTGCTTTTCGATCAAATTCTCATCTGCGAGAACAACGTAAGCACCAACACCAACAGGCGCATTCTTAAAGTTACGAGTCACTAAAGAACGATATTGACGCAACTCCTCTTCACTATCTTGAATTCGCATGGCTTGTCCATGAGCAAGATACGCGGCTTCAAGTGCCAATGTATCGTACTTGTGCTCGGGAACAGTTTCTTCATCTGTGGCGGCATCGATAGCTCGCTGAGCCGATGAATGGGCAACTTGAAGTTTTTCTTCCAGATGTTGGATGATAATTTGGACTAAGTCAGCTTTGTTCATACTTTTAGGACGCGCGTTTAGTATTCGGGGTGTGTTAATGTAGCCAAGTTTACCATCAAAGAAAGGTTTCCCTATTATGCAAAGTGACTCGCTGCATCAAACACTTCAATCTGTATTTGGTTTTGACTCATTACGCCAAGGTCAGCAACCCGTTATTGAAGCCGTTATGAATGGTTACTCTGCTGCGGCAATCTTTCCTACAGGCTCGGGGAAGTCACTCTGTTATCAACTACCTGCAACCATATTACCCAACCTTACGTTGGTGATCTCTCCGTTGTTGGCGTTAATGAAGGATCAACTGAGCTTTTTACAAAGTAAAGGAATCGCGGCCGCTTCTATCGATAGCAGTCAAAGTAGAGAAGAAGCACAACAGGTCATGGCTGGCGTGAAGAATGGACAAATCAAAATCTTGATGATTTCTGTTGAGCGACTAAAAAATGAGCGTTTTCGTGAATTCATTCGCCAAGTACCGATTTCTTTGATGGTCATTGATGAAGCGCACTGTATTTCCGAATGGGGGCATAACTTTCGTCCAGATTATCTCAAACTACCGCAATATCAACGTGAACTGAACATCCCACAGTCTTTACTTCTCACCGCAACGGCAACGCCTGCAGTTATTGAAGACATGCAAAAAAAGTTCGATATTTCCAGTGAACATATTACCGTTACAGGCTTCTACCGCTCTAATCTGGATATCTCGGTGATCCCGTGTGAGGCAACAAAGAAACAAGAACAGCTCAGTGAGATCATCGCCTCTTCACCTAAGCTTCCGACCATCGTATACGTGACGCAGCAGCAAACAGCAGAACGAGTAGCAAAGTCATTAATCCATATTGGCATTAACGCTCACGCATACCACGCTGGCATGAAAAGCGACGTTCGTGAACAAATCCAACAGCAGTTCATGGATGGCCAAATTGACTGTATTGTTGCAACGATTGCATTTGGTATGGGGGTCGATAAATCTGATATTCGACGCGTCATTCACTTCGACTTACCCAAATCAATCGAGAACTACGCACAAGAGATTGGACGTGCAGGCAGGGACGGGCAACGCTCGGAGTGCATTCTGCTAGGCAATACGTCCGGCCTAACGGTGTTGGAGAATTTTGTCTATGGTGACACACCAGAATTTACGTCAATTAACTATGTAGTCGAGCAAGCGAAAGAACATGCTCCACAATGGGAGGTAGTGCCACTGCGTTTGTCGCGTGAAAGTAATATCCGCCAATTGCCACTCAAAACCTTGTTGGTTTATTTGGAGCTACATAATGTCATTGAAGCAAAGTACAGTTACTTTGCGGAATATCGGTTTAAGTTTTTGCACGATCAGCAATTTATTGTGAATCAATTTCAAGGCGAGCGACGTCAATTTGTGGAGGCTATTTTTTCCTGCTCACAAAAAGCCAAAGTGTGGTGCCAAGTTGATCTAGAAGCGCTATGGATGAACTATCAATCGGAACGCAGCCGAGTTGTCGCAGCGCTCGACTATTTTCACCAGAACGGCTGGATAGAACTAGAGAGCAAACAACTGACGGACGTGTACTCAGTTATGCCAACCAAACAGAGCTCGGATGTTTTAATCCAACAACTGTATGAACTGTTCCAATCCAAAGAAAGCAAAGATATCGAAAGAATCCACACCATGCTGCACTTGTTCCAGTCCGAGCACTGTTTGAGCTCACAATTGGCGAACTACTTTGCGGATCACGATGCACCAAAGCAATGTGGTCACTGCTCCGTGTGTCGTGGTCACGTCGCCACATTCACAGCACCAGAACCTGAAGATATTGAACAATCTCAAGTATCGATATGGGCGCGGGAGTTTATTCAGCTTTCCCCATCGGCCATCAGTAATGATGCCGTTGCTCGCTTCTTGTGCGGAATCAGCACTCCTTTGATTAGCCAGCTAAAAGCCTCAAAGCTAGCAGGTTATGGTGCAATGGCAAATGTAAGTTTTGAGCAGGTATTAACGCAGGTAGAAACGGTAAGGGCCTAAAAAAAGCTCAATTGACGCGCTTGGTCTTCGGGCTTGAGCATCACGTTCAAGCCTAAAAGGCGAATTTCCCGTCCATTTTGGCGTTTAAGAATATCTCTTAGCAAGATCTTGAAGTCCTCAAGCTCTAATTGCGGATGGATGTGCTCAATTGTTGTCAGTTGAAAGTCGGCAAATTTGACTTTAATACCTTGTTTAATAATCGACTTATCTGGGCTTGCACGCTCTAAACGTTTCTCGAGTTCAGGATAAAGTTTCTCCTCAATCACTTGCCAACATTCATCATAGGTTGCGATGTTCTGGCTGAATGTCCTTTCCACACCGACGGACTTTCTCTCGCGCTCAACAACGACTTCTCGATTATCAATTCCATGGCTTCGCTGCCATAAGGAGGCACCCTGACGACCAAACTGCCTCAACAACTCTCGATAGTCACTGTTTTTAATGTCCTCACATCGATAAAAACCGGCTTGGTGGAGCTTCTCAAGACTCACCTTCCCCACACCAGGAATGTTCTCTAGCGGAAGACTATCGATAACCTCTTGGACTTTCTCTGGCGGAATCACAAACTGACCGTTGGGCTTGTTCATGTCTGACGCGACCTTGGCAAGAAACTTTATCGGAGCAATGCCCGCCGATGCCGTCAACCCAAGTTCACTCCAGATATCGCGGCGAATTGACTCTGCGATCAACGTAGCGGAGCCACGGCAAGCTGTCGAGTCCGTGACATCGAGGTATGCTTCATCCAATGAGAGAGGTTCAATGATAGGCGTATAACGCTCAAAAATAGCACGAATCTGCTGAGAGACTTGCTTATATACATGCATTCTACCGGGCACAACCAACAAATGAGGACAGAGTTGCAGCGCGCGCGCCGTTGACATTGCACTGCGAACACCATATTTACGCGCATCATAATTACAGGTGCTAATCACTCCACGCTGCTTTTCATGTCCGCCAACAGCGAGTGCAATGCCACGGTAACTGGGGTTATCTCTCATCTCTACGGCAGCATAAAAACAATCCATATCGACATGAATAATTTTTCTAATTCGATCTGACATAGCCATCAAAGCACTGTTCAAAAAAACAGTATAAATCAAATCTACCTGAAGAGAAATGGGCGTGTTTAAGCGAACGTCAATCTCGAAGCATTACGTCCAATTGATCGACTAATTCGGCCCAATCTGCATCTTCTTCGATGGCTTGTTTTAGAAAGTTCGCCTGTGACATCGTCCAAAAGCTAGCTTCATGTAAAGGCGCAGAATCTCTTTTGTGTCGATGTTGATTAATAAAATCTTTCATTTCTTGAGGAGAGCTACCGAGGCCCAGTTGTTGAAATAGCTCAGCCATACCATGTTGATGCATTTCCATACTACTTTCTCCCTACGTTAGCTAAACATAATTATATAACTAAGACAGGAATAATGATGTGATGTTAACGGATGCGTGTCAAACATTTGAGTAGTTGTTCTACTTTTGGTTGACATGTGTTTTTTGATGGCGATAAGTTTAATTTTAGTTATCATTGATTTTAAACAATTAATTTTGGGGACTGCGCTTGAGTAATAAGATTCTGGTTGTTGAAGATAGTCGTGCATTTAAAAACTTTCTTTGCCAAACAATAAGCCAAGCTGGTTATGAGGTCATCGCAGCGGAAAGCTACGCGGAGGCAAAGAACTTGTTATCTTCAGCACAGGACCTCTTCTGTGCGGTTTTAGACTATTGTTTACCGGATGCTCAAGATGGCGAGATTATTGACCTCGTTTTGGAACATGGTCATCGTGTCATTGTTTTAACGGCTCGATTTCAAGAAGACACTCGCGAAAAGATGCTTGCAAAAGGTGTCCTCGACTATATTTTGAAAGACAGCATGGCGTCCGTTTCCTATCTATTACCACTCCTCAAGCGACTAACCAACAATCAACAACACAAATGTTTAGTCGTTGATGATTCACACACCGTAAGAAGACACATTGCCCAACTTTTGGAGCATCAATATATTCAGACGTTGGAAGCTGACAATGGGCAAAAAGCCCTAGAGCTTGTCGAGCAAAATCCAGATATCACTCTCGTTTTAACCGACCATGATATGCCCGTTAAAGATGGCATTACTATGGTGCGTGAATTACGTCGGAAGTGGGATAAAAATCAATTAGCCATTCTCGGCTTGTCGGGTAGTAACTCTAAGACTATGACGGCTAGGTTTCTAAAAGCAGGGGCCAATGACTTTTTATACAAGCCATTTAATCAAGAAGAATTTTTTTGCCGTATTCACCAACTGTTAGATATCAAAGACGCAACATCTGAACTGTTTAAAATGGCAAATCAAGATGCGCTAACGGGCTTATGGAACCGCCGCTTTCTGTTTGAGCAACCCCATGTAGAAAACGCTCAAAGAAACATCGCGATGCTTGATATCGATTTCTTTAAGCAAGTAAATGATACACACGGACATGAGGGCGGCGATGCAGTGTTAGTCATGATAGCGAATATTCTAAAAATCTATTTTCCAAATGATATTGTCGCTAGGCTTGGTGGCGAGGAGTTTTGTATTCAAGCCAGTGGCGACTATGACGGCTTTCTAACACGCTTAGAACAAATGAGACAGCGCATAGAAAAAACGCCAATAACTTATTTGGACAAAAACATTCTTGTGACCGCGAGTATTGGTGTAAGCAACATCGAGGGGGAGCTGGAACAACAAATAAAAGTGGCGGATGAGCGACTTTACATGGCCAAAGAGAACGGACGTAACCAAATCATTTCTTCGTCCTAATGACTATCGGTGTGGTCTTGCTCTGTAACATGAGAGAAAGAAACAACAAAACACGGTATTGGGCTCTTTCTCGGACATCTGAGCTTTGGTTAGCTGCCTAAAAATAAAGCTCAGCAGAACGCTGAGCTTTATCACTTTCTTAGTACGATTAACCAATACTAAGCAATTCTATCTTTTTCCCACGCCGCCAATTTCTCAGCACGCGCAGCCTCGCGCGCTTCACGTTTTTTACGCGCATCGCAGGGTTCTGGACAATTACACACTTTTTCGATGCCAACTGCCCCTAAGCCACCACAGCTACCTTTCACGACTTTCTTTTGGAAAATGTATCCGACAGCCATTGCAGTGATTACCGCGACAAACACAGCAAAGGTAATTAGAAATGTATTCATAAAAACATGCTCACTTCTGTTGTTATTTCTTCATGAATGGCTTGTATGCTTCCGAAGCCAACTCTTTAAAACCATCTTCCGTTTTCACAATCATGAAAACAGGAATATTATTTTCGTTCGCAATTGCCATGCCTTTGTCTTCACCTAGCACCATAAGACCAGTTGCAAGACCATCAGCAGTCATCGACGATTTATCTAATACCGTTACAGACACCACTTTATGATGAATTGGTTTGCCTGTTCGTGGATTAATAATATGAGAGTATCTCACACCATTACTCTCAAAGTAATTACGATAGTCACCACTTGTTGCAATTGCCATGTCGCCTGGTTCAATAATTTCTTGAATTGAACGTTCATCAACGGTCGGTTTTTCAATTGCGATACGCCAAGGCACACCTTCACGATTGACACCTTTGAGACGCATTTCACCGCCAACTTCGACCATAAAGTTCTGTACCCCTTCAGATTGAAGGTAGTCAGCAACCACGTCAACCCCCCAACCTTTCGCAATCGTCGATAGGTCGACGTACAAGTTAGGAAGGTCTTTGGACAGTGTATTACCATCAACAGATAGGTGGTGAATACCGGTATTTGCTTTGCGAGCAGCGAGTTCTTCATCGGTTGGAACTACATCTGGACGAGCTTCTGGACCAAACCCCCACAGGTTAACTAGAGGGCCGACCGTCACATCCAATGCACCTAAAGTAAGACCGTTAAGGCGAATTGCTTCTTTCACTACCGTTGCAGTTTGTGTCGAAACTGTAAATGGCTCGCTCGTTTGATGCTGATTAAAACGACTTAACTCTGAGTCGTCACGATAGGTCGACATTTGGTCATTAACCTCTTCCAATAAGCGATCAATTTCTGTCTGCATCGCTTTTGGCGTTGGAATACCATCTTGCTCGATATACTTGATGTTGTAAGAAGTCCCCATGGTAGGGCCACTTAAATGAATTTGATCGGCTGGCTGCTCACAGCCAGCCAAAATCAATAGAGAAGCAAATGCAACAAGCCACTTTTTCACTTGTTAACTCCCAATGTTGTTGAATTGATATGGGAAATAGGATCAATCCTTTCAATCCGATTACCTATATCAACTGTTGAGTATCAGTTTTATGTCTATAAAAAATAATGGCTAGCTCTCTTGGAGAGCTAGCCATAGATTCAATCACTTGGAGGAATTAACCACCGAAGTCATCTAGTAGGATGTTTTCATCCTCTACACCTAGATCTTTTAGCATGCCGATTACAGCAGCGTTCATCATAGGTGGACCACACATGTAGTATTCACAGTCTTCTGGCGCTTCGTGATCACGTAGGTAGTTCTCGTAAAGAACGTTGTGAATAAAGCCAGTGTAACCATCCCAGTTATCTTCTGGAAGTGGATCAGACAGTGCACAGTGCCATACGAAGTTGTCATTCTCAGCTTGTAGCATATCGAAGTCTTCTACGTAGAACATTTCACGCTTAGAACGTGCGCCGTACCAGAAAGACATCTTACGCTTAGAGTGCAGACGCTTAAGTTGGTCGAAGATGTGTGAGCGCATTGGAGCCATACCAGCACCACCACCAACGAATACCATTTCTGCATCTGTATCTTTCGCAAAGAACTCACCAAATGGACCAGAAATAGTACACTTGTCGCCTTCTTTTAGAGACCAGATGTACGAAGACATGATGCCTGGTGGTACGTCTGGGTTGTTCGGCGGCGGAGTTGCGATACGAACGTTAAGCATGATGATACCGTGCTCTTCTGGGTAGTTAGCCATAGAGTATGCACGAATGGTCTCTTCATTAACTTTAGACTCGTAACGGAAAAGGTTGAACTTCTCCCAGTCTTCACGGTATTCCTCAGGAATATCGTAGTCTGCGTATTTCACGTGGTGAGCAGGAGCTTCAATCTGGATGTAACCACCAGCACGGAAAGGTACTGATTCGCCATCTGGAATTTGTAGCTTAAGCTCTTTGATGAATGTCGCTTTGTTATCGTTAGAGATAACAGTACATTCCCACTTCTTAACGCCGAAGATTTCTTCAGGAAGCTCGATATCCATGTCAGTTTTCATTGCAACCTGACACGCTAGACGCTCACCTTCACGCGCTTCACCTTTAGTAATATGGTCAAGCTCGGTTGGTAGGATGTCGCCACCACCTGATTTAACTTTTACGCGACACTGACCACATGAGCCACCGCCACCACAAGCAGAAGATACGAATACGCCAGCACCTGCTAGAGCACTCAGTAGCTTACCACCTGGTTGTGTAACGATCGCCAGAGAAGGGTCATCGTTCACAGAAATTGTAATGTCACCTGTTGGTACAAGCTTAGACTTAGCGAAAAGAATCACTAGTACTAGTGCAAGTACGATCAGAGTAAACATCACTACACCAAGAATAATGTCCATTGACTATTCCTTAATTGTTGCGGTTTACCCGACTTACAGTTGAACACCAGAGAAAGACATAAAGCCTAACGCCATAAGACCTACAGTGATAAATGTGATACCAAGACCACGTAGACCTGGAGGTACGTCAGAGTACTTCATCTTCTCACGGATACCTGCAAGAGCAACGATTGCTAGCATCCAGCCCACACCAGAGCCGAAACCGTAAACGATCGATTCAGCAAAGTTGTAGTCACGTTGTACCATGAAAGATACACCACCGAAGATTGCACAGTTTACTGTGATCAGCGGTAGGAAGATGCCTAGCGCGTTGTACAAAGGTGGGAAGAAACGGTCTAGGACCATCTCTAGAATCTGTACAAGTGCTGCAATTACACCGATAAAGGTGATGAAGTTTAGGAAGCTAAGGTCCACGCCCTCAACTAACGCGTTCTCTCTCAGAACTAGGTTGTATACCAGGTTGTTCACAGGAACAGCGATAGTCAGAACTACCACAACTGCAACACCTAGGCCGAAAGAGGTCTTAACCTTCTTAGATACGGCAAGGAAAGTACACATACCTAGGAAGAAAGACAGAGCCATGTTTTCGATGAAAATCGATTTAACTAACAGACTAATGTAATGTTCCATGACGTCCTTACTCCTTCGCTTCTACTTGTTCTGGTTTCAGAATACGGATTACCCAGATAAGGAAGCCGATTAGGAAGAATGCTGATGGTGCTAGTAGCATTAGGCCGTTAGGCTGGTACCAACCACCGTTGCTCACTAGAGGTAGAACTTCTAGACCAAATAGTTTGCCTGAGCCAAATAGCTCACGGAAGAAACCTACAGTGATAAGAACGAAGCCGTAACCTAGACCGTTACCAATACCGTCAATAAGAGATGGTACTGGCGCAGACTTCATTGCGAATGCTTCAGCACGACCCATTACGATACAGTTAGTGATAATCAGACCAACGAATACAGATAGCTGTTTAGAGATATCGTATAGGTAAGCTTTTAGCACTTGGTCTACCACGATTACTAACGATGCGATGATTGCCATCTGAACGATGATACGCACACTGTTAGGAATGTGGTTACGGATCAATGAAACAGAGAAGTTAGACAACGCAGTTACAAATGTTACCGCTAGTGTCATTACAAAAGCTGTTTCTAGTTTAGTTGTTACTGCAAGAGCAGAACATACACCAAGAACTTGTAGCGCGATTGGGTTGTTATCCAATACTGGCGCTAGAATGCTCTTTTTAACGTTTTGTGCACTAGACATTAGTTAAGTTCTCCGTCACGAACTTTTGCTAGGAAAGGACCAAAGCCCATATCACCTAACCAGAAGTCAAATGTGTGTTGAACACCATTACTAGTGAGCGTCGCTCCTGATAGGCCATCAACACCGTGCTCAGAACCTTGCGGTGCGCCGCCTTTCACGACCTTAATCGCTGGCTGGTGATCTTCATTGTACAATTTCTTGCCAATGAATTGATCGCGCCATGAAGGGTTCTCTACTTCACCACCAAGTCCAGGAGTTTCACCTTGCTCGTAGTAAGTAATAGCAGACACAGTGTTACCATCAGTTTCAACGGCTACAAAGGCATACATCATCGACCATAGTCCTTTACCGTGCATAGGCAGGATAACTTTTTGGACTTCATCTTGATCTTTTACAAGGTACACCACTGCTGTATTCGCGCGACGACGGATATCAGCTACGTCTTCTTCTGGTGTCAATGCGATTGAACGTTCTGCATCTTTTGATGCTTCACGTTGATCGTACGTAGATGCATTACCCTCAGTAAAGTTACCTGTTTCAAGGTCTACTAGACGAGGTTCGATGTACTCAGCAAATAGCTCTGGTACTTTCTTACCGTTTGCGTCAATGCCTGCAACTTCAACGATCTTTGATTGCTTATCTAGGACAGCGTTAGCTTTTTGCTTATCACGCAGACCTACTGCTGCTGTTGATACGATGATTGAACAAACAAGGCTCAACCCGATAACAACACCCAGCGTCTTTTTAATGCTGTCGTTATTACTTGCCATAGCGTGCTAGTCTCCGCTTGATGTTCTTCTCAATCACTACATGGTCGAACAGAGGTGCGAATAGGTTCGCGAATAGAATCGCCAGCATCATACCTTCTGGATACGCTGGGTTAACTACACGGATCATCACACACATTGCACCAATTAGGATGCCGTACCACCATTTACCTTTGCTAGTAAATGACGCTGATACTGGGTCCGTTGCCATGAAGAACATACCGAATGCAAAACCACCTAGAACTAGGTGCCAATGCCATGGCATATTAAACATTGGATTAGTGTCAGAACCGATCACGTTAAACAGAGTCGATACTGCGATCATACCGATCATTACACCCGCAATGATGCGCCATGAAGCTATTCGCATGTAAACGATCATCGCTGCACCGATCATTAGAGCTAGAGTCGATACTTCACCAATAGAGCCAGGGATGTTACCGATGAACGCGTCCATCCAAGTGATAGGAGCGCCAGTTACTGTGTTAACTAGAGCACCGTTACCACCTTGAGCCCATTGGCTAAGAGCAGTAGCACCAGAGAAGCCGTCAGCTGCAGTCCATACTACGTCACCCGAAATTTGCGCTGGGTAAGCGAAGAATAGAAATGCACGACCTGCAAGTGCAGGGTTAAGGAAGTTACGACCTGTACCACCGAAGATCTCTTTTGCTACAACAACACCAAATGTGATACCTAGCGCCGCTTGCCATAGAGGTAGCGTTGGTGGAACGATAAGTGCGAATAAGATAGAAGTTACAAAGAAACCTTCGTTAACTTCGTGCTTACGCACCATACAGAACAACACTTCCCAGAAACCACCAACAATAAATACTGTTGCGTAGATTGGCAGGAAGTAAGTCGCACCTAGTAGCATCTTACTGCCAACACCCGCTTCCGCACCGATAGTGCCGCCAAGCATTTCTGTTAGCCAGTAGTGCCAGTTACCTGCGATAACTGTCGCTAGTTGGTCACCAGCGTACATGTGGTTAAGTGCTGCAATAGCTTGGCCACCTGCGTTGTACATACCCCAGAACATTGCTGGGAACACCGCAAACCAAACCATGATCATGATACGTTTTAGGTCAACGCTATCACGAACGTGCGAGCTTTTATTTGTTACGATACCTGGCGTGTAAAAAACTGTTGCTACAGCTTCGTACAGGGCAAACCATTTTTCGTGTTTGCCACCAGGCTCAAAATGATGCTCGATGTCTTCAAGAAACTTTTTAAGAGCCATGAAAATTACCCTTCCTTCTCGATAGTATCTAGGCATTCACGAAGTAACGTACCGTACTCGTACTTACCTGGACATACAAAGGTACACAATGCTAGATCTTCTTCATCCAGTTCAAGCGCACCCAGTGCTTGAGCACTGTCTGTGTCGCCGGCACATAGATCACGAAGCAGCAAAGTAGGCTCCATATCTAAAGGCATTACGCGTTCGTAGTTGCCAATTGGAACCATTGAACGATCACTACCATTGGTCGTCGTTGTCATATTGAACAACTGACCTTTGAATACGTGACCAAGGAAAGAGCGAGTTACCGAGAACTTATTCTTACCAGGCATTGCCCAGCCAAATAGTTCTTTTTCACGGCCTTCACGTAATACAGAAACCTGTTGATGGTAACGGCCAAGGTATGCGTGTGGACCAGTTGCATGTGTACCTGTTAGTACTGAACCAGAGATCACACGAACTTCGCCAGGCATCAGCTCGTTATCTGTTAGGTCATCTAAGCTTGCACCCATTACGGTACGAACTAGACGAGGGTTATTCACAACTGGGCCAGCTAGAGACACAACACGATCTGTGCATAGCTCGCCAGTTAGGAACAGCTTACCGAACGCGATAACGTCTTGGTAGTTGATGCTCCATGCCACATTCTCTGCATTTACTGGGTATAGGAAATGCATGTGGGTGCCAGCAAGACCTGCTGGGTGAGGGCCATCGAAGACGTGTTCTTCTACGTTAGACTGTGAAGAGCGTGGCAAGCTAGTGCCAGATTTACATACGTAAACCTTGCCTTCTGTCAGGGCTGAAAGAATGTCTAGACCAGCAATGAATGCTTCTTGTTGCTCATTAATGATCAACTCAGGCTTAGCTGCTAGTGGATTAGTATCCATTGCAGTTACGAAAATAGCCTTAGTAGAAGACTCGATTGCAGGAACCTTGCTAAACGGACGAGTACGTAAAGCGGTCCATAAGCCAGAGTCAACCAACTGAGTCTTGATCACTTCACGATCTAGACCTGAAAGTTGAGCGGCTTCGAACTTATCAAATGTCACCTGCTCTTCACCTGCCACTTCAATCACTACAGATTGAAGGACACGTTTAGCGCCACGGTTAACTTCGATCACTTTACCGGCTGCTGGTGCAGTAAATTTCACGCCTGGGTTCTTTTTATCTTCAAAAAGAACTTGCGCTTTTTTCACTTCATCACCAACGCGGACATGCATGGTAGGTCGCATGCCAACGTACTCTTCGCCAAGCAAGGCGACTTTTTTGATGGTCTTACCATCATTAATCACCTGGGATGGAGTTCCTGCGATAGGAAGATCCAAGCCCTTCTTTATTGTAATCATACGCACTTGCACTACTTTTATCGGGAAAAAGATTCTTTTGATTGCGTAACTTTTAGACACGACATCAGTGTCCGGTTTTGATGTTGTTTTAAACATCAAAATCGCAACATCCTATTAAAAATCTCGTCACAAGGAATACGCGAGATTTATCAGGTGCCGTAGTCTAGCATTTTTTAGGAACTTGATGCCATGATCAATCATTAGAATAGAGGGGTTATTTCGGTAGAATCACGTCTAAAAGGTCAAAGAATAGTCATAACTTTGACCCATCGCACAAATGCCATATTCCATACATATCTTATGGAAAAGTGATATTCATCGCCTGAAATATTCTGCAATTTCCATTCATTTGTTGAAACACTGTTAACACATTTTTTAACCAGAATTTGTGCCACGTTAATGTCCCTAAAGAATGTAAAACGAAAAAAGATGGCCTTAAGCCACCTTTCTCTGCACCTTTATATCTTGCGTTTTTAGTGACCACCACCCATACACATCGGGCTATCAGGGGCGCCATCTTGTTCACGCTTCCACTCTTCATCAGTATATGTATGAATAGCTAATGCATGAATGTGGTTGTCCAGTTCATCTGCCAAAATTTGATGAACTTGACGATGGCGCCCAATCAAACGCTGTCCCGCGAACGAATCACTCACAACAATCACTTTGAAATGACTCTCTGAGCCTGGTGGCACATTATGCATGTAGCTCTCATTAATGACTTTGAGATAGCTGGGTTGCAGCTCACTGTGTAGTTTCTTCTCTATGATTTCTTGGATCATATTCGTTCCTCATTGATGCGAATTCCATAAGTATATACCTAAGTAAAGCAGACATGCATCACTCAAACGTCACTCTCATTATTGACGCACTTTGTAGACATATTGTCTCAAGGCGCTTGACTCCACGAACATGTCTAAAGAGCAGCCATCACTGAACTCGTAAAATTTGACAGCTTTTTGTATCTCGACACGTCATCATTTGCGACAATAACACTTAATTTCTAAATCAACTTACATTTAGCTATGAAAACCGAACTGAACCTTCACGAGCGAAGCTTAACACTTCATCGTTTCCCAAAACGTAGTAACGAAACGCTACAAGCGTGGGATGCCGGTGATGAGTATCTTATTAATCATGTTGAAGAGCTTGCTTTGCCAGACAATCAAAACATCCTCGTGATTAATGACAGCTTTGGTGCCCTCTCCTGCTGGTTTTCGGAAAAGCACCATGTAACGCTAATGAGTGATTCATTCATCTCACATAAAGGTGCACAGCAAAATCTAGAGCAAAACCAGTGCAATAAAGTAGCGTTTGCCACCACGATGGACCTCGTTCCTGCCAATATTGATCTCGTCTTGCTGCAACTGCCCAAAAGTAACCGCCATCTAGTGTGGATACTAAGCCAATTAAGAAAGGCGCTACCGGCTTCCTGCCCCGTCATTGCAGTCAATAAAGCGAAAGACATTCATACTTCGACGCTAAAACTGTTTGAAAAATACTTAGGCGAAACAAAAACATCTTTGGCCTGGAAAAAGCACAGATTGGTGTTTTCTCAAGCAACAGTTGAGCCTACGATTGAAGTAATGCCTTTCACGACTTGGCGCGTTGATGGCGAAGATATCGAACTCAAGAACATGCCAAATGTCTATTCAGGAGAAAGTTTAGATTTAGGTGCACGCTTTATGCTGCAGCACCTGCCTCAAGACCCTTCAATAGACAATGTCATCGACCTCGGCTGCGGCAATGGTGTTCTGTCTGTTAAATTTGGTCAGTTGAATCCAAATGCTCGGCTAACATGTGTTGATGAAAGTTTTATGGCGCTTGAATCAGCAAAACAGAACCTACGCGACAACCTTGGTGAAAATAGAGACATACAGTGTATAGCGAACAATTGCTTGGACGGTTTTAAACACAGCAGCAGCTCTATGGTTATGTGTAATCCACCGTTTCATCAACAACAGGCAATCACCGATCATATTGCTTGGCAAATGTTCTGCGATGCTAAACAAGTATTAAGTGAAAATGGCCGTTTACTGGTTATCGGAAATCGTCACCTCGGGTACGACGCAAAACTCAAACGTCTGTTTGGCGATAAAAATGTGAAACTTATCGCTTCCAACAATAAGTTTGTGATTTTACAGGCTACAAAAAATCCTGCTAAATTAAGCGCAAAATAAGCTTTAGCAAAATAGTTAAAAGGAATAATAAAATGAGAAAATTGGTACTTGCGGCTTCGGTTGCGTTGCTTGCTGCGTGTTCAGCCCCTCAACAACCTCAGCTGAACCTGATGCCAGAAAGCACATTGAGCACCAATCCAATTGTTCAAGGCAAGACTTACAGTTTGACCAGCAAAGATGTACGTGCAGCGCAGTACGTGGCGTTGGTGGATAACGGCCGTTCGAACATTCTTCCTCTTCATGCTAAACAGAATTTACGTATTGCGTTAGAAGAAGCATTAGAGAAGCAATTCTCATCTCAAGGTTTCCATGCGGATCTAAACAGCAACAACGCGATTGAATTGAGCGTTCAAGAAGCGTTGGTCAACGTGAAGCATTCGGTGATGGAAAATGAGATGGACGCTAAAGTTGTGCTGGAAATCACAGCAGAGACACCTGAGGGCAAGCTAGTCAAAACTTATACAGGTACAGCAAAGCGCTCTGGCACATTGAGTGCCTCTGATGCCGATATTGAAGAGACATTGAATGATGTGGTGACATTGACGCTTAAAGAGATTGCCAATGACCCTGAGCTTCGTCAATACATGCAGGAGCGTTTCTAATGTTACGCAAA
Source organism: Vibrio sp. 2CM40D (assembly GCF_023161825.1). Taxonomy (NCBI): domain Bacteria; kingdom Pseudomonadati; phylum Pseudomonadota; class Gammaproteobacteria; order Vibrionales; family Vibrionaceae; genus Vibrio; species Vibrio sp. 2CM40D. The sequence continues at coordinate 457,632 of NZ_JALNTL010000001.1, forward strand.
GCGATTCTGTCTTTAGCATTACTCAGCTGCAGCGTTTGGGCTGGACCAAAAGTAGCGTTTGAAACGACACTTGGTTCATTTACGGTTGAGTTAAACGAAGAGAAAGCACCTATCACTGTCGCTAATTTTCTGAAATATGTAGAAGATGGGAGCTACGAAGGTACTATTTTTCATCGTATTATCCCAGGCTTCATGGCACAAGGTGGCGGCTTTAACCAAGATATGCAGATGGTGAAAACATACGCGCCAATCAAAAACGAAGGAAATAATGGTCTAAACAATGACCGTGCTACCATCGCCATGGCACGAACTAATGCACCAAACTCTGCAACTCGTCAGTTTTTCGTCAACTTAGTCGACAATGACTTTCTCAACTATGGCGCTCGACCACCAGGTTATGCTGTATTTGGTGAGGTTACTGAGGGGTTCGACGTTATCCAGAAAATGGCTCAGCAGCCGACCACGACGGTAGGCCGAATGCGTGATGTACCAGAGACGCAAATCGTCATCACCAAAGCTACACTACTTAAATAGCCAAAACGATAAGCCCTTTGAATAATCGAAGGGCTTTCTCTTTCAACGGCTTCATTTTATTGGATTGATTTATGTCTTCATTACCTTCCATCACTTGGTTGGAAACGGTAAAAAGTTACCTCGATAAACGACTCATGTGGGTTTTCATGCTGGGCTGCTCTAGCGGCTTTCCGTGGGTTCTTATCGGCTCAAACATGTCAGGTTGGCTAAAAGATGCCGGCTTGACCCTCTCCGCAATTGGCTATTTTGGTAGCGTTTTTGCGGTCTATGCGATCAACTTTCTGTGGGCACCTCTGGTTGACCGCGTGAAGCTGCCAGTCCTCTTTAGACTGCTGGGGCAAAGACGTAGCTGGATTTTCTTTTGTCAAAGTATCGTACTCGTCGCTACCCTATTTATTGCCGGCGTAAATCCAGCGGAAAACTTGGTGTTTGCGTCACTACTCGCCTTGTGTATTGCAACGGCTTCAGCGACACAAGACATCGCAATTGATGCTTTTCGTATTGATACTTTCCCAAAGTCAGAAGAGTCTAAACTGCCTCAAGCTTCTGCAATGGCGGTCATTGGCTGGTGGACAGGTTATTCACTACCGGGTTATTTAGCGTTTGTTAATGCTGATAGCGTCGGTTGGAATGGTGTGTATTACGGGATGGCGGTGATAGTCGGCATTCTAATGGTCTTTACGATTTTAGTCGGTGAACCGAAGACTCAACGCGAACAACTTCAGTCTGCCGCTGAACAACGACACAAAGAAGTGGTTGGTTCAAAAGTCGTAGCTTGGTTTACCGTGACTGTTGTAGAACCTTTCCTTGATTTCTTTAATCGCAATGGCGTCCGTGTCGCGATTACTCTGTTGCTGTTCGTTTTCCTATTTAAAATTGGCGAAGCGTTTTTGGGCAGGATGTCGATCGCGTTCTATAAAGATATTGGTTTTAGCAATGAACAAATTGGCTATTACTCCAAACTGATTGGTTGGGGAGCCACCATCTTCTTTACTTTTGTCGGAAGCATGTTCAACGTTAGGTTTGGTATTGTACGTGGATTAATGATCGGCGGTATTGCTATGTCTGCCAGTAACTTGATGTTTGCATGGATTGCTTCGGTAGGCCCAAACGAGCACTTGTACTTAGCCACGATTATTGTCGATAACTTTACGACTGCTTTCTCAACCGTCGCTTTTGTTTCATTTTTGACGATTCTAACCGGGCAAGCATTTTCGGCAACTCAGTATGCGTTGCTTGCCTCTCTAGGAAACTTCGGACGGACGACTCTTGCTTCTTTCAGTGGCGAGCTAGTGGATTATCTTAATGATTGGAGCACATTCTTCGTGCTTACCGCTGTCATGGTCGTGCCAAGCTTGATTATGTTGTACTCGCTACGACATTACTTTGATGCTCTATTGGAAAAAGCACGTCACAAGCATTAACGAAGCATATAAAAAACCACCGAATTCGGTGGTTTTTGTTTTGCGATATATAAGATAAGAGGTCTATGGGTATAACCCTTTACCAAACATATTAAATATACGTGCCACGCCTTGAGTAAAGATCATCGGCTCAGTCAATACGGTTAAACACAAGCAGTCTTCTCCGGCCTTAGTGTAAGGGCTATGCTTCACTGATGCGTCTCTAATCATCAAATCGCCTTCTTCATATTGGCCATCCTCGTCACTAAATCCGCCATGTAGGATCAATGTAGACTCCAGGCCTTTGTGCGTATGTTGAGGAATTTGCACATCTTCCCCGATGTACATTAAGCTGACACGAGCGTCTTCCCCTAGGTCAATCTGAGCACTGAAAACCTTGCCTCCGTAACTTCTCCATGACCCTACGAGGTCAGAGAAACGCGCTAGAGTTTTAGGAAGAGCGAAACTTTTTCCTGCCACATTAACAGCAGCAGGGTCGCGGATCACGATATTATCAGTCGCTGGCTCCGCATTGATGATGTCATTAAACATGTCGTCAAATCCAGAAACATACTCAGAAGGTATGTCACTTACGATGTTCGCTTGACTTGCTTCGACTTGGTTCACATAAGCTCGGCACTTGGTGCATGTTTCTAAATGGGTTGCGACCACAAGACCAGAAACTGCATCAATGCTTCCCGAAGCGTATGCTTCTAACAAGCTGTTATCTGGGTGTTTGTTCATAGTTGCTCCGTATGCATTGAATGCCTTAGCTTTTCTACTGCAAGCCTCAGCCTGGATTTTACAGTACCGAGGGGTATATCAAATAATTCCGCGACCTGTTGATGAGGTAGCTCTTCAAGATATACCGCTTGTAAAACATCTCTCTGGTTTTTCGGTAATATATCTAAAAACTTCACCACCTGTTCTTTCAACATATCTTGCTCTGGTGAATAGTGATCAACAAGATCAGGTGGATAATACTCTGACGGCCAAATGTCATCAGAATGAATGTGTAATTCCTTACCTTTCTGTTTTCTCAGCAAATCAAAACAAAGGTTTCGGATTATGGTATATATCCAAGTCGATAACGCGCTCTTTTCACCATCATAGAGGTGCGCTTTCTGCCAAACTGTCGCCATGGTCTCTTGCACCATCTCCATAGCAACTTGCTCATTACCAACATGTTTGTAAGCGAATTGCTTCAGCTTGGGTGCGTAAAAACGGAATACAAAAGCGAACGCGTCTTTGTCTCGAGCCTTCACTTTATCCATGTAATCGTTCCAATCACTGCGCCCCAGTTTTTTCGGGCTATCACTCATCATAATCGGCCTTAATTTGTGGGAGGAGTTTCCTCCTCCCATTCTTCCTAATCGGTCACGTCATCGACCAACAAGTTGAAACCACCGTTGTTCCCATCATCAATGGCAACGACTTGGTACACAACACCGTTCATTACATTGACTGGTGCTGAGTCAACCGCAACAATACTTGGGTTACCAGCCACTGTTACCGTTACATAATATGTACCTTCAGCGACATATAATCCTTGTACACTATTTTTATACGCAAAATTAGCAATAGTTGGATCACTTCCATCTATTCCTGCACTCGTAGTGAGGTAAATATCCACCATTTCCGCTATAGGATTAGCCGCCGCGTGTGTCACATTCAATGTCGCGCTAGTCGCCACAGCGCGTCTCATATCTTCAACAACCAGAGCTTCGATATCAATCGCTGGGCTAACAACACCGACTGCATAAACACTGTAATCCATTCCACCTGCAACCATTAACCCGTCAACATCTATCATCGGATTGGTTGTTGTGCCATCCACGTAAACATCAATATCGTAAGCCCCAGCAGCAAGATCCAAATAACCACGAATCTCTTTGAACGCTAAGTCGGCAAGAGGAGCGAAGGCCGCCCCGTTAACGTTAACATCGACGACTGGCGCTCCATCGACAAGGTGTCCGACTCTTACTTCAGCTTGGCTGCCCATATCTTCAATTATAGAAGAGCCCGAACCGTCCAACACCAAGAGTTTGACAGGTGACGTGCTATTCGAATCTCCTGTGCCGATAGCGGCAATCGTCAAGTTGGAGTTAGCCGCAAGAGGTACTGTGCCGGAGTCAAAAGCAACGCTGTCTCCTACGGCAAGTCGAACTTGATACTCACCAGCTGGGATGTTCAATACGTCGGTAGAAGCTTTGTAAGCAAGGTTAGTTATTGGAGTCGCGCTAGCAAGAGCAACACCTGGCTCAGTGACATAAAGATCAACAGCAGGAACGCCTGAAGCTGCATGAACAACTTGAACATCTAGACTATTGGCATCAGCCATTGAATCGGCGCTGCGAGTCACAACTAAAGGCTCAACTGGGTTTGGCGAACCATCGGCATCGCCAACAACGAACACGTTATAATTGAGGTCGGAATCAAGATCTAGTTCTGTTTTAGGTACTACGGTCGCGGTTTCATTACCTGGGAGCTGTACATCGACCTGAATCGAATTCATCCCCTCTCGCAATTTAACGTAGCCAGATCCCACACCATAATCAACATTCGTTAAAGATGGTTTATCGTTGATCCACACATTTGCAAGCGGCGCATCAGAAGAAGCGTGCACTGCTTGTAAATTGGAATACTCGATAGTGTCACTGTCGGAGCCACACGCCGCCAGTCCTAATGTCGCAACAATAGTTAGCGCAGCTTTATTAAATCCTTTCATATCCTTGCCTCTTTGTTAGTCGGGGCTTCTATGGCTTCTGTCAGAAATTGCAACGCAGGAATACAGTCCTCTGCGCCGACTAGCTGTTCGAACAGATTGCAGTCTAGGGGTAGTAACTCAAGCCAACGCTGAGTAACCCAAGCAGAGTCATCGTAAAAACGATGCTGGTAGAGGCTTCCAAGTTGAGGAAACTCTTCATAAACATGGGATAACTGCTGGCTTAAAAAGAAGAAATCTGGTGAGTTGTCTAGATGTTGCCAATTGTCTAACCATTCAACCTCTGCATGACGTAAGCCATCCGCATCTGCACGGACGCGTTTGACAACAAAGCGTTGCTCACCAGCAACTGTAATACCAAGAAGGCCATCACTGAGTGTTTCAAAATCAACGATCCTGACCAAAGTTCCGATAGATGAAACGTTACCCACGTCTTTAGGGTCACCTTCACTTCCTACCAGGCAAACTCCAAAGCCCACATTTTGTAGGCTGCATTCCTTTACCATTCGCTTATATCGTGGCTCAAAAATGCGCAGATTCATTTTACCCTCAGGGAGTACAACTGAAGTGAGTGGGAATAACATGACTTCTTTCATTCAAACGTCCTCTTTGATTCACGGATACATACGAATCCCTTATCACTCCGATCACTAACGATTTATGTTGGTTAATCGACTGGCTTAAAAAGTCATAAAATCGCTTACGCAAACGATCCAAATCACACATTTATTGCAATCAAATGCAACAAACAAAAAGTTCCGTAAATAAAGATAATTTCGTGACACAACTCACCAAAAACGTTCAGTTTTGCACCCTTTATCACTTTCATTTGGGATTTTTATCGCTATTATTCCCGCCAATTGGAAAGCGCAGCATAGATTGCGTGTTCTGAATCATTACAAACATAGAGAGTCCCCTTATGCGTAAATCACTTTTAGCTCTTAGCCTTCTAGCGGCTACTTCAGCTCCAGTTATGGCGGCAGATTACTCTGACGGCGATATCCACAAAAACGATTACAAGTGGATGCAGTTCAACTACATGTACTCAATTGATGAAATGCCACGAGTTAAAGGCGCTGACGACAACGCTCACGATTACCTAGAAATGGAATTTGGCGGTCGCTCTGGTATTTTCGACCTATACGGTTACGTAGACGTATTTAACCTAGCGACTAAAGATAACCAAGATAAGTCAATTGAGAACGGCGCTCCTGACAAGATGTTCATGAAATTTGCACCACGTATGTCTCTAGATGCCGTAACTGGTAAAGACCTATCTTTCGGTCCAGTTCAAGAGCTATACATTGCATCTCTAATGGAATGGGGCGGTAACAACGGTGGTGTAAACAACCAGAAAATCGGTTTAGGTTCTGATGTAATGGTTCCTTGGTTAGGTAAAATCGGCCTAAACCTGTACAGCACTTACGATGGCAACAACAAAGGTTGGAACGGTTTCCAAATCTCGACTAACTGGTTCAAACCATTCTACTTCTTCGACAATGGTTCATTCATTTCTTACCAAGGTTACATTGATTACCAATTCGGTATGGATGATGATGCTGGTAACAAATTTGGTACTACCGCGTCAAACGGTGGTGCAATGTTCAACGGCATTTACTGGCACTCAGATCGCTTCGCGGTTGGTTACGGCCTGAAAGCATACAAAGAAGTATATGGCGTAAAAGACGGTCTACAAGTTGCTCCAGGTGTTGAGCTAGAATCGACTGGTGTAAGCCACTACCTAGCTGTAACTTACAAGTTCTAATTGAACCACTAAGTTTGCTCAAAAATGGCGCCTTTCGGCGCCATTTTTATTTGCTTTCCTTTTTTCCCTCATTATCCTTGCAGCAAACCTTTTTAATGAGAGCGTTTGGTGAATATCCTTATCCTCGGTCCAGGTGCGGTGGGCTCACTCTGGGCAACAAAATTTAAGCTTGCCGGGCACAATGTTTCATTGTGGGGAAGAAGTTCAGAGAGACAACAATCACTTCAGTTGGATGACACACCCGCAATCGTATTCAGTAATCAAGATATTTCCTCCGTAAATAAAGCAGATCTAATTTTGATCACGGTAAAAGCTTGGCAAATGGAAGACGCCATTCAGCCTTTACTGCCTCATACCAACGCAGACACGATTATCATGCTGATGCACAATGGTATGGGTACCGCCTCTGGCGTGGAGAAGGCTCTGCCAAACAATCCTATCGTGCTCGCCACAACGACGCACGGCGCATACAAACCAGATAACCAACACGTACTGCATACCGGTCACGGAACAACGCAAGTGGGTGGTTATAATGACAAAGGAATGCAGTGCGCTTTTCTGCAAGATGTTATGCATCATGCTCTTCCAGAGGCCATTTGGAATCCACACATCCAATCTGCGTTATGGACTAAGTTAGCAATTAACTGCGCGATTAACCCACTGACTGCGATTCAGCAGTGTAAGAATGGTGAACTTGCGAAGCCCGAGTTTAAGATACAACTCGAAAGCATCACTCAAGAACTGGTTGAAGTAATGAGTAAAGAAGGTATTGCTATCGAGTTTCGCTCTCTTTTCGATACGGTACTGCAAGTGGTGAACGCCACAGCTGAGAACTATTCTTCAATGAGACAAGACGTATTCCATCAGCGTCGAACGGAAATTGATTTTATAACCGGATACTTGTTAAAGGCTGCCGAGAAACATCGCATCAATACGCCTGAGAATTTAAAACTTTACCAACGCATCAAACAAATAGAACAAAGCTGGACAGAACAATGAGTAAGAAAATCTTAGTGCCAATCGCTCCGGGCACCGAAGAAATGGAAGCCGTCACCGTTATCGACATGATGGTTCGCGCGGGTTATGACGTTACGGTAGCGAGTGCTGCTTTTGATGGCTCATTGACGATGAAAGCTTCTCGCGGAGTCACACTAACAGCCGATTGTAAACTGGTCGATATCGCTGATAATGAGTTTGACGCCATAGCGCTTTCTGGTGGTGTTGGTGGTGCAGAAATTTTTCGTGATAGCACGGTGATGATAGAAATCCTTAAGCAGCACATCTACGAGGGAAAATTGGTCGCTGCTATCTGCGCAGCACCAGCGTTGGTATTGCAACACCATGATCTTTTCCCACAATCACTGATGACCTGTCACCCGAGCTTTCAGTCACATATCCCGGAAGAGAAGTGGCGCAGCAAACGCGTGACCTTTGATATCAACCACAACCTGATCACTAGTCAAGGTCCGGGTACAGCTTTAGAGTTCGCGATGGAAGTAATCATTCAACTCTCAGGTAAAAAACACGCATGGTCAGTTGCTGAACCAATGATCCCTCTGCCTACTCTGCACTACCACAAGCTTGGTGAAGAATAATGTTTGACGTAAATGCTGTACGTGAGCAATTTCCCGCTCTAAATCAATCCGTCAACGATACGCCCTTAGTTTATCTAGATAGCGCAGCGACAACGCAAAAACCGCAATGTGTGATTGATGTCATCAGTCATTACTACAGTGCGCAAAATGCCAATGTTCACCGTGGCAGCCACAGTTTAACGGCTAATGCCACCAGCCAATTTGAAGCGGCACGAGAACGAGTGGCAAGCTTTATTGGTGCAAACAGCTCTAAAGAGATCATTTGGACACGGGGCGCAACCGAAGCACTGAACTTAATTGCTCAAACCTACGCCCGTAGCACGTTACAACCAGGTGATGAGATCTTGATTAGCGAGATGGAGCACCACGCCAACATCGTGCCCTGGCAAATCGTGGCAGAACAAACGGGTGCTAAAGTCATTAAAGTTCCGATGACATCAGATTGTCAGTTCGACATCAGTGCATTTGAGGCGCTTCTGTCTGACCGCTGTAAAATTGTTACTTGCGCACAAATAACCAACGTAACAGGCACACGCCAACCTATCGAAAAAATCACTGAACTGGCGCACAACGTTGGCGCGGTTGTTGTAGTTGATGGCGCGCAAGGCATCATACATGAGCAACTTGATTTATCGGCATCAGATATCGATTTCTACGTTTTCTCAGGTCACAAACTTTATGCACCAGCAGGCATTGGGGTTTTATACGGCAAGCTTGAACTTTTGGAAGCCATGCCACCATGGCACGGCGGCGGCAAAATGGTTGAACGCGTTTCTTTCGAGAAAACGACGTTTTCTGCACTTCCTGGTAAATTTGAAGCGGGCACACCAAACGTTGCGGGCGCGATTGCTCTAGCGAAAGCCATTGAGTGGTACCAAGGTTTTGACCATCACGAAGTAGAGGCTCATTTCCATGTGCTTCAGGATAAGGCCTACCAAGCACTAAGCGCTTTGGATGACATCCATATTCTAGGCTATCAACCGAATGCCTCTGTACTGACCTTCGTCATGGACGGCGTTCATCACCAAGATATTGCGACGCTGCTCGATCAACAAGGCATTGCGGTACGAGCAGGACACCACTGCGCTCACCCATTGATGGATGCGCTAAACGTTAAAGGCACGGTACGCGTTTCTTTTGGTATTTATAACACGGCTGAAGATGTGGATAGACTCATCGCCGCCGTAGAAAAAGCCGTCGACATGCTATAACGCCAACGGTTTGATTTGGAGTAACCAACAAGGTTACTCCATCTGCCTATCCAGAGTCGCCACGCAATTTCTGCCATTTCTTTTCGCAGCATAAAGCGCTTTATCTGCATGCGCATACAAACGTTTGGTGGTTTCATTTCTGCCTATTTCCACCACGCCTACACTCACCGTGACCGGAATTTCAATCTTTTCAAATTCGAACTGACAATTTTGAATGTGGGAACGTACTTCCTCTCCTACCTCTTTCGCCGCCGACAGAGAAGTTTCTGGCAAAATAATCGCAAACTCCTCCCCTCCGACTCTTGCAAAAATTTCGTCTTTGACGAGTAAGTGAGAAACCAAATCAGCTAAGGTCTCTAAGACATAATCCCCCGCATCATGACCACGTTTATCATTGATGACTTTAAAAAAGTCCAAATCAAACAATAACAACGCGGAGTGATAATCTGGAGCTTGGGATTTAATAACTTCTTCTGTGAGCTTTTCGAAAAAAACACGTCGATTGTAGATGTTGGTAAGAGCATCAATTTGGCTTTGATGGCGAAGAAGGGTTTCAACTCGGTGGCGATTGGAGATGTTGCGTGTAAGAATAAGGACAACGCGACGACCTCGGTATTTTATAGCGAGTGGGCAGATCTTGCCTTCGTAGTATAGGTCGCCTCTTGGCCCACTGTTAGCATCTATTCCCTGAATGCTGTCGGCGCACATCTTGTACTCGATCGTCACAATACTGTCTTGTTTCAGTGATCGACTGATCTGCTCGATAAACCAGTCAGCTTTATCTTTCTCGAGTACGCTGTGCAGCGTCTCACCTATCAAATTACTTCCATCGTGATAGGCTTTTTTATCTGTTCCTCCAAAAACATCAATATAGATACCATCTTCACTCAGAATAAAAGTGGGGTCTGGCATTCCGGATAATACGTCTTGCGCATGTTCCAAGGTGAATTGCATATAGGGAGGTTCCTAGCGTTTGTACCTAAATATCCCAATCGCCTCCAAATGCGTGTCAGCATTGGGGAACAGGAGCGAATGAGGCATATGTCTACTATCTAATATAGACAAATTTTAAATACAATTGAGTTTATAAAAACCAAGTGGGCAATATAATGAACCAGGATCAATAGAAAGGTTAATTAACACTAAAATAGTCGACTATTTGCATACTTTTTATCCATATGCAAAAAATGTCTCAACTCAGATACAAAAAAGCGCCAAACAGCTAGGTTATTCGGCGTTTTTAAGAATTGGGAAAATGACTCGTTACACGGCGGTTTGCTTAATCTGCTCTACAATAGCTTTCAAGCCATTACCACGTGACGGGCTTAAATGGGAGACAAGCCCCAGTTGACCAAAATAAGCATCAATATCAAATGCTTGAATTTGATCGGCCGTTTTTCCGTCATAAGCCGCCATCACCAAGGCAATCAATCCACGGACGATACGCGCATCGGAGTCCGCACAAAAATGCCAAACGCCATCTTGCTCTTGGCTCACTAACCACACCAAGCTTTCACAACCCGAAACGGTAACTTGTTCTGATTTCAGCTCTTCTGGCATTTGTGGCAGCTTTTTACCCCACTGAATAACCTGACGGTAGCGATCTTCCCAGCCTTGAAATTGCTGCATAGTCGCTACAATGTCTTCGCTGGTGATATCTGTACCAAATGGAGAAACGGGAAAATCTGTCATGATGCGCTCTTCTTCTAGTTTACTTCTTATATTTTGAAATCAACTTCTCAACGATTCGCGATACCGCGACAAAGCCAAACGTTGCAGTTACCACAGTCGCCGCACCAAAACCGCTAGCACAATCCATACGTTTTGGGCCTTCCGCTGTCGACTTCACACCACACACTGAACCGTCTGCTTGAGGGTACTTCAGCTGCTCGGTTGAAAACACGCAATCAATACCAAACTTACGAGCCGGATTCTTAGGGAAGTTATGATGACGACGCAAGGTGTCTTTGATTTTCTTCGCTAGAGGATCTTGGATCGTTTTCGTTAAGTCAGCGACCATGATCTGCGTTGGGTCAACCTGACCACCAGCGCCCCCCGTGGTGATCACTTTGATCTTGTTGCTGCGGCAATACGCCAACAAAGACGCCTTCGCTTTTACGCTGTCAATCGCATCTAGCACGTAATCAAACTCTTTGCTTAAGTACTCATGTTGATTGTCTGGCGTGATGAAATCATCAATCAGATTGACTTTACACTCTGGGTTGATCAATTTGACACGCTCGGCCATCACTTCAATTTTGCTTTGGCCAACGGTGCCCGTCATCGCATGAATTTGGCGGTTAATATTCGTGACACAAACATCATCCATATCAATCAGAGTCAACTCACCGATCCCAGTACGGGCCAGCGCTTCGACCGCCCATGAACCCACGCCACCAATACCAATAACACAAACGTGTGCAGCGCGAAGAATGTCCACTTCACTGTTGCCATAAAGACGACGAGTGCCGCCAAAGCGTTGATTGTAGCTGTCAGATGCTGGGGTATCGAGTTCACGCATATTGAAGTCCAGATGATCGATAGAAAAACAAAGAGTGCGATTTATACGCACTCTTTGATGAAATGTCTAGATAAGAGGCGGTTCCTCTTTCTTGGATGGCTATTGTAGCTTTTCTGGCGGCAAAGCCCAAGGCGCTTGAGTTGGTGAGTTTTCCAGCCCAAGTTTCCAAACTCGACCAAAATGCTTGTAGTGCCCTGCTTCCGTTCCTGCTCTCGCACCAATGCCATGATACAGATCCAAATGGTTCTGTTTTACAGCACCACCAGTGTCTAAAACGATCAGCATTCGCAGTTGATGCGCACCACTCCACGTACCATCGGCATTCAGCAGTGGCACTTCCGCCAAGATTGGAGTCCCCATTGGTAAGATAGAACGGTCACCCGCGACCGCGGCCATTGGCAACAAAGGAATACCAGCCGATCCCGTTACTGGCGCTTCCGCTTTTGGCGCAAAGAAGACGTAAGAAGGGTTTTGCTCCAACAACTCGCGTACTGTTGCGTCGTCGTTGTCCATTACCCATTCTTTAATCGCTTTGAGAGACATTTTTTCACGCGGCACTTCACCACGTTCAATCAAAATGCGGCCAATACTAACGTAAGCTTTATTATTTTTCCCTGCGTACGCGAAGTACTCCAACGTATCATCATCTTCAAAATGCACATAGCCACTGCCCTGCACTTCCATCATAAACGGGTCAATACGGTTAGGTGCATAACCTAGCACTAAACCTTGGCCATCTAATGCCCCGTTGTAGATCTCCGCGCGAGTCGGACAATCTGATGAGCAGTTTGGCTTGCCATAAACTGGGTACTTAAAAATGTCGTTTGGTGTATGACGCAGTTCCATCACGGGAGAAAAGTATCCGGTAAACAGCACATTACCTTTTTTATCACCACCACCCAATTGCGCGGCTTGAATGCCAAACGCACTCAACGCACTGGTATCTCCGCTCTGTTGCGCCCACTCACTTAATCGTTGATATAGCGGTTGGTATATCTTCGCCATGGATGGTGACTTTATCACCACTTGCTCAGCTTGCTTGTTAAATTCAGTAAAATCGCGTGGTTTGTTAGACTCAACCACATCCACTTGATTGAGGATCTGAGGAAACTCACCATCAAGATATTGCTGAGCACGATCATTTTGTTGAGCACAGCCAAAGAGTAGGCTCAAAGAGATAATAGGAAGGAGTTTTTTTAACACGTGTCTTTTCCGTAAAAGAGAATAGCAAAAGGATGGCAAACAAATGCATACGGTGCAATTGAAAAGCAACGACAAAATGTTTCAACGCTAAGCCAATCCGTTTACTCGTTGTGAATTCATTCAGTTAATGCAACATGATAACAGCGGAAGAATTACGGAATTGTCCGGATTATGTTTGGAAGTAAAATTTACTGATTGAGAGATGAAATTGTGATCATCCATATGGCTCACAGACGCAAGAGAGCTCTGCTTAAAAGACAATAATAAAAACGACTATCTTACCGCTATCCTTGCACGTCCCTCTAAACGGAATACAGGTAGATAATGAGCATTGGCATCCAGCTTCATTTCTGCATGCTGCTTACCCACAAAATTGAAGTGCCGCTCATTTGAACCCACTCGATACGAAAACGAATCCCCATCGAATTCAAAACTGGTCGCCACTGTAGAACCATTTACGGTAACACCGCGCTCACTCAACACAAATTCTTCACGAGCATAAGGCGCAACATCTTGCTCAACCCAGCGACCATAAATTGTCGATTTGGGAATGGGCGGATTAATGGTTCGAGTAATCAAATCACTATACAGCATGCACACGACAACGGTTCCAACTATCGCTATAAGCATGAGAGAACGCTCTAGCCACTTACGAAGCATTGATTTAGATGACGTTTTTGACAGATTTGAAGCAGTGATCGCAGCATTCTTATTAACAGCAGAAGACATGAGGTTCACGTATTGAGGAAAGACGCCACCATTGTAACCTTCCATCTTAACGGGACCAAGAACCTACCTCAATATGTTTGTGCTTTATTCCAAAATTTCGCCTTGCCACTCAATGAATAAAAAGGCATTATTTTAACATAATTAAACAAAGGAATGGCTGTAGTGAAAATTCGTAGTACTGCTCTCGTAAAAGGATTCCGTCAATCAACACCTTATGTCAATGCTCACCGCGGAAAAACCATGGTGATCATGCTGGGCGGAGAAGCCGTCGCACACAAAAATTTTGGCAATATTATTAATGATATCGCACTCATGCACAGCCTCGGAATCAAAGTCGTGGTGGTGTATGGTGCACGTCCTCAAATTAATCAGCTGCTAGAAAAACAAGACCTCACTACGCCTTACCACAAAAATATCCGCATTACGGATGAATCGGCTTTATCTGTTGTTATGCAAGCTGCCGGACAACTTCAACTTGCGATTACTGCGCGCCTATCAATGAGCCTCAACAACACTCCGATGGCAGGCACCCAGCTCAATGTCGTTAGCGGAAACTACATCATTGCTCAGCCACTCGGCGTTGATGATGGTGTGGACTATTGCCATAGTGGACGCATTCGCCGCATTGACACCGATGCTATCAACCGCACTCTTGATCAAGGTTCAATTGTTCTGCTAGGTCCCATTGCTAGCTCTGTGACTGGCGAGTGCTTCAATTTATTATCGGAAGAAGTCGCCACCCAACTAGCGATAAAGCTGGGTGCGGATAAGCTGATTGGTTTTTGCTCCGAACAAGGTGTCATTGATGACAACGGCAATGCTGTCGCCGAGTTACTACCAATTGAGGCGGAGCATGTCATCAAAACGCTCTCTGAAAATACGTCTCCTGACCTAGATTACAACACTGGAACACTGCGCTTTCTTAAAGGATCTATTGCCGCTTGTCGTGCCGGAGTGCCTCGTAGCCACTTGATCAGCTATAAAGTGGATGGAGCCCTAATTCAGGAGTTGTTCTCTTTCGACGGCATCGGAACCCAAGTTGTTATGGCGAGTGCTGAACAAGTGAGGCAAGCTAATATTGACGATATTGGCGGTATCTTAGACCTCATTCGCCCGTTAGAAGAACAAGGTGTACTGGTTAGGCGCTCTCGAGAGCAGCTAGAGCAAGAGATTGGAAAATTTACCATCATCGAAAAAGACGGCTTGATTATTGGCTGTGCTGCCCTTTATCCATACCCAGAAGAGCGTAAAGCTGAGATGGCTTGCGTAGCGATTCACCCTGACTATCGTGATGGCAACCGAGGTTTGTTACTGCTCAACTACATGAAACATCGTTCTAAATCCGAAACCATTGATCAAATTTTTGTCCTCACGACACACAGTTTGCATTGGTTCAGAGAGCAAGGTTTTTACGAAGTCAGTGTCGACTATTTGCCTGGAGCCAAACAAGGGTTATATAACTTCCAGCGTAAGTCCAAAATCTTAGCGTTAGATTTATAGCTTAACCTTAAATCAGGGAGCGAAACTTGACGTTCCACTATACCAACTAACCTCAAAGGGCAGGATTCAGTTCATTCACGCTCAACCCTGCACATCGAGCTTGTTTAGGAACGAGTTTGTTTAGGAGTAAGGCCACACATAAACCCTACTCCGGACTAGCGGGTCATCATGTAAACCCAACTTAGAAATGCGCAAACCATTGCTTGATTTTTGTTCCAATTTTATCTTTTAAATATACATTTGGTTGGCTATACTCTGCTCGCTAGTGATTGGTTTTTAACCAATACGAATGGATCTAGGTGATGTAATTAGCCTTCACCCTAAAATACTGGGCAATTGAAAAACTAGTTAGCTCCGTATTGCACACCAAGGACAGTTGTTAATCTGACTTTAAATAAGCCGAGACGAGCACTGTTATGAGAACAATCATTTGTAATTCGCTTCAAAGCTTCTGGGATATGGCTGACAATCAGTTTTTAGAAGGCCTAGACGTCCACTGTGTTTTCCCCGTAAATGACGCTATCCGAGATTTTATTCTTGCTTATCAACAGCAATACAAAATACGCAGCGTGTCTTTTACCAATGCGTTTGCAAAACATGCATAAAAGAAGACCGAGCCATAAGCTCGGTCTTCTTGTTTTAGTTGGTAAGCCGCTTTACTAACCCACTCGCGCGAGTGGTTTTCACCTTAATGCCTCGCTTCAGAACATTGAGCTCGGCGTAAAGAGCTAAACGCTTTTTCGCGCGGGTAATGCCTGTGTAAATCAACTCACGGGTTAATATCGGGCTAAAGTCTGGTGGCAAAATCATAAGGGTGTAATCAAATTCACTGCCTTGCGATTTATGGATGGTCATGGCGTAAGCCGTTTCATGTTCAGGTACTCGGCTTGGCAAGACCGATTTCACACTGCCGTCAGGTAACTCGAAAAAGACTTTCAAACGCGGTTCTTCTTCACTGTCATCTCGCATACAAATACCAATATCACCGTTATACAAACCTAAACCGTGATCATTACGCGTAACCATGACAGGTCTGCCGTGATACCAAATTTCATCCTGAACTTGAATTAACTTGCGCGCCGCAAGCGCTTTCTCGATGCGTTGGTTTAGCCCAGCCACACCGAAGTCACCTTCACGGATCGCGCACAGCAGTCGGCATTGGTTGAAGGTATCTAACACCGCTTTGGCTTTGTGCGTTAGCGACTCTGGCTCTCCGGTTTTAGGATCAGTTTCCTGTTGTCCAATGCGTTTGAGGTAACGACCGTATTCCTGCACCAACGTCTGCATCATTTGGTTGTAATGTTGACTACTTAGTGCGAAATGTTCGATATCGGAAAAGTCACGCGCCCAGACGTTATCTACGCTCGCAGCAGAACCGGAATTAACCGCTTTTGCCAACTGACCAATGCCTGAGCGAGCGTCAAATCGGTAGCTCTTTTGCAGCATACATAAACTATCAGCAATGCTAGATGCACTGTTACCCGTATGGGCTAAAGTATCGAAGCCCGTCAGTTTTGCGATGGCTGACGCCTGCTCTTTGCCATAACCCAATGCATGGAACGAACAGATATCACCCAACACAGCCCCAGCTTCAACTGAGGCAAGTTGGTCTTTATCACCTAACAAAATCAGCCGCGCATGTTTCGGTAAGGCATCGACCACTTTGTACATCATTGGTAAATCGACCATCGACGCTTCGTCGATAACTAAAATATCCAAATGCAGTGGATTTTGCTTGTTGTGACGAAATTCTGCACTATTAGGAATCGCGCCCAGCAACCGATGTAAAGTGCTCGATTCAGTCGGAATTTTGGCTTTTAGCTCCGGAGAAACTGGCAGTTCTTGCACCGCTTTACCAATGGACTCGGTTAATCGCGCCGCCGCTTTCCCCGTCGGGGCCGCCAGCTTAATGGTTAGATTTTTCTCTTGCGTCGCCTGTTCAATCAAAGCAGCAAGCAATTTGGTTACTGTCGTCGTTTTACCCGTACCAGGGCCACCAGAAATCACAGCAAATCGACGAGTTAACGCAACCGCCGCCGCGACTTTTTGCCAGTTCACACAAGCTGAGAGTGGCACGAGTTCATCCAGTGTTTGCAAATCTTGAACCTTACGCGCATTGCTAAGCACGGAATCAATCGCGTGCCAATCCAACGATTCGCTTGCGACCACATCAAGGTGGTCACACACCAATTGTTGACGCAACACTTGGTTGCTGCTTCCCGCTTCTACTGCTTTGCCTAACGCGTTAAACAGAAAATGGTATTGGCGTGCAAACAAATAGTTGAGCAACTCGGATAATCGCGCAAACTCTTGTGGTTGCAAGTTAACTGCGGCGCCCAACTGATTGAGCTTTTCCGCCAGTGTCACTTCATAATGCCAATAGCGATGCAGATACAGACGCTCACCATCGAACATTAAAGGCAAGGCTTCTCCTTGCGCGCCGACCACGCTGGAATTTTGTAATACTTGAATCCAGTCTATGCCTTGCAACTGTGTGTTGAGCGCCAATGCCGACTCACCAAACAGCCCTAACTTACTGGCTAAATCCGCAGATTGCCCTTGTGCATCGAACAGAGACAGACAGATATGTCCTTTGCCGAGCTCACTACTGACAACACCAGCGATAAACGCCAATGCTTGGCTGTCCGACGATTCATCATGCGCTTGAGAATCAATAAAGCAGGCGAATTGGTAGTCGAGCTGACGAATAGCACCTTTGTGCGCCAAGCGTTCCAGCACTACCAATAGACTATCTTGGCCAGAATGAAGATTGCGATTTGTCGTCATTAAAGTAGCTCCATCTGCCCGGCTTGAGTTGAGCGCGTTTCAAGTGCTTGACCATCAATCAAACGATCCATCTCTTGTAAGAAGTCTAAGGTTGGTTTCGCGGCAAAAATGCCGTGGTCACTCTGCCCATCCATGCCGCGCAAGAACAAGTAATACACGCCACCGAAGTGCTGTTCATAATCATAATTGGCCAATCGGCTGCGTAGGAAACGATGCAGTGCTAACGCATAAATCTGGTACTGCAAATCGTAGCGGTGATCCGCCATCGCCGATTTCAGAGCCTCACCATGGTAGCTCGTCACATCGTCGCCAAGATGATTCGATTTCCAGTCAAGCACGTAGTATTTACCTTGATGTTCAAACACCAAGTCGATAAAACCTTTGAGCATGCCTTGCACGGTTTGGAAACCTAAATCCCCCGCTTTCGCCGACAACGGATCGTGACGTTGAATGACTCGGTTTAACGCCGGTGCAGACAAAACTTCAATCGGCAGCAAAAACTCCATCTCCACCAAACGTTGCGACGGTGCTTTTTGATTCAGCAGCAAAGACTTACCATCCAACGGCGTTGCGAGTACGGTATCAATCAATTGCTGTAAAATGGGCAACCACTCTTCATCGAGCTGTTCGCTTTCCATCAAGCCAAGGATGATTTGTGTATTCTCTTCCGTCGTGGCTGGCTGAGTAAATTCAATTTCCTCAAACAGGCTGTGCAGGAACGTACCCGGACGCGCACCACGAGGGAAGGTAAAAATCGAACGCTCTGGCTCCACCAAATCCGCTTCGTCTTGTTCTTCAGATGAGTCGATATCGAAACCTGTAATCTCAATCGTGGCATCATGCTCGGCGTGATGAGAGCCTTGCTTGACCAAGCCAGAGTAACTGGTGATGCGCCAGTTTCTGTCGATAGGGTTTTGCAGTTCTTTCGCACTAAGATCGTGTACTTCTTCTTGTGGCGCTACGTACTTGTCTTCGAGTTGCTGCGGCGGATCGGCCACAACGACACAATCAAGCTCGTCTTGTTGCTTTGTTAAACCTTGGTGCAAATCGTTAATGCCACCTTCTTGACCATTTTGAATCAAATAGCCAATCGCACTGCGGTGTACGCCAGTTGGCTCTTTGGTCGAACGACCATTGCGCAAAGGCGAGGCTCCAATAAAACACGCATACACAGCACGCGTTAGTGCCACGTATATCAAGCGTAAGTCTTCCGCCAAACGCTCTTTATCCGCTTGCTTCATGGACGCATCGTTGCCAGTGATATCCAGTACCGTGCGGTCATTGGCTGCATCGTAATATTTGGCTTCGCTGGCTTCTCGATAGCTGAACACAAACGGCAGAAATACGAGGTCATACTCCAAGCCTTTTGATTTGTGAATAGTCACGATCTGTACTAAGTTACGTTCCGATTCTAAACGTTGGATTTGGTCATCACTGCCGCCCAAACCGTTTTCCGCATCACTGATAGACTGAGCGAGCCAACGCAGCAGACCGTGGTCGCTATCCAGTTCATTACTGGCTTGTTGAAGCAGTTCACCGATGTGCATTAAATCGGTAAGCACTCGCTCACCATTCTCACCTTGTGAACTCGCACCTTCTTCTAGTAATCGCTCGGCAATATGGCGTTTGCTGATCACCGCGCGTAACATCGGCAGCACACCACGCTGAACCCAAAGTTTGCGATATTCTTTGAATTCGTTTACGACATTTTCCCACACTACTTCATCGTTATTAAGCGCATCCAAACTTGCTGCATCGAGGGCAAATAGCTCAGAGGCAAGACTTGCACGCAGCGCACGATCATTTTCTGGAGTCAGCACCGCTTGCAGCAAACGCTGTAAATCCTGCGCCACTGAACTGGTAAACACACTGTCTCGGTTAGACAGGTACACGCTGGCAATGCCTTGATCAGCCAACGCTTGTTTGATCATGCGACCTTCGCTACCTGTTCGAACCAACACCGCAATATCGCCCGCTTGAACCGCTTTCTGTTTTTCGCCATTCACCAGACACGCTTGCCCCTGTTGAGCCTGCGTCAAAATAGTTTGGATTTGGCTTGCGGTCGCCTCTGCCATTCGAGTCAAATACTCGCCTTTTGGTAGCGGTTTATCGTCCGCTTCTTGCAACCAATAAGTCAGCGCCGGTTGCTTTTGGCCACCCATAGTCCAAATGCGTTTTTCGGCATTGGGACTGTACCTAACGGGTAAGAACGGAATATCCGAATCATAGATAAATGGACTGTCTGGCAAAGCAAATACTTGGTTTACCGCCTGCACCATATCTGCGCTAGAACGCCAGTTGGTTCCTAACGTGTAGTGGGCACTTACTTGGTTACGCGCTTTGATATAAGTGAAAATGTCTGCGCCACGAAAGCCATAAATCGCCTGCTTGGGGTCCCCGATCATAAACAAACCACATTCCGGGTTGTTCAGATAAATACGGCTGAAAATACTGTATTGAAGCGGGTCGGTATCTTGGAATTCGTCAATCATTGCGACGGGATACAAAGTACGAATACGCGCCGCTAAAAGCTCGCTTTCGTCCGTATCGATAGAAGCAGAAAGTTGCGTTAGCAAATCATCGAAAGAGAGCCACTGTTTTTGATTTTTCGCGTTAGCCAGCATCACTCGACAATGTTCAATTGCATGAGCAAGCAGTGGCGCTTTTAAGCTGATTGGGTTGGCAAGAAATGTTTCAATGACTTCAAATACTGCATGCTGCGGCGCACTGCCTTTCGGTGTTTTTTCCAACAAGACGTTTTGCGCGAATTTCTCCAGCTTGTCTGGATAATCGTAACCTGTAGTTTCCGTTGCCGCCCAAGCGTTTACCGCCTCCAACCACGTCGGCAGAGACTTTTTGGTATAGCTACGTTTGTTAATATCTGAATCTGAAATTAGCGTTAAGAAGTCATCTTGGCTTTCTCGCCACTGTGCTTTTAATCCATCAATTTTTTTCAGATTTTCAGTATGAAGATCAGCCAAACTGCCTTTCATTGCTGGAACAGAAAGGCTTAACGGCGCACCGGTTAAGTAATTGCTGATGTCAGACAACAACGCAGATGGAGAGCCCCATAGCTGGCGGATTTCTCCCGCCAAAGTAAATGGCAATGGGTAGAAATTGCGGCGCCAGTAATCGGCTACAACTTGCGCTTTTAGGTGGCTTTCATCGGTCACAAACTCGTTATTAAATCGGCTGCCAGATTCAAACGCATTTTGCGTTAGCATACGTTGGCAAAAACCGTGAATGGTGTAGACCGCCGCCTCGTCCATCTGACGCTCTGCCTGCAATAAAATTTCTGCGGCTTGCTTGTGATCGTCAAACTCATTAAGCAAAGGTTGGATCACCGGATCGGAACTCTGTCCACGCGCAAACGCGATTCGCGCATCATGGATTCTTGCCCTGATACGATCGCGTAATTCCGCAGTTGCCGCTTCGGTAAAGGTTACAACCAGAATTTGGTCGACCGTAAGCGGTACGCGATGTCGAGTTTCCGCGCTGCCGTGACCAAGCAAAAGGCGCAGATATAAACCTGCAATAGTGAAGGTTTTACCTGTACCTGCTGATGCCTCGATTAACCTCGCACCATGCAGAGGAAACGTCATCGGTTCTAGTGGCGTTGGTTGAGGTTGCTCTGTGCGGTCTAATGTATGTAGAGGACACTCTGCACCTGACATTTGATCCATAACGCTGAATCTCTCCGGATTATTTACTAGGACGTATCACCTAATAAATGTGATCTATAGTTAAAAATTCTATTAATATGTTTAACAAGTTGGATAATTTAGAGCTTTGTGAGATCTTTCTCACGGTTATCCATAAGACGTACCGTTAGTATGCGCCCCACGAGATAAGCCAAACCTTTTTGGCGGCACAACTCAAATGAATTAAACAAAAGTATCATGGTCCCTCTGACCTTGTGGCCGTACAGCGAACGCCCTACAAAAAATAATGATTTTCTGGCGGCCACCCTACTCTTCCTTCTCTTTATCCAGCTGTCTTTATTACGCTTTTACATCATCAGCGTCTTGAACCGCTAAGCGCGCACCTTGCAGTACTAATGCTGTCAGCAAACGAACTTCTGAGGCCAACTCATCATTCCAAGCAGGCCAAATTCGAGAGATGTACGCATTACTGCCTTCGCCCGGGCTCATGAAGCCATCATTGAATGCGTCAGCCATTTTCTTCAAAGATTTCTCTTCGTCATCGACCCACTGACCGCGGCTAAAGCCCGCTTCAACACAAGCCAACGCCGTTTTCGGGAAATAAGGCAAAGGCTTAGTCATGCCTTCGAAAAATAAGCGAACTAATTCAGTCAGTAGCTGTTTGGCATACTGCGCATCGGCAATTTCTGGGTAGATCAAATGCAGCGCGCCTTCTTTACGATCGTAACCAATGATGTGAGTTTTCTTAGCATGACCCGACGCCGACATGGCAAGGTGATCGATCCACGCAGCAAGGTAATCCTGCGAGCGAATCTTACCGCTTCTATAGCGAATCAAACCGGATTGGTAGCATTGAGTCAGCCAACCTGTTAGGCGAACGTTTTTCTCTTCGCCTTCATTTCGCTCAAACAAGGAATCAAACGTCAGGTCGATTTCCAAATCGTCTTGAGGCGCACCAGATAAAAACGCCAGTTTATCCACCAGCTCTTCCGCCTGAACTCGGTTAGTTTCAAATTCGATATCACCAAACGCCCCCACCGGCAGTTTGCCTTGCGCGCGCTGTTGACTCATAAAGTGTTTAAGTACCTCTGTTTTTTTCTCTGGCTGCATCAATGTCGTTTCAAGCAAGGTTTCTAACAGCTCATCACGCATTTGATAGCTCTCCAAACCACCTAAAACAAAGGGTTCGTCGTCCTCCATCACCGGTAGTGGCGGTTCAAAGATTACTTTTAAACGACGATTGAAAAAATACTGCACAGGTAAGCGCCAGAAACGTTGCAACTCGACTAAGTCGAGCTCAAGTGGGAACGTCGCTCCTAACAGATAGTCGTCTAATGCCCGATTAAAATCACGACGAACATAGCCTTGCGATTGACTACTTTGAGTTAATGCCGCTGGAATCCACTCTTTCGCGTAGCTGGCGTGCATGCCTTGGAACGCACTTGGGCTAAACGGCATCATGGCGTGGGTATTCACCAACGCATTTAATAAGTTGTCGCCAGACTCATCAACGGGCAACGCTTCATCACCACTTAAACAATAGTTTTGGTGGCAGTATTCCATCAGCTCAGAAACCAGAACCGAAGGTACTCGCTCGGTATTGTCTTGGATTGAACGGCCAACATAACTGATGTAGAGCGTTTGCTGTGCCGATAGCATTGCTTCGAGGAATAGGTAACGGTCATCATCTCGACGCGAACGGTCGCCCGGTTTGGTTCTTCCGGTCATCAAGTCAAAGCCTTCTGGCGGCATGGAGCGTGGGTACACGCCGTCATTCATCCCCAGTAGACAAACGGTTCTAAACGGAATAGAGCGCATCGGCATCAGGGTACAAAAGTTCACTTGACCAGCCAGGAAGCGCTGGCTGACTCGTGTGCCAGATAATTTGTTTTGAAGGTATTGGCTGATGATCGACGGCGACAACGCATCATCAAATGCGGCATCAGCTAATTGCTCTTTGAGTTGGCTGAGCGTATCGCGAATGGATTTGAGCGCCATTTCGCCTTCTAACTCAACTGAGAAGAAGTCATCCAGCAGTGAAACCAAAGTCTCTCGCCAACCATCAATAGTCTGAACATGAGAAAGTTTGCTTCGATAAGTGCTAATTTGTTGGATAAAGTGTGCCAACTTGCCCGCCAGCTCTGCACCCATGCCTTGCACTTCGTTGTACGGAGATAAACTGCCTTGCTCGGTTTCAAACAAACCTGCGGATTCTGGCATCGCGTAGCCAAGCAACATGCGTTGAATACCAAATTGCCATGTGTTTTGACGGGTTTCCGGCAGTTCAAATTCGCGTCCGGTATTGGCATCCAACCCCCAGCGAATCCCCGATTCCTCAACCCATTGTTTGGCTTGTAAGAAATCATCTTCGCTGAGTTCAAAACGCTTTAATATCGCCGGAGTTTCCAAAAGTTCGAGTAGTTCTGATGCCAAACAGCGCGTATTGGGTAAGTTCACCAACTGCATAAATGCGGCCAGAATTGGGCTCTCTTGATCGGCGGTTCGGTCAGAAATCGAATAGGGAATAAAACGCTCACCCGGTGCGTTACCAAAGACCGCCTGAATCGCAGGGCTGTAAGCGTTGATGTCCGCGACCATCACGATAATATCGCGCGGTTTTAACGTTGAGTCAGCATCGAACATCGCCAATAGTTGATCATGCAGCACTTCCACTTCACGCATCGGGCTGTGACAAGCGTGTAGGCTCAGTGATTTATCACCCAAGCTAACCACTTGTTTGTGACGACTGTTTTCAATCTGTTGGTCATCTTGATGTTCTTCAAGATTGAGAATATCCGCTTGCAATTGATGGAGCAGACTGTCGCGCTCAACATCAACAAAGGCTTCAATTTCATGAGATTCCAGCTGAGACAACAGATACATATTGTCGCGCCCGAGTTTACCCATGGACGCCAACAGACTGTTTCCGACCACATCGGTGTGCAGCTCATCGATCACATTATCTTCCAGTGATCCTTTCAGTTGCTCAGTTTCACCTTGCACTTCCGAGTGATCGTCCTGCCACACAACGTGCTGACGATGTTTCGCCGCCAAACGAGCCAGATATTTGCGATCTCGAACTTCACCCCAGTAATAACGACAAGGGTTAGTGAACATCAGATGCACGTCGATGTGTTCGCCAATTGCTTTTAGCGCATCCATATAGCGAGGCGGCAACGAAGAAATGCCAAAAACAAACAAACGCTTGGGTAAATGGTCAAAATTGCCGTTAAAACTCGCTAACGTGTCGATAAAGTGCTCATAAAGGTTGGCACGGTGATATGGAGACTGCCCTAACGACACAGTGTGATCATACAACGCTTGCCATAAGATCGGCTGCCACGGATGCTCATCTTCCAACTCTGCCACACTCTTCCCGGCTTCCCAACTTGCGATCCATTCCGGACGATACACCAAGTAACCATCGAAAATATCGGCAATTTTCTCAGCCAGCTGATACAGCTTAGAGTGGTCACTGTCATCTTTGAGGTACTGCGCTAACGGCGAAAACACCTCTTGGTTGAGAAGCCCCGGAAGCAAATGCATCAACTTCCACGTCATCGCTTCTTTGTTAAACGCACTGCGTTTTGGCACGTCTGGCAATACCTGCGTAAACATTTCCCAAATGAAAGTCGCAGGGAGCGGAAAATCAATGTTCGCGGCAACACCAAACTCTTTGGCCAATTCCATTTTTAGCCACTGGGACATGCCTGGACTTTGAACCAGAATTTGTTCTTTTTCGAACGGGTTTTCCAGCGGACTGATTCGAATCAGTTCGACAAGGAGTGATTTAAGAACGTCAACTTGGTTGGAGTGATAAACAGTAAACAAATTGGGAATACCGAGCGCCGATTGAAACTGTTAGCTAGCTTAGCACAGCCCCATTTAAACCCGCAGTGATCTCGCGTTCGGAAAAAACAAAAGGTTATATATCACTCAAATAGAGTATGAATCTTCTGAATTTTCACATGTCAATCAAGTCTGACACTTCCATACAAAATGTGACATTCGTCGCAACTATTCCATAATAAAAAACACTGTTTTATACTCCCTCTACCCATAATTTATAAACAAACAAAAAGTATGTTTCGCAAACTGTCTTCCAACAGCGCTTGGCTGATTGCTTTTTTTGCTTGCTTTACAGTGTACCTGTCGATCGCTTGTTATCCTTTTGTGTTGTCTAACAATCAGAATGAACCACTAACCTTGTTGCAAGGTTACTATTTGGTTTCGACTCAATATGGCTGGCTGGGCTTGATCGCTCTTCCATTTATGTTGTTGAGTTTATTGCTCTCTTTTCTACCGACTCGAGCATTCAAAGGCATCGTGATCGCTATCGCGATCTGTCTATTGATTATGTTTAAAGTCGATATCCTCGTTTTTCAGCAATACAAACTTCACATCAACGCTCTATTAATCCGTATGTTTTTCGAAGGTGGTGATGATGTCTTCGATATTTCGTGGATGAGTTGGCTAATCTTCATCAGTGAAATTGCCGTTCTGGTGATCGGGCTCGCTTGTACCGTTTGGGTAAGTAATCAACTGGCACAAAGCCGAGCTAAGTTCGTTTTGATCAGCGTCTGGTTTGCTGTATTGCTTAGCACGCAGATGATTCATGCGTACAAAAACGCACTTTACGACGATGAAGTCAGTCAGTTTTCGAATAACTGGCCACTTTACTACCCGCTGACGGCTCGTAAATTTATTTACAAACACGACCTAGTGGATGAGAACATTGCATCGAAGAACCGCGTAGAGTTAACCAACATTGAACGTAGCTCACTCAACTACCCGCTTGCGCCGATTCAAGTGCAAAGCAAAGAGAAACAGCCCAATGTTTTGTTTATCTTGGTTGACGCGTGGCGCTACAGTGATGCGACGCCGGAAGTCATGCCAAATGTCAGCAAGTTCGCCGAAAAAACGGTGAATTTCACACAACATATGAGCGGCGGCAACTCAACTCAAGCGGGTATTTTCAGCCTGTTTTACAGCTTGCCAGCGACCTACTGGGAAAGCTTTTACGCAAGTCAACGCTCTCCTGTGTTTATGGATACGCTGCAAGCAGAAGGCTACCGCATGGGCATTTTTGGCTCAGCACCGCTCACCAGCCCGCCACTTTCTCGCACGGTATTCAAAAAAGTGTCGGACTTGACCCTGAAACAAACTGGAGAAACAGCTGTCGAGCGCGATCAGCAGATAACAGACAAGTTCATCGAGTTCCAAAAGCAGGACAGCGACAAGCCGTACTTTGGTTTTCTGTTCTACGATGCCGCCCACGGCACGGTGTTTCCTGAACCTGAATTTGCGAAATTCAAACCATACTGGGAACGCGTTGACCACATTTTGCTCAACAACGATTTTGACGCTTCGCTTTACCACAATCGATACAAGAACTCGTTGTACTACATCGACAGCTTGATTGGTGATGTGCTGAAAAATGTCGACTTAGACAACACCATTGTGGTGATTTCATCAGATCATGGTGAAGAGTTTAACGACCATAAGATGAACTATTGGGGCCACACGGGTAACTACAGTGACGTTCAAGTACATGTGCCTCTTTACGTGTACATGCCAAATCGTCAGCCAGAGCAAGTTGATTACCGCACGACCCATTTTGACGTCGTGCCAACCATGATGAATACGCTGTTTGACGTTCAAGGCACAACGAGTTCATACAGCGTTGGTCATAACTTGTTTGATAGCTCTGCCTCTCGCGATTGGTATATTGCAGGCAGCTACTACAACTATGCATTGGTCGGCAAAGAACTGATGCTTGTGGTCAACCCTGGCGGGCACTCTCAGCAACTGAATCGCCAGTTAAAAGTCGAGAAAGAACAGAAAATTCCTGTCGATATCATTCGTCATTCTCTGGATGAGATGTCGCGATTTTACAAAAAAGGCTAGTGTCCAACATCGACGCCGATTGAAATAAAAAAGCCTCTTGGTTGTAAGACCAAGAGGCTTTTTCCTATCTGCTATTTAAGCGTGATGAGCGTGCATCAAGCGTGGCTGAATCAACAAGTTGTTGATGTATTGTAAGGCCACATAAGAGACAACAAATGTTGCCACAATCAACTCAAGACTAGCTAAGCCTCGCACTTGTTGAACATAGTGCGCAGCCAATCCTTGCAACTCCATCCAATTCGCCATTTTAAACAGCGCCGTCGCACCGATCACCATCGGGAAAGTGAACGCCGCATAGCCTGGGCTAAATGGCAGTCTAAGCAATTTAAAGAATGCGAGGTAAATGATGGCTGTCATCAATACCGCGATACCAAATAGCATAGCGATGATCACTGGTGATGGTGTCGCAGTGACCGTTAAGTACCCTGCCAATGATAGACTTGCTGGTGCCGCCATAATTGCCATTGTTGGTTTCGCTGCATCCGGAATTTCATGGGTAAACATAAAACGGTAAATCATCATCGGCAACATGATCGCGTACGCCACCATACCAAACATCAATGCACCTTGTGCCACTGGTGCTAACATCGGGTTGCCAGAGAAAGACACATCCGCAACGATGATACCCACAGGCGGTACAAACCAACTAGGAACCATGTGGTGCAATTCAAAATCTTTGGCGCGATGGTAAACAAAGCTCACCAAGAATACGATGTGCAAAACCACCGCAATCAGCCAAAGCGCATCGCCAGCTAATGGGTAAAAATGGCCGAGAGAGTTCGATACCACCATAGTGCCCATCGCAAATGTCGGAACCACGCTGCCCACAACCGGATGAGCAAGATCTTGTCTCAATAGATGATTATGTAGCAAAAACTTGGTTGCCAATATAGCCAACAATATGCTCGCGATACCCGCACTAATCCACTGTCCGTAGCCATGTAATTCGGCGAAGTTCTCCCAACTCCAGCCCAAGCTTGCAATACCAAGAGCCAAACCCGCCATTGGAGTTGGTGCTCCCATTACTTTTGCTTTTGTTCTTTGAATCATGATGACCTCAACCAGACTCACTCTTGATGGGACGTATAATACGCTTGCACTTCGTTCCGATATATCTAATTATTTAAAACAAACGTTCAGAATTACTTAACGGTGGGGTATGGCAAGTCACATTTCTCTTAAACAACTGAAAGTGTTTACGACGATCACGCAGCACAAAACGCTCACAGCGGCTTCTGATAGTCTCTTTTTATCGAAAGCCGCAGTGAGCATGGCACTCTCAGAATTAGAAAAGCAGATCGGCCATCACTTATTTGATCGTGTTAATAACCGACTGATTTTGAACCAAGAAGGTCAAAAACTACTGCCACTGGCGGATGAATTACTCAACCGAGCCAAGGACATCGAGAGCATTTTCGATGGTGACCAAGCGCTATCGGGCCAACTTCGCATTGGTGCCAGCGACACCATTGGCAACCAAGTCGCGCCCTATTTGCTTAGCGAATTTCGTCAGCAAACGAACCATCGTTCTCAAAGTCTGTTCATTTCTAACTCCGCACAAATCTGCGACATGCTGACCGATTACGAGTTAGACATAGCCCTCATTGAAGGCAAAACACTTCACCCTGAATTGCAGTCTACCCAGTTTAGCGAAGATGAAATGTGCGTGATTTGCGCGCCCAATTCCCCAGCCGCGCACGAAGGGCCAGTAAACTTAACCGAGCTAGAAAACAGTGAATGGATATTGCGAGAGGCAGGATCTGGTTCACGCGAATTTTTTATGCGCGTTGTCGCGCCGCGCTTGGAACATTGGCATGAAGCTTTTCAGCTCAATACCACCGAAGCGTTGATCAACTCAGTATCGGCAGGGTTAGGCTTGGGCTGTTTGTCACGTTTGTCTGCAGAACCTGCTATTCGTGACGGCCGCGTAAAACTGCTCGACATGCCTTTAGATATGAAACGTCGCTTCTGGTTACTGGTTCATAAAGAGAAATATCAAAGCCCATTGCTCAGAACGTTTATCGAATTTTGCCAAGATTGGGAGCGACCAACAAACCTTCCTTTGGCGGACAAATCCGCAAAGTGAAACCAAGATAGTTTAAATGCTAGTCAGTTAGTTGTACGTGTCTCTCATTCTGAGGCTTGTCGCTAGACTTGATTGGTCAAAAACTGTATAAAAAGCCAGTATCAATACACCAAATTAGGGGACCAACCATGGCTGTAATCGTCAAGTACGTGGTAGAACGCAATGGAGAAGAGAAAATGACTTTTACCTCTAAAGCGGAAGCTGACGCATACGACAAAATGCTGGATATGGCAGACGAGTTATTCTCACTGCTGGGTAAAAGTGAACTTCTAGAAGACGAAGGTAAGCAAGAAGATCTTGCAATGTTCCTTGCGCAAAACAAAGAAGAAGTGCTTTACGCTCTTGGTGCAAAACGTAAACCTGCACCAAAAAAAGCAAAGAAGCTTGAAGCTGTTGAAGAAGATAGCGAGCAAGAAGACGCTGCATAAGCCTCTCATTTGTTTAGAAAAAACGTCGCATTATGCGGCGTTTTTTTATTCCTTCCGTTTATCTCCATATATCTCTGAGAATATAAAGAACCGATTTAATATCCCAAATTGCTCTAAATTTCATGTTGCAGATTAGTGTGACTTAGATCTAGTCTAAATGGGTTCGGTGATGGGGTGCCACCGGAATCGAAAGATTCGAACCGCTTTTACAGCTAATGACTCCTACAGAAACGAAAACAGGTCAGCCCTGTTGGAAATGCTTTACCAATGTTGTTAAAGCAAGAGTTCTGTAGTGAGCAATTCAACTCTTCTCCAACCCCGCTCCTGTTTTCTCAAAAAATAAAAATACACTGGGAAAACATTATGCAATATTCACACGAAATCCAATCAATGTGCCCGATTCAACGCGGCGATCTTCATGCATCTGCACCGATCCCTGTTGAAGGCGCAATGATCAATCCAAAAGACGTTATCGCGATTTCTGGTCTTAGCCACGGCGTTGGCGCTTGTGCTCCTCAACAAGGTGCAGCAAAACTGACTCTTAACATCAAAAACGGCATCATCGAAGAAGCTTTGATCGAAACGATCGGCTGTTCAGGCATGACTCAATCAGCCGCGATGGCCGCAGAAATTCTAACAGGCAAAACCATTCTGGAAGCACTGAATACCGACTTGGTATGTGATGCTATCAACGTCGCGATGCGCGAAATCTTCCTTCAATTTGTTTACGGTCGTACTCAATCTGCTTTCTCTGAAGGTGGCTTGGAAATTGGTGCGGCACTGGAAGATCTTGGTCAAACTCAACGCAGCCAAGTGGGTACTAGCTACTCAACCAAAGCAAAAGGCGTGCGTTACATGGAGTTGGCTGAAGGCTATGTAACAAAACTCGCGCTAGACGAAAACAAAGAAGTGATTGGTTACCAATATCTCAACCTCGGCAAGATGATGAAAGCCATCAACGAAGGCGTATCTGCTGCAGAAGCCGCAGACAAAGCGACGGGGACTTACGGTCGTTTTGACGAAGCCGTAACTACCATCAACCCACGCCAACAATAATTGCCACCAAGAGGAAAGAGATTATGAACACTCCAATTACTGAATCTGTACGTCGCACATTAGACGAAATGCAACTTTCTTCTCTGGAAGAGGCTTACCAATACTGTATGGATCGTGGTATCGACCCTAAAGCACTAGTGATGGACACTCAACCTATCGCGTTTGAAAGCGCTGCCGATGCCTACACGCTAGGCACTGCTTTGGCGATTTTCCGCGTAGCAAAAACAGCTGAAGAAGCTGCAAACATCATCGGTGAAGGCCTTCAAGCCTGCACAAAACCAGGCAGCGTCGCAGAACAACGCCGAGTGGGTATCGGTCACGGTGCATTGGCGGCTCGTCTATTGAATGAAGAAAGTGGCTGTTTCGCTTTCCTTGCGGGCCATGAGTCATTCGCAGCGGCAGAAGGCGCTATCAAAATCGCATTGAACGTGAACAAGTCACGAAAAAATCCGTTGAAAGTTATCCTAAATGGCTTGGGTAAAGACGCCGCTTACCTAATCTCACGCATCAATGGTTTCACTTACGTACGCACTCAGTACAACTACCAAACTGGTGAGTTAGTGGAAGTAGAACGTCGCCGTTTCTCCCAAGGTCCACGTGGTGAGATCCTTTGCTACGGGGCAGACGATGTACGTGAAGGCGTGGCTATCATGCATAAAGAACAAGTGGATGTGAGCATCACAGGTAACTCAACAAACCCGACTCGTTTCCAACACCCAGTTGCCGGTATCTACAAAGCAGAGCGTAACCGTGAAGGCATGCCTTACTTCTCTGTGGCATCAGGTGGTGGTACTGGTCGTACTCTACACCCAGATAACGTGGCGGCAGGTCCTGCATCCTACGGTATCACCGATACCATGGGTCGCATGCACGCCGATGCGCAATTCGCGGGTAGCTCTTCAGTACCAGCACACGTAGCGATGATGGGCTTCATCGGTATGGGCAACAATCCAATGGTAGGGGCAACGGTTGCACTTGCAGTAGAGGTCGGTGAGCTAAGCCTCTAAGTTGATTTATCGCTTTACTATCCAAAGCCAGTAAATCCAACAAACCCAGTGTAGGGGGAGTGACTTCGGTCCTCCCCTTATTTTTTGCGATGCCCCCTTCTCCAACTTCACTGTGTCTCTGCCCAAAATCGGTCTGATAAGGCTTTTGCGACACATTTCTCATCAGACAAACATATCTATAAAAAGACAAAAGGTATCCATCTACAGACTTTCTCCATTTCCCCTCTTTAAACTCCTCAACACTCTCTTTATGATGACTGACAACTTAATTATTTCTTGTCAGTGAACAGACGAGACACAAGACTCAACACATGGAGATCAACTATGGCTTTCTTCTCTCTAGCCTTTGGTACGGCAACTAAAAACCGCGACGGCAAAATCATCGAAGCGTTTTTCCCAAACCCAGTTCTTAACCCAAGCGAAGCGCTTGTTAACGCACTAGCAGCAGTAGCAGGTTACGAGCAAGGCAACCAAGCTATCGAGATCTCTGCAGCACAAAGCGCAGAACTGGCTGCAGCATTTGAAGCAAACGGCGATGCAGCAAACGCATCTATCGCAGCAAAAGCAGCAGAATCAGCACAACCACTTGTACTGGTTATTCTTGCAACTGACGAGCAGCCACAAAGCGTTGCTGAAGGTTTCTTAAAACTTCAACTTATCTCTAACCGCCTAGTTCAACCACACGGTACGGTACTAGACGGCATCTTCGGTCTACTGCACAACATCGCATGGACTAACGAAGGTCCAATCGACCTACCTGAACTAGCAGAGCGTCAAATCGAAGCTCGCCTAGCGGGTCGTGCACTAAGCGTAGATTGCGTAGACAAGTTCCCTAAAATGGTGGACTACGTGGTACCAACTGGTGTTCGTATCGCTGACACTTCTCGCGTACGTCTTGGCGCACACGTTGGCGAAGGCACAACAGTAATGCACGAAGGCTTCATCAACTTCAACGCGGGTACAACAGGCGTGAGCATGGTTGAAGGTCGTATCTCTGCTGGCGTAGTGGTTGGTAACGGCTCTGACATCGGCGGCGGCGCATCTATCATGGGCACACTATCTGGCGGCGGTAAAGTTGTAGTTTCTATCGGTGAAAACTCTCTACTAGGCGCGAACGCAGGTCTTGGCTTCCCAATGGGTGACCGTTGTACTATCGAATCAGGTCTGTACGTAACTGCTGGTTCTAAAGTACGCATGCTAGATTCTGCTGGCCAAGAAGTAGAAGTAGTGAAAGCACGCGATCTTGCAGGTGTTTCTGACCTACTGTTCCGTCGTAACTCTGTAACAGGTCAAATCGAGTGTCTTGCTAACAAGAGCGCGGTTGAACTGAACAGCGAACTGCATAAAAACAACTAATTCATTCGTGAATTAGCCCTACGAAAAATCCCCCAGCAGGAAACTGTTGGGGGATTTTTTAGCTTACAGCAAAATGCGTGATTACTGATTTAAAAAGCTGACCGCTTTATCTGGGAAATCAGTAAACAAACCATCCACTTTTACTTGGTTGTAGTACACATCCATCATGCCTTCAAAGCTGTCAGTGTACGCTGGAATGCGTCCTGGATCGGCGCGAAACGTGTATGGATGCACTTGCAAGCCAGCGTCTTTTGCAGCCTTCATCAACGGCTTGATGATGATATTGTCTTTGGTTGACTTATCATCCACCAGCATCGGCTTCCAAGGTCCAATTCCTTCCGCGTAACTCGCTACTTTCTTCATTCCGTCGGCTTCGAACATCCAGTCATAACTGTATGGTGTTGCCTTGTCGCCTTTGTACACCATAGTTTCGTTCCAGTCCGTGTAAGCCATAAGCTGAACGAGCTTTAAGTCCATATCCATTGCAGGCATGAGTTCACTGTTGATGCGTTGAAGTTCATTCGCATCAAAACACTGAAGGTAGACTTTGTCGTCTTGAGAGCCGTAACCGTACTGCTTCAAGACTTTAAGTACTGCTTTAGAAATCTCCTTACCTTCATGACGATGGAACCAAGGCGCTTTAATTTCTGGGTAAATACCGATGTCATAACCCAGCGTTTTGTTTAAGCCTTGGATCAGCTCAATCTCTTCAGCAAACGTCGGCACTGTGAAATCAGATTTCCACATAGGGAATCGGGTTGGATAGCCCGCTACTTTGTTGCCTTTGTCATCGATATTAAAGCCTTCGGTAACTCGCAAGGATTTGATTTCCGCCAGAGTGAAATCAATCGCGTAATAACGACCATCTTTACGTGCACGATCAGGAAAACGCTCCGCAACATCCGTTACGCGATCGAGATAATGGTCATGCAACACGACCAACTGGTCGTCTTTCGTCATTACCACATCTTGCTCTATGTAGTCAGGTTTCATTGCGTAAGCAAGTGCTTTGGCTTCTAGCGTGTGCTCAGGCAAGTAGCCCGATGCACCACGGTGCGCAATGACAAGCGGCTTCGCAATCGCACCAGCAGAAAGGCTAAGTGCTAAAAAAGTAAGACATACTGACTTTGTTTTCATTGTTATTTCCTTGATAAAGCGAAGAGGCAGTATTCCACTGCCTCTTTAAATAAATATTACGCTAGCGCTTCCTTCTCGCGCTCTTTTTGCTCGTGGTGCGCACGCTCACCTAAGAAGGCGTACATCAAACACACGATAGAAGTAATACAAGAACCCACTAAGATGATAAAGCCACCATCCCAGCCAAAGTGGTCTACGGTGTAGCCCAAAATCGCGTTTGCGGCAACTGCCCCACCCAGGTATCCAAACAAACCAGTAAGACCAGCGGCAGTACCTGCGGCTTTCTTCGGAGCGAGTTCAAGTGCGTACAAACCGATCAGCATAACCGGACCATAGATTAGGAAGCCAATTGCAATAAGCGCCATCATATCTACTGTTGGGTTGCCCGCAGGGTTAAACCAATAAACCATCACTGCAACTGTCACTAACACCATAAATAAGATACCAGCAGGTGCACGACGACCTTTGAACAATTTGTCAGAGATCCAACCACACAATAGTGTTCCTGGAATGCCAGCCCATTCGTATAAGAAATAAGCCCATGACGATTTATCTACCGAGAAATCCTTCGCTTCTTTTAGGTAAACAGGTGCCCAGTCCAGTACGCCGTAACGAATTAGGTAAACAAATGCGTTTGCAATTGCAATCGACCAAAGAAGTTTGTTGTTGAAGACGTATTTGAAGAAGATTTCCTTCGCTGTCATTTCTTGTTCATGGGACTTGTCATAGTCATCTGGGTAATCGTCTTTGTATTCTTCAATAGGAGGCAGACCACAAGACTGAGGGGTATCGCGAACCGTCATCCAAACAAACACAGCAACTAACGTGGCGAAAAATGCAGGAACATAAAATGCAGTGCGCCAATCATCATTAAATGCCCACAGGCCAAGAATAAATAGTGGACCAATCAAACCGCCACCCACGTTGTGCGCCACGTTCCAAACCGAAACGATCTCACCACGCTCTTTACGTGACCACCAGTGCACCATGGTTCGGCCACAAGCAGGCCACCCCATCCCTTGGAACCAACCGTTTAAGAAAAGCAAAATGAACATCGCAGTGACGCTACCAGTCGCCCATGGCATAAAGCCAAAGCAAAACATCACTAATGCAGACATCAATAGGCCGCCACTAAGGAAATAGCGAGGGTTGGAGCGGTCTGAAACGCTGCCCATTAGAAACTTAGAGAGACCATATGCAATGGAAACAGCTGCCAAGGCGACACCTAAGTCTCCGCGGCTAAAGCCTTGCTCGATAAGATAAGGCATCGCCAAACTGAAGTTTTTACGAACTAGATAGTAACCGGCGTAGCCAACAAAGATACCGATAAAGAGTTGCCAACGGAGGCGAGAGTAGGTGCTATCGATGCTGCCAGGGGACAGACGATCAATGTGCGCCTTAGGTTTGAATATTCCAAACATAGGAACCTCATTATTTTGTATGCGATGGTAAAAACACAAAAGGAGCGAACGAAACAAAATAAATCTTCGTTCGAAAGTTCATGAATTGTATGGAGTTAGGATTTTATTTCTGTGACAAATGTTGCACATGGATTAAATATAAGTAAATACAGTAAATTATATGAGCATTAATTAGATCATCGTTCAACTTTACTCAAGATTCGTTAATATGAAACTGATATTCAAACCTCTCACTTGAGCATTCCAATTCGAAACCTTTGAAACAAAGGCTCGAATTAGAACATAAACTAACCGTAAAAAGGGCGATTTACGCCTGCCCTACTCGCTCCGAACCAACTAATAACTAAAAAGCTGAAAAACGATCACGTTTAGCATCAAACGAAATAAAAAAAACAATTTTTATTTGAATACAAGCCGAAGCAATGATTCACAAACACAAGACATTAACAGCGTTTATTCTC
Organism: Vibrio sp. 2CM40D; assembly: GCF_023161825.1. Classification (NCBI taxonomy): domain Bacteria; kingdom Pseudomonadati; phylum Pseudomonadota; class Gammaproteobacteria; order Vibrionales; family Vibrionaceae; genus Vibrio; species Vibrio sp. 2CM40D. Next base: position 494,126 of record NZ_JALNTL010000001.1, read on the forward strand.
TTCTCAACTCATCCTATTGGTACCAATGGGATGACGATTTTTTCTAAAAGTCCAAACATGACAGCGTATTTTTTATATCACTGCTATCCCTTGATACATTTGACATTCCGCTACTCCTTTAGGGTTAATTGCTACACAAGTTCTGTGCAATAAGTCTCCAAGCACGTAGCAGCTTCACAAAACTCCTCTTACCAGTTGTGCATTCTTTTTCACATCGGTAATTTGAGCGCTCTCAACACTGGCCTCGTGACAAATAAATTATTTTCGTTGTGTTCTTTTCCGGTTAAAAGATGCGCCATTTAACAAAAACGAAGACTTTGATTAACAAATTCATGCTCAAACGCTCACTTTTAACGCTCGTTTATTTTCGTAAACGTTTATATATGCACAATAGTATCGTGCTAGACAGGCAAAAATGATCAAAGGACTTTTAACATGACAACGAACAAACACCCCTCTCTGCTCGGAGAATGTTTGGCCGAGTTTATCGGTACAGGACTACTTATTTTCTTCGGCGTAGGCTGTGTTGCAGCCTTAGTTCTAACAGGCGCATCATTTGGACAATGGGAAATCAGTATTGTATGGGGCTTCGGTGTCGCCATCGCTATTTACTGTACGGCTGGCGTCTCTGGTGCACACATCAACCCTGCCGTTACCATCGCACTTGCTATGTTCCATGGTTTTGATAAGGCGAAAGTGGTGCCATACATTATCGCTCAAATGCTTGGGGCATTCTGTTCTGCTGCGTTGGTTTACAGCTTATACAGCAACCTTTTCACCGACTACGAAATCGCTCATAACTTCGTTCGCAGCAGCCAAGATGCACTAGCAACTGCTGGTATCTTCTCAACCTATCCGCATGCCTCCCTCTCTTTCTTTGGTGCTTTTGCTGTGGAATTCGTTATCACTGCTGTGCTGATGTTTGCGATTCTGGCTCTGGGCGATGAAAATAACGGCGCGGCACGTGGCGCAATGAACCCTCTATTGATCGGTATTTTGATTGCCGTCATCGGTGGTTCACTTGGCCCACTAACAGGCTTTGCGATGAACCCTGCTCGTGACTTTGGACCAAAGCTGTTCGCTTACTTCGCTGGTTGGGATTACGCTCTGACAGGTGCTAAAGACATTCCTTACTTTATCGTGCCTTTACTTGCTCCGATTGCAGGTGCGTGTTTTGGTGGTTGGTTGTATCCAAAAGCGATTGCCGCTTACCTTCCACAACAAGGTCACGGTTGCACGATTCCAAACCAATGTGAGACGGAAGAAGAAACAGAAGAAGCTAGAGCTTAAAACTGACGTAACTCGAACATTTACTAAAATATAAATAACGAAACAAAAGGATTCTTACCATGACTGAGCAAAAATACATTGTTGCCCTAGACCAAGGTACAACAAGCTCTCGCGCAGTGATTCTTGATCATGATGCGAACATCGTAAGCGTCGCGCAACGCGAATTTACTCAGATTTATCCAGAAGCTGGTTGGGTTGAACATGATCCAATGGAGATCTGGGCAACACAAAGCTCTACCTTAGTAGAAGCTCTAGCTAAGTCTGGCATCCGTAGCGACCAATTAGCGGCTATCGGTATTACTAACCAGCGTGAAACGACTATCGTCTGGAACAAAGAAACAGGTAAACCCGTTTACAATGCGATTGTATGGCAATGTCGCCGTACTGCTGATATCTGTGAAGATTTAAAAGCACGCGGTCTCGAAAACTATGTACGTGACAACACTGGTTTGGTGCTTGACCCTTACTTCTCCGGTACCAAAGTTAAATGGATTCTGGACAATGTTGAAGGCGCACGAGAAGACGCAGAAGCAGGTAAGCTGTTGTTTGGTACTGTCGATACTTGGTTAGTTTGGAAGATGACTCAAGGTCGCGTTCACGTAACCGACTACACTAACGCATCGCGTACCATGCTGTTTAACATCAACGATCTATGTTGGGATCAAAAAATGTTAGATGAGCTTGGCATCCCAGCATCTATGATGCCAGAAGTGAAGCGCTCATCGGAAATTTACGGTAAAACCAACATCGGTGGTAAAGGCGGTACTCGTATTCCTATTTCTGGAATCGCAGGTGACCAACAAGCGGCGCTTTACGGCCAAATGTGTGTTGAAGCGGGTCAAGCGAAAAACACTTACGGTACGGGTTGTTTCTTGCTAATGAATACTGGCCAAGAAAAAGTCACTTCGACACATGGCCTTCTAACTACTTTGGCTTGTGGTCCTGCAGGCGAACCAGCTTATGCACTTGAAGGCGCCGTATTCATGGGTGGAGCTTCTATCCAATGGCTACGCGATGAATTGAAAATCCTAAACGGTGCAGAAGACTCTGAATACTTCGCGACAAAAGTGGATACATCAAACGGCGTTTATGTCGTGCCTGCATTTACTGGTTTAGGCGCTCCATACTGGGATGCCTACGCACGTGGCACGATTGTCGGCCTTACTCGCGGTGTGAATTCAAACCATATCATCCGTGCAACATTGGAAGGCATCGCTTATCAAACTCGTGACGTACTGGATGCGATGCAAGCTGACTCAGGCATTAAGCTTGCGAACCTTCGCGTCGATGGTGGTGCAGTAGCGAACAACTTCCTAATGCAATTCCAATCCGATGTATTGAACACAGAAGTACACCGCCCTCAAGTAACTGAGGTTACCGCTCTTGGTGCAGCCTACCTTGCCGGCCTTGCAGTTGGTTACTGGGATAGCATTGATGAGTTGCAGAATAAAGCGGTACTTGATCGCACCTTTGAGCCACACGATGATGAAGAAAAACGCAATCGTCGTTACAAGGGCTGGAAACGTGCAGTGAAATGTGCACAAACCTGGTCTGAACTTCACGACGAAGAAGATTAATCTCATCTCCATAAGAAAAAAAGAGCGCCATTTGTGCGCTCTTTTTGCGCTTTATCCCCGATTCCTGAACTCGCTTACTTCTCACAACGAGCAAATTCGAGCACAATAGAGGTTCGAATTTGAAGCATTGGCCGTTACCAATGCACAAGGGAGTGGTAAGTGAAGCAAATACCTCGACACCAGCAGATTGTTGAGCTGGTGAAAAAACAAGGCTATGTCAGCACGGATGAGTTAGTAGAAAGATTCAATGTCAGCCCACAAACCATCCGACGCGATCTCAATGAACTCGCCGATGACAACAAAATTCGTCGTTATCACGGTGGAGCCACTATTCCTCTCAGTTCTGAAAACACATCTTACAACACGCGTAAAGCGCTCAACTTCAATGAAAAAGATGTCATTGCAGACGAGGTAGTCAAACACATTCCAGATGGTGCCACACTATTCATCGATATCGGCACCACACCAGAAGCAGTTGCGCGAGCGCTCAATAAAAACCATAAACAGTTGCGTGTTGTCACCAACAACATCAATGTTGCGACCATTCTTTTCCCTAACCCTGAAATCAAAGTCATCTTAGCGGGTGGAGAAGTCCGCAGCAGAGACGGCGGTATTGTTGGCGAGGCTACCCTCGATTTCGTTAAACAGTTCCGTCTCGACTTTGGTATTCTCGGCATTAGCGGTATCGACTTCGATGGCTCGCTATTAGACTTTGATTACCACGAAGTCCGGGTCAAACAAGCGATCATTGACAATAGCCGTAGTGTATTTCTTGCCGTAGACCACACCAAGTTCGGGCGCAATGCTATGGTGAAACTAGGCAATATTGCACAGCTCAACATGATCTTTACCAATAAGCAGCCACCAGAAGAAATCTTGTCAATTTTGAAGGAAGCTTCTATCCCACTTGAAGTGGTTGAAGCTAACGAATCAAACTCCGAAAACGAGTAACGTCAATCGTATAACTCCCCCTCAAATGACCTCTGTCTTAATTAGACAGAGGTTTTTTTGTGTCTAAATCACACAAAACGCTCACAAACGAAAATAATAGATGATCACAAACGAAACCTGAGCTAGGATTACATTATGTTCTAAAATGCTCGTTCGCTCACCAAGAGGTCAAATTTATGAGTATACAAAATAATGCTTCCACTACTAGCTCATCCACTACCTTAGACTTGATCGTAATCGGTGGCGGCATTAACGGAGCTGGTATTGCAGCAGACGCAGCTGGCCGAGGTTTGAGTGTTGGCTTATATGAAGCACATGACTTCGCATCTGCGACTTCTTCAGCAAGTTCTAAACTGATACACGGCGGTTTACGCTACCTTGAACACTACGAGTTTCGTTTAGTTTCGGAAGCGCTCGCAGAGCGTGAGGTTATTCTTCGTAAAGCACCACACGTCGCATTACCAATGCGTTTCCGTTTACCGCATCGCCCATTCCTACGCCCAGCTTGGATGATTCGTTGTGGCCTTTTCCTTTACGATAACTTGGGTAAACGTACGACGCTGCAAGGCAGTAAAACCGTCAACCTTGCGAAATCTGGCTTGCTAAAACCAGAGATGAAAACGGGTTTCGAATACTCTGACTGTTGGGTTGATGATGCACGTTTAGTATTACTGAACGTTCTTGCGGCTCGCGAAAACCATGCTGAAGTGCGTAACTACTGCCGCGTGGAAAAAGCACACCGTGAAGGTGGTATCTGGCATGTTACTATTCACGATGTGATGACAGACCAACGTTTCGAACGTAAAGCGAAAGCGTTAGTCAATGCTGCGGGGCCTTGGGTAAAACAGTTCTTTGATGATGGATTAGAGCAAGCCTCTCCTCGTAACATTCGCTTAATCAAAGGCTCGCACATCGTTGTTCCTCGTATCCACAACGAACCGCAAGCCTACATTCTTCAAAACAAAGACAATCGCATCGTATTTATGATTCCTTACTTAGATAAGTTCTCAATCATTGGTACAACAGATGTGGAATACAAAGGTGACCCACGTGAAGTGTCGATCTCAGATGACGAAGTCGATTACCTCATTGATATCGTAAACCAACACTTTGTCCACCAGTTGACTCGCGAAGATGTAGTTTGGACATACAGCGGTGTTCGTCCTTTATGTGACGATGAATCTGACTCTCCGCAAGCAATCACACGAGACTACACGCTAGAGCTCGATGCGGAATACGACCATGCACCTCTGCTTTCTGTTTTTGGTGGTAAGTTAACGACCTACCGTAAGTTAGGTGAAGCAGCAATGAAGAAACTTGCTCCGTTCCTACCTGAAATGGGTAAAGACTGGACGGCCAACCAAACCCTTCCTGGTGGTAACTTCAGCTGTAGTCGTGAACAATTAGCGAAACAAATTCATGCTAAATACACTTGGGCGCCAGAAGCATTGATTCTTCGTTATGTCACTCAGTTTGGTACCCAAACGTGGAACTTAATGGAAGGTACAACAAGTGAAGCTGACTTAGGACAAACGTTCTCGACACAAGCCGGTGGTGTTTACCAACGTGAGATCGATTACTTAATGAACCATGAAATGGCAATGACCGATGAAGACATTTTATGGCGCCGTACTAAGCTTGGTCTTTACATGAACGAGGAAGAAAAACAGGCCTTAACGGACTATTTAAAGAAAAAGCTACAACAGAAAGTGGTTAATCTTTCTCAAGTTGGCTAACAGCTCCCCTCCCTCCCCCCACAATAAAGCCTGCTTAGTTGCAGGCTTTTTGTTTTGTTGTTTAAGCACAACACCTTGGTGCGCTCCACTCGATTGCAAATAAGAACAACTATTCATAGACATTTGGCATTAAATACAATCATACTCATTTGAAAAATAATGCATCAATGACTTCAGAGTACCGTACTCAGAGCATTGCCTCTGTATGGCAATGCAATTCTCGCGAAAGAAGTATCTTGAGGTTATTTTGGTATCGGCTCAAACAAGGAAAAGAAAATGGGTTTTATGATTGAACATTGGGACTTCTCAACCCCAGAAGCAACTCAACAATCCACCACGGCAGAGCAAATTCAAGCTAAGCATTGGTACCATTGCGAACGGCTGCATCCTGATATTCGTGGTTGGCTGGAGCAAAACCAAGTACCTCGAGCTACGGTTGATCATCTATTAGCCGACGAAAGCCGACCATCTTTCCATCCTTTGGATGACGAGAACTTCATGTTGATTTTACGAGGCGTCAATATGAACGGCAATGCATCACCAGAAGATATGCTTAGTATTCGAATTCTCTACTTTCAAGGCGCACTCATTTCAACTCGTAAAATTCCATCACGCGCGATCATGGAGATTCGCCAAGCATTAGCGGAACACAAAGGCCCAAAAAGTCTTGCCAGTTTACTTCATCAGATCATTGAAGGATTAAACAGTAAAATAGACATTTACCTTGATACGATTGAAGAAACACTAAACCAGTTCGACGTGAATGATGAGTCGACGTACAAACATATGGCGACTCAAAAAGCACTGATTTCTATCAAGCGTTTTATTCGCCCTCAGCAGTACGCTATCCGTGATCTTGTGGAGTCAGAATCAGAATTGATTGCTTTGAGACCTCATCAATATCGCTTCGCACACAATAATATTACGCGCATAAATGAAACACTTGAGTTTTATCTTGGAGAAGTGGCGCTTTTCCAAGAAGAGATCAAACATCATCGTGATGAGAAAACCAATAAAAACAGTTACCTGTTTACTTTGGTAGCAACGATTTTTCTACCAACCAGCTTCTTAACAGGTTTACTCGGTATCAATGTTGGTGGAATGCCAGGCGTGGATTCCACCATGGCATTCACCTGGTTCTGCATCGCCTTAATTGTCATTTTTGGTCTAGAGTGGTGGCTATTTAAACGCTTGGGGCTCACGAATAAAGCGGACGACGAAGACGAATAAACACTAAACCTATAAAGAACAAAAACCAAAAGAGGAGCACGCGGCTCCTCTTTTCTCTACTCACATTAGAATCTTATCCGGGGTGACCATCCACACGAGGGGTCACAAGCATCACACCAAAGCGCCACACAAATAGCCCAAACGCAACAATCCATAATCCACCGCTGATATCAATCCACAGTATCATGTTCGCTGGATCAAAGATCACGGCGAAACTGCGAACCAAAGCTGCCGCGGTAATCGCTGCAAACGCAAGGCTCATGTTTGGCCCTTTGTAGATCATGCGACCAGTATGTCCCATCGTCACCCGTGTAATCATCGCTAAAATCAAACCGCCTAACGCACCTATCGCAAACAGGTGAATGAGGTTATGGCTGGCAAATGCATCTCCCCAGACGCCTCGCAAAATTAAGCTTAGTGGTAAACACAAATACGCAGCATGCAGCGACCATACTAAAGGCTCGTTCAGGGTTAACCAAGGTTTCCAGCGAACAAAACGCACCAACTGAGCAACACCTGCAAATAGCATCAAACGACTACCTAGTTCTGCAAACGTCACAGGGAAAAAGCTCAGCACAAATAGCATTACCAATGGCAAGTTCGCGAACCACTCTAACCAAGCCAATGGTTGCGCTTTTTCGAAATTAAATCGACGCGCAGTAAAAAATGGAATTACACGTCCGCCCATCACTGACAACAGCAAGGTAAACCACCACAGCATTGCTTGCCACACCGCTGAAGAGCTAAAGGGCGGCATACCTTTTATCGTTGCGTAGCTTGCAAAGTTCGCAAAGATGGCTAAAAGAAACAGTGGAACGAAAAACAAATTACGCCAACCTTTGGCTCGATACACACGAATGCCCACCTCATAGGCGACAAACAGTAAAAATACCGCTTCGATACTGCTGGTTAACCATAACGGTGCTGGTGTCCAAAGCAATATGCGGGGCACTAACCACAAGCCAAATAAAGCCAGAAGCATGTAATGCTTGGTACCATTAATGCCAGTCCAGTTTTGTACCGCGGTCAGTACAAAGCCAACTACAATGGCCATCGAAAAACCGAACAACATTTCATGTACGTGCCACCACAATGCAGGCACGGCTAATGCGTTTGGCTGTCCGCCTTGGAACATCCACACCCACAACGCAATCGCAACAATGGCGTAAATCGACCCAAACAGAAAAAACGGCCGAAAGCCTAATCGCAGCCATGCGGGGATTTTTTCTTCTACTTTTTTATCGGTGATATTCAGCATTATCTTGCCCTCAAGCGTCTCTCGATGCTGGTTAACTCAACTACATATTGATGCTACCATAAACATGTATAAAAAATACATGTTTATAATTAAGATTATACTTAAGAGGTAAAGTTGTGCTTCAGAGGCGGGTTAGGTATAAACATGAGAGGCACAACTATCAGTTAAGGGATGCAACGACAATGTACATATTTGGCTATGGCAGTTTGATTAATTCTGCGTCGCGTAAGTTAACCGGACAAACGGGAGAAGCCATTCCCGTCATAGCACATGGGTTGGTTCGCTACTGGGGGAAGATTGACGACAGCTACAGCCTCTCTCCATTAGTGGTGAACCAAGGCGATGGACAGGTTAATGGCGTTTTACTCGAAGTAAATGAAGAAGCGCTCGCAGAATTCGACCGCCGTGAGCGAGGTTATCATCGTATTCAACTTCAGCCAGATCAAATCGAAACAGATGCGAGTTTTAACCAAGAACATGACATTTGGGTTTACGTAAAAGACGAGCCACTACCACCATGCGAAAAGAGCCCAATCATGCAAAGTTATGTTGATACCGTACTGGCAGGTTGCTTGGAAGTTTCCCACGCGTTTGCAGAGCATTTTGTGCGTCACACCATTGGCTGGCAACACGCGAAAGAAAATGACCGCCACCAACCCAAATATGGCAACCTTGCAGGCGTACAAGATCACCATTATGAGTTGATTGATAATCTAATAAAAAAAGGAGCCTAACGGCTCCTTTTTAGTATCTATGTTTTGCTTACGCGAGCTTAAAACTTGTAATCAACACCAACGTACAGGCTGTCAAAATCAAAATCTTCGCTGCCACCGTTTTCGGCATCAATACTTACCGAAGAAGCACGGTAGCCACCAGATACAACCAAACCTGAAGCGAACTCATAACCAGCCTCAACACCGTAGTTAAAGCCTACATCACGACCATCATCGGTAACAGTGCTAGATGATTTCACTTCATAAGAAACACTCATTACACCAAGGCCAGCAATCGCACCAACATAGAAGCCTGTACCTGCAAATTGGTATTTAGGCTTCGCATTGAAATTGAACGCAGAAGCATCAACACTAAATTTAACCGGCCACCCCATGTAAGAAAATGTTTCTTCAAAGTCGCCAAAGTATATGTACTCACCTTCAAAAGCTAGTTTGAAGTTTTCTGAATATTGAAGCTCTTTACCTACAGCAAGGCTAAGACCTGTCGCAGAAAGATCTTTTGACAAGCTTTTAACTTTAAGATCTGAATTTACCAAATCAGCACCAACATACCAGTTACCTTTTGCTTGAACTGATGCTGAAGCAACCACTGCACCTAAAGCCAATAATGGCAATACTTTTTTCATTATAATTTCCTAATTTTTCATACTGTTAGACAGCTTTTAAAAGCGCGGAGATTATAAATAGAGTTGAATACTTTCCTATTGATTTGTTTATAAAATGAGACACAAAACATAAACATGAACAATAAAACGTTTGCTTGATTAAACTCTAAACAGCTCGAGTCCTATTAAGTACTAGAGTTACCACAAGTAGCAAGTTTCCAAACCAGTCGCGTTTTTCAGTATTTTTACAGCAATATAATCCTTACGTTTACGGCTTTATTTATTACTCAATAGAGTCTATTTCATGAAAACAATTTGGCTTGATATGATGATTTAAAGTGTTTAGGACTGTCTTACTAAAGGTTTGTGCATATCTAAGTAGCTGTTTAAAATAGTCAGATTATTGAGCTCACACTTGGGCAGTGCCAACGGGAAATTTACATGGCAAAGCTAAAAGATATCGCCATTGAAGCAGGCGTCTCACTTGCAACCGTATCGCGGGTTTTGAACAACGACCCAACGTTGAGCGTTAAAGAAGAAACCAAATACCGCATTTTGGAAATTGCAGAAAAACTGGAGTACCGCACCAGTAGCTCGAAGAAAGGCATCAAAGAAGCTAAGCAAAAACATCACTTTTTAGCCTTATATAACTACAAACAAGAAACAGAGGTGAATGACCCTTACTACTTATCAATTCGTCATGGGATTGAAACGCAATGCGACAAATTAGGTATTACGCTAACCAATTGCTATAACAGTGAAATTGATGTTGAAACGAAAAAGATAACAGGTGTCCTTTTAGTCGGAAATGTCGACCAAAAGGTAGTAGATAAATTACCTAAACGTCTAGCCGATAGCATTTGCTACATAAACTTTTCAGATCCAACCTGCCCTTATGATTGCGTTGATGTCGACCTTATTCGAGTCAGTAGGCAAGTAGTTGATTTCTTTGTACAACGAGGCCACCGCCGCATCGGTTATATTGGCGGTCAAGACAAGCACGACGCAGCTGACACTCGTGAAAATGTGTTTTTGGACTATGGCTATCTAAAAGGCGTGGTCGCAGAACATGATATACACTATTGTGCCTGCTCTAGTTTGTCCGGTTATAACTTAGCGAAAGAGATGCTAGCCAAAGGTGACTTCCCGAAAGCAGTATTCATTGATTCAGACTCCATCGCGATTGGCATAGTACGTGCAATCCATGAATTTGGCTTAAAGATACCAGAGGATATTACGCTGATTAGTATGAATGATATTCCTACTGCTCGCTTTACCTTTCCGCCGTTGTCTACAATTCGTATTCACTCTGAGTTGATGGGAACTCAGGGAGTGAACTTACTAGTGGAAAAATACCGAGATGGACGCTTACTCCCTCTTCATGTATACGTTCAAACAGAGCTTAAACTACGTGGTACAACTCAATGATACCTTTTCCATTAATCTCTTTTATGAATTAAATCTGGAACATCCCCCCCTAACCCAAGATATTCATTTTGCACAATCAGTACTGTTTCGGCGTAACGCCGATAACTCAGCGGGTAGTAAGAAGTTCAACAACAAATCACTCTAAGCACCATGAGTGCCCCAAATGTTTATCATTTAGAGGTGATGGTCGAAGAAACCAACTCGCGTAGCCAAATGCCTTTGTCTTCATTGTTTCGGCTGGAATGCCACAGCATGGCAATATCAAAATCCGCAACGGCGATCGGCGGCTTAACAGTAATGAGATCGTCCGAAAAGCCCTCCGCCAACGCCATTTTTTCTGGCACGATGGCAATGAGATCGCGCTTTTTCAATAGATGCCGAATAGTGAGAAAGTTGCGCGACGCCACGGTGACTTTGCGGCTCAAGCCATGTTCTGCGAGCTTTTGGTCTACTTGTGTCTTTAAGCTCCCATCGGGACTTACCAGAGCTTGCTCGATGTTCGCGAACGCTTCCAGAGACAGCTGTGTTTCCCCTTTCAACACCTGTTTATCACACATGCACACGTGTTTTTCGGTGTACAAGTACAAGCTCTCAAAGTTGTCATCCAACACCGGCATGCTGCCAATAATGACATCGAGCTTTTCGTGCTCAGTTAATGCCACGTAGTTGCTACGATTGACGTTAATAAAACTGATCTGCGCCTCTGGGGCGCGCTGGCGTATTTCGTCATAAAGCCGAGGAGCAAAGATAAACTCGGCATAATCCGTTAACCCGATGCGACATACACCCGCGTAATTTTCAGGTTGGAAGGCAGACTTAGTGAGCAAGTCTTTGGCGATAGAATCCAACAAGTGATGCACCGTTGGCGCGATGTGGTGAGCGTGCTCGGTGGGCTCCATATTGTGCCCTTTTCGCTCAAAAAGCGGGTCGTCAAACAACAACCTTAAACGAGACAAACTATGACTCATCGCCGACTGGCTAACGTAACTTTTCTCTGCCGCGACGCTAACGCTTCGATAGCGATACAAGTAGGAAAACGTCACCAATAAGTTCAAGTCAATGTTGCGCCACTGAATGTCCTCTTTCACTCCAACATCCTCATCCCATTTCATTCATAGATGAAATTAAAATCATCAATTTGAGTCATTTTAGAGCATTCGATAAATTAGCAACAATGCTTTTTAGATAAACAGGCTCGACATGTTCACCATATTCAAAACTTTTTTCTGGCTGGGTTGGTTCAGCTTCGGCGGCCCGGCGGCTCATATTGGTTATTTTCGCCAAACCTTTGTTGAGAAACTGAAATGGCTTGATGACAGCGAGTACGCGCAAATTGTCGCACTCAGTCAATTTTTGCCGGGACCGGGCTCAAGCCAAGTTGGCTTTGCTTTAGGTTATAAACGCGGCGGTTTAGGTGGCGCATGCGCAGCATTTGTCGGATTCACGCTTCCTTCGGTGATCATCATGTTGGCGCTGGCGATGGTGAGCAGCCAAATCACCGACACCGCAGTGTTCCAAAACATCGTTCACGGCCTAAAACTGCTCGCAGTCGTCGTCGTGGCGGATGCGACTTGGGGCATGTACAAAAACTTCTGCCAAAGTAAACTGACCGCGGGTTTGTGCGTCGCGACTGCGATTGCGTTGCTGGTGGCACCAAGCATCATGACGCAAATGTTCGTGTTGATCGCAGCAGGTTTTGTCGGAATGCGATATCTGAAGAAAGACTCCGCGCCATCAGCCGAGTCGTTTAAACCGTCTATCGCGCCATTAGCTCTATTTGCGATGCTTTTACTCGGCTTACCGTTAGTGGCTCATACGTTACCTTTGCTTGGGCTGTTTAGTGATTTTTTCCAAGCTGGTAGCTTAGTGTTTGGTGGCGGTCATGTGGTTCTGCCGCTTCTGCAAAACATTGTTGGCGACCAGCTCAGCCAAGATGCATTTTTAACAGGCTACGCCGCTGCACAAGCTGTACCGGGGCCAATGTTCACCTTTGCTACTTTTATCGGTTATGAGCTTTCGGATACGCCAATTTTAGGCGCTCTGATCGCAACGCTTGGCGTATTCCTCCCTGGGTTTCTTTTACTACTTGGCGTTCTTAAGAACTGGCAAGCACTGGCAGGCAAACCACTGGTCTCCGGCGCCATCAACGGTGTAAATGCCTCGGTAGTAGGGTTACTACTCGCGGCACTTTACCAGCCAGTATTTAGCAGCGCAGTTGTTGCTCCCATCGACATGGCGTTAGTGATTGCGGGTTTCTATCTACACAAAAAGCTCAACCTTTCGGTACTATGGATGATCGTGTTTTTTGTGGCAGCAGGCCTTGTCACGGGCATGATGTAGCCTGCTGATACGCCAACTATTGAATCTAGATAAACCACGGGCACTCAAATACGAGTGCCCTTGCTTAGATTAGATAGTGAAAACGGAACAGACCCCGATAAAAAGAGCATCACAAATTATGACTTAACTTCTCTCGGTTAAGCCATTGTTCATTCTTACCAACTTAACTGCATCATGACGAGAATGGACATCGAGTTTTTTGTACAACTTGTATATATGGCTTTTCACTGTACTTTCAGATAAAAAAAGTCTTGAAGCAATTTGTTGATTTGAAATGCCGTACACAAGTAGCTCTAGAATCTGTTTTTCTCTGCATGTTAACTCATCATGCTGCTGTTCTTCGGACAAATTTGCATGCCGATAATTGAGGACTAACTTCTCTAGGTACATTCTTGGTAGCCACAACCCACCTTTCAGTACGTATTCCGCGCCATCACATATATGTGTCACTGATGCACTTCGGAGCAAAATTCCTTTTAACAACTTCCAATGCAGTAAGTCCGTTTGTACTTTTTCACAAGGGACGTTGTGAAGCATAAAGGACCACCCAAATAGATCAAAATCTGGTAACTTTCCTTGTACTTCAAGCTGACGCATAAAATCGTAATCAATAAACATCAAATCGATACTGAGTGAGTGACTTCTGAACACCACTTCATCTGGTTGCATTATCTTTACATCGACATCATGAATGGAAGACAGCTGTTTTTTTATTAAGTTACTTTGTAAATTACTCTCAGCTAGCAGTATCAAGTGCTTCTTTTCCATAGTCCCACCACATTAACTTACCTGTTTCACCAACCCCCGTTAGAAAATTAATTGGAGGCAGCAAAGAGAATTTATCTTCATTTTAAGTAGAAAATATAGCACTTCAGAATGATATCGCATTGCTTTTCAGCACCGAAAAAGACTTAAAAAGTATGAACATGTTGTGTTTTTATCCATACTTTTCAACCTGTGTTAGCATAAGGATATGATTTATAATATTAAATAATAAAGATAATAATTGGATAAAATGCCATTTATAAAAAATGGATGACTGCTCCGCTCAGTGCAATAGAACAAATTACTTCTTTATATTGGCTTCATTTCATACTTGATGAGTACTTAAAGTAAATACAAAAAATAACATTATGATTATGTTATTTTTTTCTTTAATACTTTAAATAGACGTACCTAAATACTCCCTTCCAGCCTGAATCATTCTCAATAATGAGAACAGCTTTCACTGATCCTTTCTTATAATTTCATCGCTTCCCACAACATTTGAAGGAAGCAGCAAGAAGTTAAGTGCAGTCATTTTTAATCAGGAATAACAGGAAATGGAGTAATCGTTATGACTCTAAACAAAACAGGGCTTGCTTTAGCAATGTCAGCAATTTTATTTAGTGGCTCTCTAATCGCGAATGAGATCGATGATGGAGACGACAACATGCAATGGACTGACAGCGCTAATACCGATATCGGTTTATCTGGCAGCTTCAATGATAACAGTGACAATAGCGCATCTCTCGGTGTTGGTGATAGCTTCAACGACAACAGCGATAATAGTGCGTCACTAGGTATTGGTCATAGCTTCAACGACAACAGCGACACTGACAACAGTGCAACTCTTGGTGTTGATGACAGCTTTAATAACAACAGCGACAACTCAAACTCGAGCACTAACACAGCTCAAAGCCACAACGACAATAGTACGTCTAACGCTAACGACAACAGTACCAGTGCTGATCTTGATGTGAGCCTAAATAGTGATAGTAGTGACTCAAGTACTAACACAAATAGAAGCCACAACGACAACAGCGACTCTAGTACTACTGTAAGACGTAGCAACAACGACAACAGTGACTCTAGTATCAACAGTAGCTTTAACGATAACAGCGATAATCGTAATCAAAGCGACAACCGTAACCAGAGTGATAACCGTAGCTACGCTGATTCAAGCACAACAAACTCGAACAGCTTTAACGACAATAGTAACTATCAAAGTGACTCGAGCTCAACAAATGTTGATAGCTTCAATCAAGTCCATATGGATACAGATATGGTTGTTGCGAGCTCAAGCCTAATGGGTGGTGTTACAGGTGCATCAGTTATTTATGCAACTAACGCGGATGATACTCGAGTTCGAGTTGAAAACATGAACACCCTTGGTGGTCTTGGTGGTGCAGCTGGTATTACTACCGTTGGTCAAAATGCTGGTTCAAATTCACTTGTACAACAATCTGTTACAACTAATGCAAGTGTGTTTACTGGGGGTGAGTAACCGACTAGTAGGAGAAAGCGATGCGTTTGGCAATCTGTACTTTGAGTATGATAGTTGCCTGCACTGCACTCGCTGATGACATTGCATTATCTGGCGGAGAAGTTAGCTTGGATATCATGAATGAATCAAGAGGTGGACAAAATGTTGAACTCGACTTGGTTTATGCAGAATCAGATATCAATGGTATTTCGTCAGATAATGTCGCGTCAAACACCGTGAGTGGTAACAATATACTATCAAGTGGAGCGTTCGCAGACAGTTCGGGTATATCCAACGTAATTCAGAACAGCGGAAACAACGTTTTAATCCAGAACTCTACCGTCGTTAACCTGACACTCAAGTAAACAATATGAAAGTATTAAATAACTTAATTTGGCTGATGCTCGTTTATTCAGCATCAGCCATTTCATTAGAACTGCTACCTTACCGAGCACATTACTCTGTTCCTGTTAAAAGCTACAAAGAAATAGTGTTCGGTGATGTTTTTCGCCAACAGTATGACTTCAGCTGTGGCTCTGCCGCCCTGGCTTCTCTTCTCACTTTTCATTATGCAACAGAGTCATCTGAACAAGATATCTTCAAAAGCATGTTTGAAAAAGGTGATAAAGAAAAAATCAAAGAGAAAGGTTTTTCTTTGTTGGATATGAAGTTTTACTTGGATTCCATAGGGTTACGTTCTGACGGCTTTCAAGTAGGACTGGAGAAAATTAAAGAAGTCGGCGTCCCTGGGATTACTCTCGTTAATTTCGACGGGTATATGCATTTTGTTGTCATCAGAGGTATAAACAATCACTCAGTTATTCTAGGAGACCCTTCTAGAGGAACCATGATAATGAAACTGGATGAGTTTGAAAAATATTACCAAGGAATTGTGTTACTGGTCCGTAACGAAGCGGAAATGGGACGGTCTAGCTTTATAACCAATGATAATTTCACCGTATATCAAAGATCACCATTAAAAACAGGAGTGTCTAGAGATTCCTTAGGGGTATTTAGCATTACTCTCCCAGTTTCCGGTGAAAATTAATATAACATTGTTTTAAATAACTTTAAGAACTTAACAACCTGAAAGGCCTACATTATGAACTACAATAAATTTTTGTTAGTGCTTTGTATGCTAATACCTCATTTTAATGTGAATGCTAAAGATGTTGGCCTGCAAGAACTTACTCCTCTTTCAAATTTATCTTTAGAAGAATATCGAGGTGGTTTCCAAATTACGGACGAGTATATTATTAATATTGGATTAAGCATTACTACGACTATAAATGGCGATGATATTTTGAACACAAATATTGCCAACTTAGTAATTGAAAATGGTAATTTAAAAAACATTAGCGCAAATAGTGAAAATCAAAGTGGAGATGTTTTCAACCAGGGTATTGTTAACATCATACAATTTGGTGAAGGCAATATTATTGGAGATGATTCTATAGATTCACCCAAAATGCCTTCGTCTCAAAATCCTAATATAATAAGTTCAGACTTTATAAATTCAAGTATTATCAATATTATTCAAAACACGAAAGATAACAGTATTATTGGACTTAGCACGCTCGTAGACATTGATGCTCAAGTAAATGGGGTAATACGGGAAATCAAAGCAAACCAACAATTAGAAGACGCCTTATTGAACCACCTTCAATGAGCATTTCCATTTTTATCTGAAAAATTGTCACGTTAAGCTTCTTTGATATTAGAAACGACTGATATCTATGATTACATACCAAAAGAAAGTTCGATATATCAATCGGCCACCATCATTTTAAGAATATATACCTACTTTATCCAATATAATCCAATCAATTTATAATGCGAACACTAGGCGCTAACGATAAATTAGGCCCAAGACTCAAGGGCCTAATATCCATTTTACAAATTAAAAGGTACTCGTACTGTTAATTGAAAGTCGGGAGTATCTTCTGTAAGACCAGCTTGAGCACTAACATTGATAGATGAGCGTTCACTAAAGGCATAGTTTATACCAAAAGTTAATGCATCTAATTGAAGCAACTTAGCATCATCTGCCGATCTGCCATTTACTTTGCTTTTTAAAATAGTTTTATGGCTAAGTCCTAAAGAGAATGAAAGATCAGGATTCACCGCAAACCCCATTCCTCCTGAAAGAGAAATAGTGTCTCCAAGTTCAACATCAGCTTTTGTGTCGCCAACTGTAACAGTATCCTCTAAGTTATAAATATAACTTAGACTAGCGAACAAGACCGCAGGATCAACAGGGTGAATAAGAGATAAATTAGGCTCAAAACTCCAAAAACCCGAACCTGTAGGGACATCACTAAATGAGTTGCTTCCATCTTCAATAGAAACATCATAAGGCGATCGTCCTGTATCCGACTTTACTCTAAGGCCACCTACCCAGTATGGCGCAGACTCAAAGTTAAACTGGTGCCTCAATGCGAACTCTACATCACCAAGCCCTCCGCCATCCACCGTTGTGTTTACTACTTCACTGTTTGAACCATCTTGTATGGGGCGCGTAGAAACTTGGTCATTACGATACACATACGGCACTCTAACTTCTAACTCTGTGGCGTTTGTTAAACCGTACCGAGCAGTTAATCCAACGGTTACTGTAGTCCTATCCGAATCACTCACTTCAATTCGCCCAACAATCAGAGTTGGTAAGACTGTATACCCAACAACAGATACTTTGTTTGAAGAGTTTTGTGTATAGCTTAAAGACGAATCAAATGACCATTTACCTTTAGGTGTGAGAACGCCTGGGCGCTCAATAACATCACCAACCGTTTGGGCGCGCTGAGGAATATCATCTCCTTCAGCACCATATGCATTCCCCGCAATGAATAAACTACAAAGATAGGTACCCAGTAAAGTCTTCCGTAACATCACATCTTTCCTTTTGCTGATGATCGTACCCAAGTAATCTCAGGCAATAGCTTGAGGTGAAGCTCCTAACTTTCCAAAGTAAGATTAGTATAGCTACTTCAAAACCACGACATACCTTTAAGTTTGGCGCTTTGAAGAAATTAGGAGACATTTATACTTATCTTCAACACTAAGCCACTAGTTAATAAATAATTAGGATAGATTCTATGTTTTCGCAATATTATTAATAAAATAAATTGCTTACCTGTGCTCTTAGTATGAAGTCGATATGACATAACAGCTGAAAGCCTGTTCTCTTTTGCGTAGCATCAATCACATTGCTTTTTTAGATCGAGTCGCTCCGACTTCAACCATAACTAACGCTATCTTCCCCACATATTTCATCAAAATGCATTCCCGTGTCGCGATTTAACATGCTAAAGTTAACAATGCGTTAACAATTATAAATACAATGAGAAGACATGGAGTCACTTAAAATGAATCAGCCGAATCTAAATAGCGCTGCTGGTTGCGCTCTCCCACCACCAAATGAAATGATCCTCAAATGGGCTCAAGAGCGTCCAAATGAGGTCTACCTAAAACAAATTATTAACCGACAATTTGTTGAGTACACATTCTCTGATGTTGCAGATCAAGCCTTAAAACTTGTCAGCGCACTACGCTCACTTGGTGTAAAGCCTGGCGACAAAGTCGCATTAGTATCTAAAAACTGTGCAGAATGGTTTATTTGCGATCTTGCTATGATGCTTGGTGACTATGTCAGTGTGCCAATCTTTCCTACCGCCGGTGCAGACACCATCGAATACTGTGTGACTCATAGTGAAAGTAAAGCGATCATTGGCGGAAAACTCGATGATCCCAAAGCAACTCAGCAAGTCATTGATGCTATGCCTGAACTCATTAGCATCGCTCTACCTTATGACACGGCACCAAAGTGTAAGCACGAATACCAAGCGCTCATTGCTGATGCAGTGCCAAGTAAAGAGCGTCCGCAGCATTACGATGACAAGCTAATGTCGTTGGTGTATACCTCAGGCACATCAGGGTTACCGAAAGGCGCGATGCTAACTTACGGCGCATTCAGTTGGTCTGTTCAGCAACTGATCAATCATATTGGTATCCAAGAAAACGACCGATTGTTCTCTTATTTACCGCTCGCTCATATTACAGAGCGTGTTTATATCTTCGGTTCATCGATTATGGGTGGCGTGCCAACAGCATTTCCAGAGTCACTGGACACTTTTATCGAAGATGTGAAGATGCACCGACCAACTCTGTTTATCTCCGTCCCACGATTATGGACGCTATTCCAGCAACGTATTCAAGACAAACTTCCACAGAAGAAGCTCAATATTCTGTTGAAAATCCCATTCGTCAATTCTTTGATCAAGAAAAAGCTAGCAGATGGTCTAGGTTTAGATCAGGCTCGAGTATTAGGCTGTGGCTCTGCACCTGTCTCGCCAGCGCTGTTGGAATGGTACCACTCAGTGGGCCTTGATATCACAGAGGCTTGGGGGATGACGGAATCATTTGCCTACAGCACGCTCAACTACCCATTTAGAGCTGACAAAATCGGTAGTGTCGGTAATGCAGGACCAGGCATTGAGTTAAAAATCGCAGCTGATGATGAAATCATGGTGCGTGGCAAAGGGCTATTTTCTGGCTACTACAAAAATGACATTGCCACCCAAGAGTCTTTTGATTCAGAGGGCTGGCTACACACAGGCGATATCGGCGCTATCGACTCAGATGGTTATCTAACGATTCAAGGCCGTAAAAAAGATAACTTCAAAACCGCCAAAGGTAAATTTGTCTCTCCGGTTCCTATCGAGAAAAAGCTTTTCGAGTACAGTCGCGTAGAGATGATGTGTCTCATCGGTTTAGGGCTACCCGCTCCGATTCTTTTGGTTGTGCCACATGACTTCCCTAACTTTGATCGAGAGCGATACGCACGTACCACACGTAAAGTTATTGCCAGGATGAATCAAGAACTCGCCTCTCATGAGCAAATCAAAGGTGTGTTAATGATTAAAGAACCTTGGAGTATAGAAAATGGCGTACTGACGCCAACGCTTAAAATTAAACGTCATGTGCTCGAACAAAAGTATCATGAGATAGGCCACAATTGGCCAAAAGATGAATTGGTCGTGTGGGAAGAAGACTTGTAATTTTGCTTGCACTCCTCAACACCATTGGGGAGTGCAACTTAACTTTGAGCTTGAATCAAACTCATAAACTACTCTCTCCAGAATGGCTTACTCACTTCACAACTAATCTCCCTTTCACCTAACCCAATATCGTCCCAAAGGTGCTTTGGTAACTCTCTCAAGTGACGACGTGTCTTATAGTTCCTTCTCCAAGCCGCCAGTTTAGAATAAATTAACTGTAACCCGCTCTGATGGGCAGTAGGTATAGTACGCTCACAAGTGTGTGTCATGTTTTCCATTTCAAAGATCCCTATACAATGTTGACCACTTAATAATCAGCGACTACGCTGATATCCTCAAACGATAGAATCTGCCATAGAGTTAAGGAAAACTAATGTGAAAGATCGAATGCCTCCCTTACAGGGCTTGTATTACTTTTTCGTTGCAGCAAAGGAAGGAAGCTTTAAAACGGCAGCAAAAGAACTGTTTGTTACGCCAGCGGCCATTAGTCAGCAAATTCGTCATTTAGAAGAGTTCTTAGGCACGGACCTATTTGTTCGTCAGCACAGAAAAATCGTGCTCACACCTGAGGGAGAGCTACTGTTTAGTCAGGCAGAAAGAGGGTTTGCTCATTTGCAGCAAGGGGTAAGATTAGTCAATCAAGATCCAAACCCGAACCACCTTTCGATCTCAACACTCCCCTCTTTCGCTCATCATTGGTTAGTCCCGAAAATTACGGCTTTTCGTCAGCGTCACCCTGATATCGCCTTGCTATTAGAACCAACCAATGATTTGGTGTCTTTTCAAGATAGCCAGATAGATTTATGTGTTCGTTACGGTTTAGGAAAGTACCCCAATTTAGAATCACAATGGCTAATGGACGAAGCTTTTTATCCAGCTTGTCATCCGGTGTACCAGAAAGAGCACGGGATCTATAACATCGAGGATTTAAGCAAAGCTGAGCTGATTGAAGATGTTTGGCCTGATCTTGATTGGAATATGTGGTTAGCAACCTTGGGTCACTGCGCAGCAAAGCCTACCTTAAAATACAGTGGATCACATCTCGTGCTTGAGGCTGCACTATCACTTCAAGGCGTGGCATTAGTAAAACACAGTTTAGCTCATCAATATTTTCGTTCTGGCAAATTGGTCCGAATTGGAGATATCGCTATCAAGCCCAACTTTGCGTATTACTTGTGTGCGCCAAAAGGCTACTTAAAAAGACCTAAAGCTCAATTGTTTGCGCAATGGTTGAAGGAAGAAATAGAAATATTTGAAAAGTCAGTGGTACCAGACTTTAAGACCATTGACCTAAAAGGCAACAGCACTAGAACGGCATCATAACAATCATCAAAACAAACGCTAAATAGGAATAAAACAAACACGCTCTGCGTATAAGACTGCTAAATACAAAAAGCCCCGCACTAAGCGGGGCTTTCAAGTTATAGAGTTAACTTAAGAATTACTTCTTAGCGTTACGCTCTTTAACGTCAGCAATTACTTGCTCTGCAACGTTTGTTGGACATGGTGCGTAGTGTGAGAACTCCATAGAGAACTGACCACGACCAGAAGTCATAGTACGTAGAGTACCGATGTAACCAAACATTTCTGATAGAGGTACATCACCCTTGATACGTACGCCAGTAGACGCTGCTTGTTGGTCTTTGATCATACCACGACGACGGTTAAGGTCACCGATTACGTCACCAACGTGATCTTCTGGAGTGAACACGTCAACTTTCATGATTGGCTCAAGAAGTTGCGCGCCAGCTTTAGGCATAGACTGACGGAATGCACCTTTCGCTGCGATTTCGTAAGCGATAGCTGAAGAGTCAACTGCGTGGAAACCACCGTCGAATAGTTCAACTTCAACGTCTAGAGTAGGGAAGCCAGCTAGAACACCGTGCTCCATCATTGACGCAAAGCCTTTCTCAACTGCAGGCCAGAATTCTTTAGGTACGTTACCACCAACAACTGTTGATTTGAACGTGAAGCCAGAGTTTGGCTCACCTGGTTTGATGCGGTAATCGATCTTACCGAACTGACCAGAACCACCAGACTGTTTCTTGTGCGTGTAGCTATCTTCGATTGCTTGAGTGATAGTTTCACGGTAAGCAACCTGTGGAGCACCAACTTCTAGCTCAACGCCGTAAGTACGCTTAAGGATATCTACCTTGATGTCTAGGTGAAGTTCACCCATACCTTTCAGGATAGTTTCGCCTGAATCTTCATCAGTCTCAACTTGGAATGATGGATCTTCTGCAACCATTTTACCGATCGCGATACCCATCTTCTCAGAACCGCCTTTATCTTTAGGCTTAACTGCGATAGAGATTACTGGATCTGGGAAGATCATTGGCTCAAGAGTACATTCGTGCTTAGGATCACATAGAGTGTGACCAGTTTGAACGTTCTTCATACCAACTACAGCGATGATGTCACCAGCTTGTGCTGAATCGATTTCGTTACGCTCGTCCGCGTGCATCTCAACCATACGGCCGATACGCTCTGTTTTACCAGTTGCAGAGTTAAGGATTGTGTCACCTTTCTTCATCTTACCAGAGTAGATGCGGATAAAGGTTAGAGCACCGAAGCGGTCATCCATAATCTTAAATGCAAGAGCACGTAGTGGCTCGTCTGCAGATACAGTCGCAACTTCACCAGTTGGCTCACCAGTCTCTGAATCAGTTAGAGGCTGTGGATCAACTTCTGTTGGAGATGGTAGGTAATCAATTACCGCGTCAAGAATAAGTTGGATACCTTTGTTCTTGTACGCTGAACCACAGTAAGTTGGGAAGAATGCTAGATCACGAGTACCTTTACGGATACAACGTTTGATGTCTTCTAGAGATGGCTCTTCGCCTTCTTCTAGGTAAGCCATCATTAGATCTTCGTCTTGCTCTAGAGCAGTTTCGATTAGCATTTCACGGTATTCAGCAGCTTTCTCTACCATGTCTGCTGGAATATCTTGAACTTCGTAGTTCTCTGGTTGGCCAGACTCATCCCATACGTAAGCTTGTTGGCTTAGTACGTCTACAACACCTACGAAATCTTCTTCGATACCGATAGGTAGAGTCATAACTAGAGGTGTAGCACCTAGTACGTTCTGTACTTGATCTACAACTTTGTAGAAATCTGCGCCCATACGGTCTAGTTTGTTAACGAAGATCAGACGTGATACGTGTGATTCGTCAGCGTAACGCCAGTTAGTTTCTGACTGAGGCTCAACACCACCAGAACCACAGAATACACCGATACCACCGTCAAGTACTTTTAGAGAACGGTAAACTTCGATAGTGAAGTCAACGTGTCCAGGAGTATCGATGATGTTTAGACGGTGATCGTTCCAGAAACAAGTTGTTGCTGCAGACTGGATTGTGATACCACGCTCAGCTTCCTGCTCCATGAAGTCAGTAGTAGTTGAACCGTCGTGAGTGTCACCGATCTTATGGATCTTACCAGTTAGCTTTAGGATACGCTCTGTAGAGGTAGTTTTACCCGCGTCTACGTGAGCAAAAATACCAATGTTTCTGTATTTTGATAAATCAGTCATTGTCTTACTCTGTTAATAAGGTATAAAGTGCGCGCAGAGTATATCACATTCTGTCAATACTGATACCCTTGCGTGCGGATGGAAGAAAAAAAATTTTAACGTGAAATTTCCGTCCCCAAAGCATAGTCAAACACAGCAATTTATGTACTTTATTCGCATTTTATTGAGGACGGATAGAACAGTTTGTGATTGCACAAATACCATTCTTATGAGCATTACAGCTCGTCAAAAGCCTCTATAGCTTCCGACAATTTCTTAACGCCGTGAATTTGCATGCCAGGGATGCCACCTTTCGGCATGTTGGCTGCTGGCACGATGGCTTTCTTGAAACCATGTTTGAACGCTTCATTCAAACGCTCTTGCCCACTTGGCACTGGACGGATTTCGCCCGCAAGCCCTACCTCACCAAAAATCACCACATCTTTAGGGAGTGGACGGTCACGAAAACTCGATAAAAGCGCCATAACTAAAGCAAGATCAGCGCTCGTCTCCGTCACCTTAACACCGCCAACCACATTAACAAAGACATCTTGGTCTGCCATTTGTAAGCCACCATGCTTATGCAACACCGCGAGCAAAAGTGATAGGCGGTTCTGCTCCAAGCCGACCGCAACACGACGAGGGTTGGCTAACTGCGAGTAATCCACCAGCGCTTGAATCTCTACTAGCAGAGGGCGCGTGCCTTCCCAAACCACCATGACGGAAGAGCCTGATGTTTCTTCTTCACCACGAGAAAGGAAGATCGCTGATGGGTTACTCACTTCTTTCAATCCTTGGCCTGTCATTGCAAAGACACCAAGCTCATTCACAGCGCCAAAACGGTTTTTATGACTACGCAAAGTGCGGAATCGGCTATCCGTTCCACCATCGAGTAGTACCGAACAGTCGATAATGTGTTCAAGAACTTTGGGGCCCGCAAGGGTACCATCTTTTGTTACGTGACCAACAATAAATACCGCAACATTATTCTGTTTTGCGTATCGTGTCAGAGCCGTCGCAGATTCACGTACCTGAGCAACACTGCCAGGCGACGATTGAACATCAGAAACGTGCATCACCTGAATCGAGTCTATTACCATTATACGAGGCTGCTCTTTTTCGGCGATTTGGCAAATTTTGTCGACGTTCGTTTCCGATAGCATTTTTAAATGATCTTTCGGCAAGCCCAATCGGGAAGCACGCATTGCCACCTGCTGTAACGACTCTTCACCGGTTACGTAAAGCGTTGGCATTTGCGCAGATAAACTACACATGGTTTGCAACAGAAGGGTTGATTTACCTGCACCAGGGTTACCACCAATCAAAATTGCGGCACCTGGCACAACACCACCACCCAAGACGCGGTCAAGCTCTTTAAACCCACTGGTGAAGCGAGGTACTTCTTGCAGATCAATTTCGGATAGCGTTTGAACCGTTGCTTCTGTTGCGGAACCAGCGTAGCCGCTTAAGCGTTCATTGCGAGCAACGGTTGGCGATGCAGCGATACGTACTTCTGTTATCGTATTCCATGCACCACATGCGTTACACTGCCCCTGCCAACGGGGAAAGTCCGCGCCACAATCATTACAAACATACGCTCGTTTTGCTTTCGCCATGATGCCTCAATTTTTTCTACAAATGTGACTAAGCACAGCCAAGTCAGACCTGAACTGAAATGAACTATTGATATACTTAAGTATTACTTCGCTTAGCCGATACAATTTAAAGTAACGACATACTCTAACAGAAATAATGCAGCAATCTGAAATTCTCTCGCTCGCAGAACGACTCATTCCCGTTTACGGTACGAATGACTTTGACTTTGTCCTTGGCCAACTGACCGAGGAAGAGCCGCCTTCGGCCAAAATTTTGGTTAAAATGGAACTTAACCGCTTAATGGCTCCATGCAAAAAAAGCATTGATTTGCGAGGTCGCGTTCAAGGCGAATGTCGCGAGTATATTTTGGATGGCATTCCACATTGGTTGGATGATGTTGCTTTCAACGCTTACCATAAAAACATCAAAAAGTTTGGCTGCTACACGGAAGGAATGTGGGAAGCATTGGTCAACACGCGAAATAACTTTCGCGTAATGAGCAAGCGCCTTACTCAGCAAAAAACGCAATCGTTAACGGATCCTAAAAGCCCGTTCTTAGCAGAACCCGTTCACCTAGGCTACGATTTAAAGCGCCAAGAAAAACGCTTGAAAGTCCAATCTCAAGTTGAAATTTGCCGTTCTAAAGGACAGCTTCTTCATGGATTAAGCATTGATTTATCTAGCTCTGGCGCAAAGTTTAAAGTCCCTAGCGCATTTAAATATAACCTTGGGGAAATTATTCAGGTCACGTTTACTGAATTTGCCAGCAAATCTAACGTTGCAGGTATAGAGAAACCGCTTGCATACCGCATACTCGCGGTTGATGACTGTTACGAAAATGACTCAGTTCGATACCTCAGAACCATACGCTTAACTGATACCAATGTCGTCAACAGAGTGATAGATGAAGCGCTCAACAGTGCTGTTAAAAGGGCTCGTCACGACAATCAAGACAAGATTATTCGAGCTCGAACTCGCGGTTATGAGCACATCGCACTAAAGCACACCAGCAGCTTGCCTCTATTCTTTGATGGTAGTGACCTAAAATTAGCAATGTTAACGCCAAACAATCAAAAGCTTTGGCAATACTGGCACGATGAGAGAAACCAGCAAATGTTTGGTTCCTTATTCAACGAGCAACGCATCGCGTCACTCATTAAGCCTGGTGTTAAAGGAACAACCAATGTCCTTTATTCATTTACTCACGAGCACGAGAATCGAACCTATTTCTATTCGATGTTTCGCCCAGAAGCAACTCGCGAACAGCGCCAGCTATTTTGGCATTTAGGTGGCAAACGAGAGAGTTGGCGCGCCTTTAGAATTTCAATCTTTGAACTATCAGAGCAAGAACAGGAAGACCTAGCAGCATTCTCTCCAGAGTTGGCAGAAACGTCTCAATCACTGACTCATATTGGTATTTTGCAAGAAATTGCTGACGAAAAGTCAGGGCAGGATTACCTGCTAACTGAAAAGCCGCGCTTACCCGCTAATACATTAAACGCGTTTCGCCATCCGAGAAGAGTTATCGGCAATCCAAAGGGCATTTATTTTGATGCAAAGTCTCGTCGAAAAGAGCCTCGTTATCGTTTTAAAACACCTTTAGAGTTGTACTCAGGACAAACTAAAACAGGCGGCTGTACTGTTGACCTTTCCAAACGAGGACTCGGAATTAGGCTAAGTGAGCCTACGATGTTACGTTCTGGGCAAGAGGTAAGAATCAACTTTCGAGAATTACAACTCTACGATAAAAAATTGCCGTTAATGTCGGTGCCATACCGAGTAATTCGTGTAAGCCCAGACGGTTGTAGCGTGCAGCTAGTTATTGATGAAAGCAGCCAAACCATGAAGGTAATCGCTTTTTTCAACAGCATTATCGAGCACAATCAAGACAAGCTAATCCCGCAAAAAGAGACGCTACCAAGTAATGCTCTACTTGAAAGGCTGCACTGCATGTTGCTCTCGCGTACGCTGAGCACGCCCATTTTTATCAGTAAGAGTACGTCATCTTCAATCAAAACCCCCGTTATCGGGGTGAACTTGCCGCTACCTAAACACATTGAGCTTTTTGCCCGTCTTGGGCATGACCAACTGTTGTCACTTGAACCTATCTTTAAAGGCCGGACAAGCACATTAATCGCAGAGCCAATAAAACGTGTAGAAGGTGCTCAAGCCAGACATCAGGATATCTACATAAGCGCCGCAAAAGTAGGCAATAAAATTACAGGCATTGAGTCAAAGCTTCATCAAGAGTTCAACAGCGTAAAAGAGCGGATTCAATTTATAAAGAAAGCGCGAATGATGGGTGACTTTTACGTGATTCGCCTTTCTACTGCGCCAATTTTCGATCCGATGACATCATTACTGCAACAAGATTTAAGTGACTTAACCCAATTTGGCGTACATCAAGCGAGCAAGTTAGAAAAAGAGTTAACAGCGCTCGTTGGTTACAGTGAATTTGAAGACATTACTGAAGAGGTTGTAATTAGATTGGAGTTAACCGAGTAAATTCAAAGTCATACCAAATTGAAAAAAAACACCGCCTTTCTGGCGGTGTTTTCGAATGGATGGTTAAGGTTTAGCTTTCCAGCTGACCTTTTGCTGCTTCACCAATGCGCCAGATAAAATACAGAGCACACCGCCCAACCCTGCAAAGCGAATCGCTGATTGCGCTTGAGCTTCCACTTTTGGTTTTGCGTGATACGCAATCCCTAATCCTGCCACCGACATCATCACAAGATCATTAGCGCCATCACCGACAGCAACCGTGTTGTGCTGCTCAATTTCATATTCATCCGCCAGTTCCACTAGAATGTCAGACTTCATCTGCGCCGTTACCACATCGCCAAGTACTTTACCCGTGAGTTTGCCGTCAATAATTTCTAATTGATTGGAGCGAGCAAAGTCTAAGTCGACTTTATCTTTGATGTAATCAGAGAAGTAAGTAAAACCACCGGAGGCAATCGCTGTTTTCCAGCCCAAGGCTTTCAACGTCGCAATTAGCGCTTCAAAGTCCGGCATGAATGGTAACTGGGCACGAACTTGTTCAAGAATTGATTCATCGGCACCTTTGAGCTTACCAACTCGCTGACGTAAACTTTGCTCAAAATCCAGCTCACCTTGCATGGCACGTTCAGTGACTTCAGCGACCTCATCCCCTACTCCTGCCAGTTTCGCGATTTCATCAATACACTCTATCTGGATCGCCGTTGAATCCATATCAAATACAATCAACCCTTGGGTTGATAGATCGGGCACTTCATTAAGCGAGGCGTAATCTAGGTTGAGACTTTGTAAGATCGTTTCATGTTGAGGAGTCAACTCTCCGGCCATCAGGGCTACTTCATATTGGCCAACTTTCCACGTTTCTAGTATTGGGTTGTAAAAGCCGGTGAAGAAATCAATGTCTTCGAAGTGACTTGGCGAAAGGTACTCAGCAAATACGATCCAGTTTGCTTTTGCTTTATCTAATTGGGAGGCAAATCGAGTCTCGGGTAATCGTTTTAAAAGTGTCGTATGTTTTCTGATAGGCAAGCTTTTTGACGCGTCCATGTATATAATCCCTTATGACTTTGCTAAAACGTTACCTCAACAAACTAAAAAGGCAAGTCTTTGTTTTATTTTAAATGGATGAGTAAAGAGCATGAGTGAATCTTTGTTCTCAGTAAGGAATGCCCTAAGAATTCTGGCACTAATCCTACTGTGTGTGATGTTGTTTATCACAATAAAAAACAGTGTTGTGATCAGTAAGGGTAATGAGAAAATTCAAGCACAACAGCTTGAAACGCTCACCAAAGTTTTGATTTCACAGGCGTCTCTTTCTGCCAGTGAGATGATTTTAACTAAAGATCAAGAACGATTACTTCAGCTAACAAACCAGCTAGCACAAGACCGTTTAGTGTTTGATGCAACAATCTACGATGCACAGGGTGTACGTTTAGCGTCTAGTGAAGAGGCATTATCGGTACGCGAAGTTCTTGGCCTGGATACGCCTTTGGCAACAGCTTCCATTGGTCGCCAGCAGTTGGTTGAACCAGTTTTTGCAGATGGTGCGCTTATCGGTTTTGTTCGCGTGACCTTTGAGACGGGCCGGGTGACGGCTATTTCTGACCACCACTATCGCAAGAGCGATCGTTATATGTACATGATGGTCTTAATGAGCTTTGTCTGTGGTATGTTGTTCATCTTGATTTTACGTCGACAACCGATACGTCGTAAAAAAGCGCCAAACCTGCTGCTAACCAAGTAACTAGGTAGCGCTAACAACTCATATAAAAACAGCCCGCAATGTGTGGGCTGTTTTTTTAGCTCTTGAGAGCGAAAAATAGAATGACTCTTCGTCGCTTACTCTTCGTCACCAAGCAATACTGAATCTAGTGCGATTAGCATCATGTCGTTGAATGTCGTTTGACGCTCGTCAGATGTAGTCTGTTCGCCAGTCTTGATATGATCAGAAACCGTACAGATTGTCAGAGCTTTTGCACCGTATTCTGCCGCAACACCGTAAATACCAGCCGCTTCCATTTCAACACCAACAATGCCGTACTTGTCCATTACATCGAACATTTCTGGATCTGGCGTGTAGAAAAGCTCTGCTGAGAATAGGTTACCAACTTTAACGTCAATACCGCGAGCTTTTGCAGCGTCTTCTGCCGCACGAACCATGTTGTAGTCTGCGATTGCCGCGAAGTCATGACCTTTAAAGCGGATACGGTTCACTTTAGAGTCAGTACATGCACCCATGCCGATCACAACATCACGCACTTTGATGTCTTCATTCACTGCGCCACAGCTGCCAACACGGATGATTTTCTTCACGCCGAAGTCTTTGATTAGTTCAGTCGCGTAAATCGAGCATGATGGGATACCCATACCGTGGCCCATTACCGATATCTTACGGCCTTTGTATGTACCTGTGTAACCAAACATATTACGAACGTCACACACTTGAACGACATCTTCAAGGAAAGTCTCTGCGATGTATTTTGCACGTAGTGGATCACCAGGCATCAGTACGACGTCTGCAAATGCACCCATTTCAGCATTGATATGTGGAGTTGCCATTTTCTTTTCCTTAACCTTTCTCTAGCGCTCCGCGCTTAAGGCGATATAAGCCAGAGTATTCTCATTTCCGACAAGCAGCATTTACATACTGCAAACATAAAACTAGGAGCTATCAAGCTCCTAGTTTTCAAAAACCTAACTAATTATAGGAAGTTCTTACCGTAATCCATTGGAGAAGTACCGAAGTAACTTGCCAATGTTTGACCGATATCTGCGAATGTTTCGCGGCGGCCAAGAGAACCAGCTGGTACTTTTTGACCATAAACCAATACTGGGATGTGCTCACGAGTATGGTCAGTACCTGGCCATGTTGGGTCACAGCCGTGGTCTGCCGTTAGGATAAGCACATCGTCTTCTTCCATAATCTCTAGCACTTCGTTGATACGATCATCGAAGTACTCAAGTGCCGCTGCGTAACCCGCTACGTCACGACGGTGACCGTAAGCTGAGTCGAAGTCTACAAAGTTAGTGAATACGATCGTGTTGTCGCCCGCTTCTTTGATTTGCTCTAGCGTTGCTTCGAACAATGCAGGGATACCTGTCGCTTTCACTTTCTTAGTGATGCCGCAGTTTGCGTAGATATCAGCAATCTTACCAATAGAAACCACGTTGCCTTGCTTCTCATCAACGAGCTTCTGAAGAACCGTTGCTGATGGTGGCTCTACAGAAAGATCACGACGATTACCTGTACGCTCAAATTGACCTTTACCAGCACCAACGAATGGGCGCGCGATAACACGACCAATGTTGTAATCTTCTAGCTCTTCACGTGCGATTTGGCAAAGCTCTAGTAGACGGTCTAGACCGAAAGTCTCTTCGTGACATGCGATTTGGAATACAGAGTCAGCAGACGTGTAGAAGATTGGTTTGCCAGTCTTCATGTGCTCTTCACCAAGATCGTCAAGAACTTGAGTACCAGACGCGTGACAGTTACCTAGGAAACCGTCAAGCCCCGCACGCTCAAGAATGCGGTCAGTCAATTCTTTCGGGAAGCTGTTTGCTTTGTCAGTGAAGTAACCCCAGTCAAACAGAACAGGAACACCTGCGATTTCCCAGTGACCAGACGGCGTGTCTTTACCTGAAGAAAGCTCTGCTGCATGACCGTATGCACCAATGATTTCAGCGTCTGTGTCTAGTCCAGGTGCGAAGCGACCTGTCGATTCTTTATGCGCCATTGCCAAACCAAGTTTCGATAGATTTGGAAGGCGAAGTGCACCTTGGCGATTGTCGTTATCTGCTAAGCCTTTTTCACATTGGTCAGCGATGTGACCTAGTGTGTCTGAACCTACATCACCAAATTCTTTAGCGTCGGCAGTTGCACCGATACCGAATGAGTCTAGTACTAAAATAAATGCTCTTTTCATTGCTCGTTCCTTAGGCCCACTCGGCTTTTTATTATGGTTGAGTAGGCCTTGTGTAATTACTTGTTCTATTAGATATCTTCTGCACGAATTTGGCGGTAAACCTCTGGAGTTGGTGTGTATTCACCACCTACTTTGATTGCACTGCGCAGTGCTTTTGCCGCTTCTTCCCATTGCTCTTCAGTGCGAGCGTGGATGACCGCAAGAGGTTTATCACTGTCTGCGACCTCACCTAGGCGGATGAACTCGTCGAAACCAACTGCGTAGTCGATTTCATCAGTAGCAACACGACGACCACCACCCATAGCAACCACAGCCATGCCGATAGCACGTGTATCCATTGCAGAGACAATGCCCGTTTCTGTTGCGTAAACTGGCTTGATGATTTCTGCTTTTTCTAAGTAGTTGTCGTAGTTTTCTACGAAGTCCGCAGGGCCGCCTAAGCCGGCAACCATCTTGCCGAAGCACTCAGCCGCTTTGCCGTTATCCAGCACTTCCATCAGTTTTGCGCGTGCGTCTTCTGTGTTCTCAGCAAGCTTGCCAAGTACTAACATTTCAGCACATGAAGCCATGGTCACTTCAAGTAGACGAGGGTTACGGTATTCACCTGTTAAGAAACGAACCGCTTCACGAACTTCTACTGCGTTACCCGCTGAAGACGCCAATACTTGGTTCATGTCCGTAAGAATTGCCGTAGTCTTAGTGCCAGCACCGTTTGCTACCGCAACGATTGATTTTGCTAGCTCTTCAGACGCTTCGTAAGTTGGCATAAATGCACCTGAACCCACTTTTACGTCCATCACTAGCGATTCCAGACCCGCCGCCAGTTTCTTAGAAAGGATCGACGCCGTAATCAGGGAGATATTGTCTACCGTTGCGGTAATATCACGAGTAGCGTAAACACGCTTATCCGCAGGAGCAAGGTCACCAGTTTGACCGATGATCGCCACACCAGCGTCTTTGGTTACTTGACCAAAAACATCGTTGCTCGGCGTAATGTTGTAACCAGGGATAGATTCAAGTTTATCCAGCGTACCGCCTGTATGACCAAGACCGCGGCCAGAGATCATAGGTACGAAACCGCCACACGCTGCCACCATTGGGCCAAGCATTAAAGAAGTTACGTCACCCACACCACCGGTTGAGTGTTTGTCGACAATTGGACCACCGAAGTTCATGTGGCTCCAGTCGATAACCATGCCCGAATCACGCATTGCACACGTTAAGGCGATGCGCTCATCCATGGTCATTTCATTAAAGAAAATCGTCATAGCAAACGCCGCAATCTGACCTTCAGATACCGTGTTGTTCGCTACGCCTTGAATAAAGAAGTTGATTTCGTCTGCGGTAAGTACTTCACCGTCACGTTTTTTACGAATGATTTCTTGTGGTAAATACATTAGTGCCTCCCAAGCTCTTTTGAGCCATGGTTGTAGTAGGATAGAAGAGGTTTGGTAGCACCCGTTTAGGTGCTACCGTTCAGACGTATTATTGGAATTAGTACGCTGTTGGATCAGCGACGTCGTCCGATACTTCTAATGTATTTAGTAGGTTGGTTAGCAGGCTAGACGCACCAAAACGGTAGTGACGAGCATCAACCCAGTTGTCACCTAGGATTTCGTCAGCCATTGCTAGGTATGCTGCTGCGTCTTCAGCAGTGCGCACACCACCTGCTGGTTTGAAACCAACAGTTTCTGCAACACCCATGTCGCGAATAACTTCAAGCATCATGCGAGCGTATTCTGGTGTTGCGTTTACTGGCACTTTACCAGTTGAAGTTTTAATGAAGTCAGCACCTGCTTCAATACAGATTTGAGATGCTTTCTTGATTAGTGCTTCTTCTTTTAGTTCACCTGTTTCGATGATCACTTTAAGAAGAATGTCACCACAAGCTTCTTTACATTGCTTAACTAGTTCGAAGCCTACTTTCTCATCACCCGCCATTAGCGCGCGGTAAGGAAAAACTACGTCAACTTCGTCTGCACCGTAAGCAACCGCCGCTTTTGTTTCAGCAACTGCGATTTCAATGTCGTCGTTACCATGTGGGAAGTTCGTTACTGTTGCAATACGAACCTCTGGCGTACCTTGCTCACGAAGTGTCTTCTTAGCAATAGGAATAAAGCGAGGGTAAATACAAATTGCAGCTGTGTTGCCTACTGCTGTTTTCGCGTCATGACATAGTGAGATCACTTTTGCATCAGTGTCATCGTCATTCAACGTAGTTAGGTCCATAAGTTTAAGTGCACGTAGCGCTGCTGCTTTTAAATCGCTCATTTCTATCTCCGATCAATATTCAAAAAATTCACTACTCAGCCTTACATCACGTCTTTAACTATAATCAACAAGTCGAGACAATGTGAGTAAATGGCTAAACAGTCTATTAATGAACGGACTTGGTTCCCTGAAGACTCGGCATATACAGCGAAAATTTATCATATGCCAATTGCTATCCTTGTCACCGCACAGTACCAGTTTGGCCTATGGCACAACAATCTATGATTGCGGTGTCTTTAATATCACATCACAAAGCAAAACGCCTATTAGATCTGATATTGCAGGGCAATTCATTTGCCCATCGATTATGTAATATTCATTACGTGATTAAGAATCAAGCTTAACCACTATCCTGTGATTAATACATTATAGAGTTTCACCGCAAAACTGTAGCACCAAATAGAGCGCAAACGGTTTGTATCTCAAAATTTCCTAGCCCCTATTCCATTGACTGCGTAATACCTCGACTAAGGCAAACACCCGATGAAATTTTGGAGCCCGAAAAACGAAAAATGCCCCGCAGCAATCTCTTGCTACAGGGCATGATGTAAAACGGCGTCTATATATTAAGAACCGATTCTAATTATAGTGCTGCAAGGCTTAAGCAGAAGCCTGCAATTGTCGCTGCCATAAGGTTAGACAACGTACCTGCAAGAACTGCTTTAACACCCATGCGAGCGATGTCACTACGACGGTTTGGTGCAAGGCTACCTAGACCACCAAGTAGAATCGCGATAGAAGAAAGGTTCGCGAAACCACATAGTGCGAATGAGATGATAGCTGTTGTCTTCTCAGACATTACTTCACCAGTTGCCGCGATTACTTGAGCGTTTTCACCTAGATATGGTGTGAAGTTCAAGTAAGCAACGAATTCGTTCACTACGATTTTCTGACCGATGAATGAACCAGCTGTTACAGCTTCTGCCCATGGAACACCGATTAGGAATGCTAGTGGAGAGAACGCGTAACCTAGGATTAGCTCTAGCGTTAGTTCTGGCATGCCGAACCAACCACCGATGCCACCTAGCATACCGTTGATTAGCGCGATTAGACCAACGAATGCGATTAGCATTGCACCTACGTTAAGCGCAAGTTGTAGACCAGAAGCCGCACCGCCCGCAGCTGCGTCGATTACGTTAACTGGTTTGTCGTCACCGCCGTCCATCGCTTCTTCGATACTTTCGTGAGGCTGGTCAGTCTCTGGGTGAAGGATTTTAGCGAACAGTAGACCACCTGGTGCTGCCATGAATGATGCCGCAACTAGGTACTCTAGTGGAACACCCATAGATGCGTAACCAGCTAGTACACCACCAGCAACAGAAGCTAGACCACCACACATTACCGCGAATAGCTCTGATTGAGTCATTTTTGGAACGAATGGACGAACAACTAGAGGTGCCTCAGTTTGACCTACGAAAATGTTAGCTGCTGCTGACATTGATTCCGCACGCGAAGTGCCTAGCGCTTTTTGTAGTGCGCCACCAAGAATCTTGATAACCCATTGCATAACGCCAATGTAGTAAAGAACTGAAATCAGTGCAGAGAAGAAGATCAGTGTAGGAAGAACACGGAATGCGAAGATGAAACCGCCGCCGCCGAATACTTCGAACATCTTGTCAGAAACAAGACCACCGAACAGGAATGATGAACCATCGTTACCGTAGTTGATAACGTTAGAAACACCTGAAGAGAAACCGTTTAGTAGATCACGGCCCCAAGGTACATACAGAACAAATGCACCTAATGCGAATTGGATAGCGAATGCGCCACCCACAGTTCTAAAGTTGATAGCTTTTCGGTTGTTAGAAAATGCCACTGCAATCGCAAGAAGCACTACCATACCGATTAGGCTCATAAACAGGCTCATAGTTTATGACTTCCTTATAAGTTATTTATTGGCGTGTTACAAAATGGAGCTATAAAGCGGGGGCAATTATACTCATGCAGAATCAATTAAAGTAATGCCAGCCTCACACTTTCCTATAAGATTCATGATTGATTCAACCAGCTTTGTGAGTTAATTCACAATAAGCAGGAAAACGTTTTCGATTTCAAACCACATCTTTAGATTTTATTCACATATCGAGAAAGCAAAATTGCTATTTTTCCACAGTTGAGAGGCAATCGATTGCTTTCGGCCGTTATGCAACTCTACGAGCTCATTAAAGACGTGAATGAGTTTGGCTGGGTGATTTGACTCCCCTTGATATCCAAGTATAGGCATATCTGGTGCGTCTGTTTCGATTACTAGGTTTTCGAGTGGTAATTTTTGAATTGCGTCGCGTGTTTTCTTGGCTCTTGGGTAGGTAATCGTTCCTCCTACACCGATAAAAAAACCTAATTTGACCCACTCCATGGCTTGCTGATAACTCCCAGAAAAAGCGTGTAGCACACCACCTCTAGGGAGATTCGCCGCTTTCACCATTTGAATGAGGCGATTGTGCGCTTTTCGGCTATGTAAAATAACTGGGAGTTCGAAGCGTCTAGCCAGCTCAAATTGAACTTCAAGTATCTTTTCTTGCAACTGTGGATCAACATCAATGGCAAAATCTAAACCACACTCTCCTATTGCCACGCACTGCTGCCCTTTTTGATTTAGATAGCCTTCTAGCTCTGTAAGGTGCTGCTCAACGTTATCTTCAAGAAAATACGGATGAAAGCCGAGCGCATAATACAAATTGGCATGTTGCTCTGCCAAAGTTTGAATACGAGCCCAGTTTTGCGGACCGACGGAAGGAATCAAAATTCTTGCGACGCCTTGCGTTTGAGCAAGCTCAAGTTGATGCGCAAAGTCATCTTGAAACACATCAAAATCAAAGTGGCAGTGCGTATCAAAGAGCTTCATCTTGACGCTTTTTATCTGTATCTGCGGGCAGAAAATCAGGAGATCGTTGGGCTTCACTCTTCTCTTCAGTTTGGTGGGCAGGGTCTTTTCGATATGGGACGCAACTGCGTTTCTGGTCGGGGGTTAACCCCATTTCTTTACACCAATTGTCGTAACGCTTTAGCCCACGTTTAAACCAGTTCATATCTTATCCTTATATAAAAACGCCCTTGGCTAAGTTTATAGCCAAGGGCGTTTTAAAATCTAGTTTGCGTTAAGGCTTACCCTAACCGCGCAAATTAGTGCTCGCGCGTCGCACGGAAATCAACGTCAGGGAAACGCTCTTTCGCTAAGTTTAAGTTAACCATTGTTGGAGCGATATACGTTAGGTTATCACCACCATCCAATGCTAAGTTCGCTTGATTCTTGCGTTGGAACTCATCCAGTTTCTTCGCATCACCACACTCAACCCAACGCGCAGTTGCAACGTTAATGCCTTCATAAATCGCTTCAACGTTATACTCAGACTTCAAACGAGCCACAACAACATCAAACTGAAGTACACCAACGGCACCAACGATCAGATCGTTGTTCTGTAGAGGACGGAATACCTGTACCGCACCTTCTTCTGATAGCTGAACCAAACCTTTGAGAAGCTGCTTCTGCTTTAGTGGATCTTTCAGGCGAATACGACGGAATAGTTCCGGAGCGAAGTTCGGAATACCAGAGAACTTCAGTGATTCACCTTGCGTAAAGGTATCACCAATCTGAATAGTGCCGTGGTTGTGTAGACCAATGATGTCTCCGGCGTAAGCGTGTTCTGCACGTGCACGGTCACCAGCCATAAAGGTTACTGCATCAGAGATACTCACTTGCTTGCCAAGACGAACGTGGTTCATCTTCATACCTTGCGTGTAAGTACCCGATACAATACGCATGAATGCGATACGGTCGCGGTGTTTTGGGTCCATATTCGCTTGGATCTTAAATACGAAACCAGAGAACTTCTCTTCAGTCGCTTCAACTTCACGTTCAACCGCTTGACGAGTTTTCGGCGCTGGAGCCCATTCAGTTAGACCGTCTAGCATATGATCCACACCAAAGTTACCTAATGCAGTACCGAAGTAAACTGGCGTCAGGTCACCTGTTAAGAACATTTCCAAATCAAACTCAGGGCAAGCACCCATGACAAGCTCAAGCTCTTCTCGAACACTTTCCGCAAGGCCTGCACCAACTTTTTCATCAAGCTCTGGGTTATCGAGACCTTTGATGATTCGAACTTCTTGAATCTCATGACCGTGACCTGATTCGTATAAAATCGTTTCATCACGGTGAATGTGGTAAACACCTTTAAACTCTTTACCACAGCCGATTGGCCATGTGATTGGCGCACACATCATGCCCAATTCGTTTTCTACTTCATCCAATACTTCCATTGGATCACGAACGTCACGGTCAAGTTTGTTCATGAAGGTTACGATTGGCGTGTCACGTAGACGTGTAACTTCCATTAGTTTACGAGTACGGTCCTCAACACCTTTCGCTGCATCGATAACCATCAGACATGAGTCAACTGCCGTTAGAGTACGGTAAGTATCTTCCGAGAAGTCTTCGTGTCCAGGCGTATCAAGTAGGTTTACCAGACAATCGTTGTAAGGGAACTGCATTACAGAAGTAGTAACCGAGATACCACGTTCCTTTTCCATTTCCATCCAGTCTGATTTTGCGTGCTGTGCGTTACCACGACCTTTAACCGTACCTGCTTTTTGGATCGCGTTTCCGAATAACAGTACTTTTTCAGTAATGGTGGTTTTACCCGCATCCGGGTGAGAAATAATAGCGAACGTTCTGCGCTTAGACACTTCGCCTAAAAAAAGGGGATTTGACATTAGTTAATCTTCTAAATTACTTTCATGCTCACAAAATAGGCAAGCATATCTACTATTCGATATTGTGCGGTATTCTCGCTTATTATCGCTGTGCTAGCAAACTGGAAAGACATGAACTGAATTTACTCGGCTCACCAGCCTTTACCTGCAACTAACAAGGGAAAGCCAGCTCCACACAAAGAGATGTAAAAATTCAAAAAATTATTATTACATATTCAAAAGCCTCGAATCCGGATACGCATTTAAAGCATAAGTGTTGATGAGGTAATTAGTAACGGCCTAAAACTAACTCAAAAATAAGTAACTCATGATAATGGCGTCTTCCTTACCATTTCCCGATTTAGCTGGGTAATAGTTGTAACGACGGTCCACTTCATTAAAACCTGCTTGCTCATAAATATGGATAGCTGGGTGATTACTTTCACGCACTTCTAACCAAGCACTCTCTGCTTTGGCTTGTTCACAGTGTTCAATAAACGCGTCCAGCAATTTTTGCCCTAGCCCTCTGCCCTGTTGAGAAGGCGCTACTGCAATATTTAATAGTGTCACTTCTCCAACAATATTCTGTCCATAGAAGTAACCAACCACTTGAGAGCCTTCCAGCATCACATGGTGGCAAGCACCGCGACTGGATAAGTCACGAACCAAAGATTCGGCCCAAGGGTGAGAATGTGCTTGCTGCTCGATTTGCCAAACTTGGTCGAGGTGCTCTGCACGCATCGGCGTAATTTCAATTGTCACGCATTAGCTCCGTTAAGAGTACGAACAGATTTGTTGCCACAATGCGCGGCGCTGTTCGTTATTACCATCAATATCTTGTAATAGTGGCGAGGTCAGGTGCTTTGCCTTGATGCTTTGATCAGCCTCACAGCCTGCAAACCACACCCACTCTAGCTGATGTTCACCCAGCATGGATAAGCGCTCAGGCTCTAGGTGTAGCGCATCATCAAGCGTGAGCTTAATGCTTTTTAATACGCGCTCAAACATCAATGCCGTCTCGTTTTCTGGACATATTGGCGATACCAATAGGAGTTTACATGAACTTTGCAAATCCAATAATGGCGATTGATAGCCTTCCAGTCTTTCAGGGTGTACCAGCTCCCATGTGCTGATCCCCATTTCACGTAAATACTGTTTCTCGTTAATTGACATTTTCCGTCACCTATTTGAACGAGGGCAATCCTATCAAATTATCGCGATTATACCTAAAGGACTTCAAGGAACACCTGAACACAATGAGATGATTTGGATATTCCTGAACATAGCGTTTTGCCAACGGCCACACATTGGGTATGACATATGAGGTACATTATGAAATTCTTAAATACGCTACTACTTTGCACACTGGTAGCCGCCACCAGCGTGAGTGTTTTTGCTAATAACAGCGATGAGTGGGAGCTGATTGCAACGAAAACCGTTAACTTTCATACAGAAACAGATACCGTGACACCAAATAGCCTATTCCGAAACCGAAGCTTCAGTAAAATAAAACTAAAATGTGTGCAAGGAACGGTAGACATGAATGGTTTAAAAGTCGTCATGACAGATGGTAGTGAGAAAAAGCTTTCCTCTATGGGCGTACTAACAAGCGGATTGTCGACTCGTGCCTGGAGCCTTCCAGGTACAAAAGAAGCCAAGCTAAAACGGATTGAAATGACTTACAGTAGCTGGGGAAGCACAAAACTTAGCCTGCTAGGGGTAAGTAAAAAAGCGAAAATAGAGGTCTGGGGCAAAAAGAAAAGTAACCAGTCATCCTAACCTCCCTATCTCAGTTTTCAGTGAATAAGAAAGAAGCCCACTTAGTCGTGGGCTTCTTTCATTTACAGTTCAGAGAACTCTGGCGCATAGTCTATGCGTCCGGAGCGTCCAGCACATTGACCTTCGACCAACTCTGCGACTCGAAATGCACCTTTAGGGACATCCCAAGCACATTCAAAGCCCATCTCGTCGCATGATTGAAAACCCTGGCGCGCGTAATAATCAGGATCGCCCAACACCACACACACTGGGTAACCAAAATCACGCAGTGAATCAAAACCTTCTTTGATCAACTCTGCAGCGATGCCTTGGCGACGGTAATCTTCATGAACAGCTAATGGCGCTAGCCCTTGCCATGACAAATCTTCACCATTTAAGGTCACAGGGCTAAATAAAGCATGGCCTATCACCTCTCCCTCATCTGTACACGCGACTAAGGAAAGCGTGAATTTGCTGTTTTCGCGCAAACGCATCACAAGCTCAGCTTCAGCTTCCGTCGGGAAGGCGTGTTTCAATAAGCGGTCAATGGTAAGAATGTCCGCTGGGGCTTCAGTTCGAATAAGCATTCGCTACTCCGGTTGGTTGTGCAGGCGCTTGAACTCCTTTCTGAACAAAATCAGCCAATTGATTCAAAGCGACTTGCATTGCTTTCGGTAACTGCTCTAAGTCGACACTGTCCATTAAGTTTTTCACTTCTAAGCCAAGCTCAGTATCACCTTCAATTGAAAGGCGACGTTGGAAGAACAGTGTGTCAGGGTCTTCTTTACGACCAGCAATCAGTACTAGGTCGTTTAGATTACCACTAAAACTCACATCTTCCTGAACTGGTTTTTCAGCTACCACCAATTTTTCGTCTTGATAGCTGATGTACCATGCTAAGTTCAAGTCTTTAATCGCAACTTTTAACCACTTGTCTTCAAGGAACTCAAAGTCACCATCTTCCAAGGCTTCTTTAAACACCATTTTTAGCCCTTCTAGCAACGCTTTTTGCTGAATTGGCTGTGGTAATAACTGGACTGGAGAACGCAAAATATTAGCTGCGTTCTTTACTAGTTGACTGCGAATCTTGTTTAACACGTTCATTATCCGTTACTTTGTCATTAGGTTGCTTATATTAAGCAATCGTGGCGATGAGATTACTGTTATGTATCAATAAAGTGCTTATTTTAGATTGGTGGTTTATTGCTCACTAACGCTTCTTTTTTTGAACTTACGTGTATTATTGATGCGAACAGGTGGATAAACACTTTTACAACCGTATTTTCAAAGTTATAGTTATCTGAGCGTATCCATGTGATTGTCGACTGCACAGCTAAAACCGCGAGCCCTTTAATGGCAAGTAACACTTTGGCTTGGTGGTAGATCGCCGCAGGCTTATCAGGGTGTCGCTTTTTATACACGGACGAATAATCTGGCTCATTG
Source organism: Vibrio sp. 2CM40D (assembly GCF_023161825.1). NCBI lineage: Bacteria > Pseudomonadati > Pseudomonadota > Gammaproteobacteria > Vibrionales > Vibrionaceae > Vibrio > Vibrio sp. 2CM40D. The sequence goes on from NZ_JALNTL010000001.1 coordinate 536,273, forward strand.
GAGATCGGTAATACCCTAATGCCTTCCCAGCAATTAAAACATTGGTTTGCCACGCTAACCTCAAATAGCCCTTTCTTCTTTGCCATTCTTGATAAAAAACACAATTATCGAATGGTAAGTGACCGTTACTGCGATATCGCAGGTTTAAGTCATGAGGAAATCGTCGGCTTAAACGATTGCCAAGTGCTGGGTGAACAGTTTTATAAGAAGCTTGCACCATACTATCAGCGCGCGTTCAAAGGGACACATGTCGAAGCCGAAATCACGCTCGATGAAACCGACCTTGAAACCAGTCTTCACTTTAGTCTTTCGCCAGTTTTTGAAGGTAACGACATTCGCTTTGTTGTTTTTCACGCTGTCGATACTTCAGAAAAGCAGATACTCGTTCGCTCCTTAGAAGAGTCCGAAAGTAAGTTTGCGAAGTTAACACAACTGCTACCAGACGGCTTACTGCTTATCGAAGATGATATTGTCATCTCTGCGAACCCCGCATCAGCGCGCCTTCTCGGACTTAACTCTCCTCATGAATTGTTGGGCGAAGAGCTAAGTCGTTTATTCATCGATGAAAACAGTAAAAAGGTATTTAGTCATCGATTGAGTACATTAATTTCTGACAAACCTTTTGTCTGCTTAACCAGTGCAAGATGCGGCTTTGAACGGAAAGTTCAGCTACACGCGGATTCCACGGCGATATTAGGTAGCGAATCTCAAATTATCCTAATCCAAGATGCTGATGATGCGCCCAAAAACCTGTCTTCTGCATCGAATGAAGACATACACATTGACTCGCTCACCAAACTCTACAACCGCTTTGGCTTCACCAAACGTTTGGAACAGCTGATCAAAAAGCAAACACCGCTTCTGGTGTTCTATTTGGATATCGATAACTTCAAAAACATTAATGACTCACTTGGTCACCATATTGGCGATAAAGTGATTCAAGAGGTATCGGCCCGTCTTAAACGGTTACTGCCAAACCAAGCGATTATTGGTCATTTGGGTGGCGATGAGTTTGGCGTCATTCTGCCGGAGCCAGAAAACACCCGCATGGCTGAAATTTTGTCCGATCGCATTATCTCGTTGATCAACCAACCTTTCGACTTGCACCACTTCAGTAAACGCCTTGCGTGTTCAATTGGTAGCGTTCGATACCCTGAAGACGGACAAGATGCGCGAATCCTACTACAAAATGCCGATACTGCGATGTATGAAGCCAAAGATCGTGGTAGAAATCGTCTGATCAAATTTAACGATCAAATGAACAAAGAAGCGCGTATGCGTTTGTGGCTTGAAATTGAACTGCAAAAAGCATTGCAGCAGAACGGTTTGGAAGTGTGGTATCAACCTAAGGTTAACGCGCGAGACTTCAGTATCAACGGCGCAGAAGCGCTCGTTCGTTGGAAGCATCCAGTCGAAGGGTACATTAGTCCTGGCTCATTCATTCCTGTCGCCGAGCGCGCTGGGTTAATAGAACACCTTGGACGTGTCGTGATGCGTGATGTTTTCAATACGGTAAAACGTTGGAAGCAACAAGGCATACTGCCGGGCCGTGTCGCCATCAACCTCTCTCCCGAGCAATTTGGCAACCCACAGCTGATCGACTTTATGGAAAAGCTGCTTCGCACTACCGAGCTTGATCCAAGCTGCATTACCTTCGAGCTAACCGAAAGTGCCGTGATGAGTGATAGCGAACATACACTGCAAATGTTGAATGCGATTAAAAAGCTTGGCTTCGCTCTCTCTATCGATGACTTTGGTACCGGCTACTCTTCTCTTTCCTACTTAGCGCGTTTTCCTATTGACGAGCTAAAAATCGACCGCGCTTTTATTAATGATATCGACACACTACCGAAACAAGTCACTGTGATTGAAAACATCATTAATCTGGGTAAGTCGCTCGACTTAACTGTCGTTGCCGAGGGGGTGGAAACCCACCAGCAAGCGACCCTGCTCTCTAACCTTCAATGTAATGCGATTCAAGGATTCCATTTTTATCGCCCGCAGCCAAAACATGAAATTGAAGAGCTGTTTGTACAGAATCGTCGTCACAAGAACTAACCCCGACCCGATACCCTTACTCGCAAGGGGTAAATATCGACTTTATTGAGCTAAACCTAACTTAGGTCAATTTCGCTATTCATAATTCTTCATAAAATGCGGACACCTTTTTATTCTCAATGATTGTGAGCATATGGAACTCTTGTGTCCCGCGGGTAACCTGCCTGCGTTAAAAACTGCGATTGATTGCGGTGCCGATGCCGTCTACATTGGTTTCAAAGATGATACCAACGCCCGTCACTTTGCTGGCCTCAACTTTAACGGCAAAAAGTTAGAAAAAGCGGTGCAATACGTTCATGACCGCAATAAAAAAATTCATGTCGCGTTGAATACCTTCGCTCATCCCAATGGCTTCGAGCGCTGGACGAACGCAGTAGACAATGCAGCGGCACTGGGTGTAGACGCGCTGATTGTTGCAGACATTGCAGTGCTGGAGTACGCGGCTCGCAAATATCCCGATCTAGAACTACACCTTTCAGTGCAAGCATCAGCGACCAACGTCGCAGCCATTGATTTTTACAAACAAAACTTCAACGTAAAACGGGTAGTATTACCTCGCGTTTTATCGATTCATCAGGTCAAACAGCTTTCACGCAACATCACTAGCGATGTCGAGTTAGAAGTCTTTGCTTTTGGTAGCCTTTGCATCATGTCTGAAGGTCGCTGCTACCTATCGTCATATATGACAGGCGAGTCTCCAAACACTGTGGGAGCATGCTCTCCAGCTAAGTACGTTCGCTGGCAAGAAACAGAAAATGGTCTGGAATCCCGCCTTAACGACATTTTGATCGATCGCTACAGCGCCGGTGAAAATGCGGGCTACCCTACCTTGTGTAAAGGTCGTTTCGAAGCTGAAATCGAAGGCGAGAAAAAACGCTACCACGCACTGGAAGAACCAACCAGTTTGAACACCCTCTCTATGCTACCAGAACTATTTGCTGCAAATGTGGCGTCTGTAAAAATTGAAGGTCGCCAACGTAGCCCTGCTTACGTAGAACAAGTCACTCGAACATGGCGAGCCGCGATTGACCGTTACCAAGCAAACCCAGAAGCTTACCAAGTCGAAGCGGCTTGGGATGCCGCATTGGCAAACGTGTCTGAAGGTACGCAGACCACACTTGGTGCTTATCACCGCAAATGGCAGTAGAGGTTAAGATGGATAATTCAATGAAATACGCGCTTGGCCCGCTGTTGTACTTCTGGCCAAAACAAGACATCGAAGCGTTTTATGAACAAGCGAAATCAAGCTCCGCGGACATCATCTATCTTGGGGAAACCGTATGTTCAAAACGTCGAGAAATGAAGCCTTCGCATTGGCTTGAAATCGCAAAAGAGCTGTCCGCATCTGGCAAGCAAGTGGTGCTATCAACAATGGCACTACTGGAAGCTCCGAGTGAAGTAAACATAATGAGGAAGTACATCGACAACGGTGACTTCGCGATTGAAGCAAATGACGTATCTGCTGTTCAATTGGCATCAGAGCATAAAGTGCCTTTCGTCGTTGGCCCTGCAATCAATACTTATAACGCACACACGCTCAACTTATTTTTGAAGCAAGGTATGATGCGTTGGTGCATGCCTGTCGAGCTCTCTCGCGAATGGTTAAACGATACTTTGGTTCAGTGTGACGAGCTTGGTATTCGTAACAAGTTTGAAGTTGAGGTATTTAGCCACGGTTATTTGCCTTTAGCGTATTCCGCTCGCTGTTTCACAGCCCGAGCTGAAAACCGAGCGAAAGACGATTGCGAAACCTGCTGTATCAAATACCCTACGGGTATCCAGGTCAGCAGCCAAGAAGGACAAGAAGTCTTTAACCTTAACGGCATTCAGACACAATCAGGGTATTGCTACAACCTCATCAATGACTTACCAAGTATGAAAGGACTGGTTGATGTGATCCGATTAAGCCCTCTTGGTATCGATACTTTTTCAGAGTTAGAGCGTTTTCGCTCAAACGAATACGGCGATAATCCTGAAAAGCTCGAAAGCCGCCAATGCAATGGCTATTGGCATCAACTAGCGGGCTTAGAAGTAAAAACCATTTAATCCTTAAAGATAAAAGCGAGGCCTAGCCTCGCTTTTATCTGTTAGCTTTTGTTAGCAGGCTTGCACCCTTGGTTCGACAGAACTCTCATTAAGCAGCTTTTTCACATCTCGCCACAACATACTGATCACGACCAAACTCAATGCAATGTTAGACAATGGGAAAGCTAACCAAATACCTGTCACGCCGAAAAGTTTCGGCATAATGAATAAGAATGGCAACTGGACCAGCATGTTGCCTAGTGTTACAAACATAGCTTTGCTGCCTTTGTTTACTGATTGATAGTACGCGGCCGCCACAACTAAAAAACCATCTAAGAACAACGCAAACATGTGTAAACGAATCCCGATCACGGTGCTATCAATCAACTGTTGGTCAGCATTATTAAACACCGCAACCAGTTCGTACGGGAAAAGGTTCATCAAAACAACGAACGCCACCCCACCAAGCACAGATGTCCCCATCGCGACCTTTAATAACTTTCTGATGTTCTCCTGATTACGTGCACCGTGGTTGAAGCTCACTAAAGGCTGCATACCATTCGCAATTCCTTCTGCTATCAGATAGTAAACCGTCACGATGTACCCCAAAATGGCGTACGCTCCGATCAACATTGCACTTCCGTATTGAGCAAATAACGCGTTGTGCAGTGCCACCATCACAGAGCCGTAGGCGTACATAAAGAAACTTGATGTACCTATCATGATAATCTTTGGTGCAGCATCAACCTGAACTTTGAAGTCGCGGATACGAAGGCGTAATGTTGCTTTTGAAGTAAAGAAGTAACCAATACCGAGCACAGTGACCACTAATTGTGCAAGTGCAGTGGCAATAGCGGCTCCGGTTAACTCCCACTCCAACCAAGCAATAAATACGTAGTCTAATACAATGTTAATAACGGCACCGATGACCATCAAAATCGTTGCTAAGTTCGGGCTGTCGTCATTGCGTAATAAAAACGGAACTGCGATAGAACCCAACGTGAATACGCACGCGACAATCAGAATATGCAAATATTGCAGCGCAAGTTCAAACACTCGCCCTTCCGCACCTTGCCAGCGAATAAATTCATCCGAAAACAAGAACAATATTGTAGCAACGATCGGCATCAATGCCGCTAACAACGTCAATCCGGTCGTTAGGATTCGCTTAGCGCCTTCATGATCGTTCTCTCCTTGCTTGATCGAAGTCAGCGCGCCAGTCCCCACCCCAATCATCATTCCTATACCGAGGATCGAACCGATAATAGGCCACGCAACATTGATCCCAGCTAATCCGTCAGCGCCAACATAACGGCCAATAAAAATGCCATCAACTATTTGATACAAACCGTTTACGAGCATTGCTGCGACGGTTGGAATCGTATATTTCCAAAACTGTCTATAAATTGAGTTTTGCATGACTGTCACCAGTAGTTAGCAAAGCTAACCATTTAATTAGCAAGGCTAACTAAATGGTTAAATTAAATAAAAGAAAGATGAAACAACAAAAACTAAACCATACAGCTGAGGCCTTTGCTTCAGTTTAAAATGACTTATTACTCAATGCTTTATTCAATAAAGCTTGTAACTGTTCAGCTTCTTGCTGATTTAATTGTTGCATCATTTGGTCAGAGATATCTTTGTACACTACCTGCTCCAAAGACATTTTTTCTGCGACTTCTTCCGTAAGCAACACACGCTTAGCACGAGCATCCTCATTACATGCGATGCGTTTCACCAAACCCTTTTTTTCCAAACGCACAACCATTGTCGATGCGGAAGGCTTAGTCACTTGCAGCTCTTCTGCAAGATCGGTTATTCGCACACCCTCAGGGTAAACCTGAATCACACGTAAATAATCGAACTCATTAAAGCTTAGATGTGATAATGGATCTTCTTTGGCATAGACACGCCAAGCTTTGGCGCAAAAACGCTCTAAATCAATCAAGCTTTCTTCTAATGCCATAAAAGCCACCACCACTTAGTTAGCAAGACTAACTATTTTAAATGAGTCACTCATCAAGTTCAATCATAAAAAAAGCCGCTCTCATCGAGCGGCTCTAAATCATTCAATTTCCAGCTTCTTGGCAGCCTTTAACTTGGCCAATCTATCTTGCTGTAATTGATCGTAAATTTGCGCCAGCTCCAAGAAAGAATAGCGATGCTCAACATAATCGTAAACGTTGAACGAAATCGCGAGCTTATAAAGTGAGATGGCACTTGCGATATCACCTTCAAGCTGATTACGCTTTCCAAGGTAGAAATACGTTTCCGTCAATCGTTCAGCTAGGCGATAGTTCTCTCTCGTTCCATCCATAATTGCTTTAAGCGCGTCTTCGTCCGAGACGTCTCGTAGCATGATGGCAACAAGAACCCATCCCCACTCTTCACTACGATCTCGTAAATAACGCTGTTGAAGATTGGCTTTTGCTTGCTCTGGATTTTGCTCAGCTTCGATGATGTACAGCCATAATGAACGAAAAGGATCCGTTGGCATTTCTTGATAATGCTTGGTCATATCTTCTAAAGCGAGATCGATTCGGCCACCATAATACAGTGCAATCGCACGGTTGCGCTCAGCATAGGTATTATCAGGAGCCAACTCTATGGTCGAGTCAAACGCTTCATATGCCGCATCAAACTCTCCTACTTGGGTAAAGTATACTCCCAAAAGATTGAAGATGTCCGGCTGAGCAGGATTCAACTGCAAAGACTGGTTAAAGTCCAAACGGGCAAGATCACGCAAACCAACGCTGTCGTAGTAGCTACCGCGCTCATAATGCATTTTAGCGCGCACTTCATCACTAAGGTCGGGACGTTGTAGCAACTGCGATAGACGCGCGATTTGTACTTCTTGTTGAACACTAGGCTGAAGTGGCACCGCCATCGGTGGATATAACCACTTTTGTGCTGATTGTTGAGAAGTATTTGCACAACCGGTCAGCGCGATAGCAACACATAAAATTGCGGTTTGAAACCATTTCACTAATTGATACTCCTGTTTGGACCGCTCAAGATTTGTTTCTCTTAATGCAATATAGGCGATAACCTCGTTTGAGGTTAATACATCGAAACAAACCAAAAAAGGGGAGCGAAAATGCTCCCCTTTTATAACATGCTTTCAGGCCCTTAATCTAATAAAAGGCTGAAAGTCTCATTTTGTCTTACTCGTCTTTAGCAGCCGGTGCTTCAGCAGCAGCTTCTTCAGCTGGCTTTTCTACCGCTTCTTTCATGCTTAGACGTACACGGCCTTGGCGGTCGATTTCAAGAACTTTAACTTGAACTTCTTGACCTTCAGCTAGGTAGTCAGACACTTTCTCAACACGTTTTTCGGCGATTTGAGAGATGTGTACAAGACCATCTTTGCCTGGAAGAACCGTTACGAATGCACCGAAGTCCGCTAGACGTGCAACTTTACCTGTGTAGATACGGCCCACTTCAACTTCAGCAGTGATCTCTTCGATACGGCGGATAGCTTCTTTCGCAGCAGTGCCTTCAGTTGCCGCAATCTTGATAGTACCGTCGTCTTCGATTTCGATAGTTGTACCAGTCTCTTCAGTTAAAGCACGGATAACTGCACCACCTTTACCGATAACGTCTTTGATCTTCTCTGCGCTGATCTTCATCGTGTGAATACGCGGAGCAAATTCAGAGATGTCTTCACGAGCACCAGAGATTGCTTCATCCATTACAGATAGGATGTGCTTACGTGCGCCTTGAGCTTGGTTAAGCGCAATTTGCATGATTTCTTTAGTGATGCCTTCGATCTTGATGTCCATTTGAAGTGCAGTGATACCAGTGTTAGTACCTGCTACTTTAAAGTCCATGTCACCTAGGTGGTCTTCATCGCCAAGGATGTCAGAAAGTACAACGAAATCGTCACCTTCTTTAACAAGACCCATTGCAATACCAGCAACAGATGCTTTGATTGGTACACCTGCGTCCATAAGCGCAAGAGAAGTACCACATACTGAAGCCATTGAAGATGAACCGTTAGATTCAGTGATTTCCGATACAACACGTACTGTGTATGGGAACTCATCAACAGAAGGCATTACTGCAGCAATACCACGCTTCGCCAGTTTACCGTGGCCGATTTCACGACGCTTAGGAGAACCTACAAAACCAGTTTCACCTACACAGTATGGAGGGAAGTTGTAGTGCAGTAGGAAGTGATCTTTACGCTCACCAGTTAGCTCATCGATGATTTGAGCATCACGCTGAGTACCTAGCGTTGCAGTAACGATCGCCTGAGTTTCACCACGAGTGAATAGCGCGCTACCGTGAGTACGAGGAAGAACACCAGTACGTACATCTAGTGCACGAACCATGTCTTTTTCACGGCCATCGATACGAGGGTTACCAGCAATAATACGGCTACGTACTACTGTCTTCTCTAGATCATGGAAGATAGTGTGGATTTCTTTTGTGTCTGCTTCAGGATCTTCAGCAAGAAGAACTTCATTTACTTCCGCAGCGATCTCATGGATGCGGTCGTAACGAGCCATTTTCTCAGTAATTTGGTAAGCTTCAACAAGTTTAGCTTCTGCTAGATCAGCAATCTTATTTTTAAGCGCTGTGTTCTCTTCAGGAGCAACCCAATCCCAAGCAGGAGTTGCAACTTCTGCTTTGAATTCGTTGATAGCTTGAATAGCAACTTGTTGTTGGTCATGACCATAAACAACCGCCGCTAGCATTTCTTCTTCAGTTAGGTTGTCCGCTTCTGACTCAACCATCAGTACTGCTGACTCTGTACCTGCAACAACAAGGTCAAGCTTAGAAGTTTCTAGTTCAGTTTGGCTAGGGTTAAGTACAAGCTGACCATCGATATGACCAACACGCGCCGCACCGATAGGGCCGTTGAATGGAATGCCAGAGATAGCAAGAGCAGCAGAAGTACCGATCATTGTAACGATATCTGGCTGAACATCTGGGTTTACAGACATTACTGTCGCGATAACCTGAACTTCGTTTTTAAACGCGTCTGGAAATAGCGGACGGATTGGACGGTCGATTAGACGAGCTGTTAGCGTTTCGCCTTCAGAAGGACGACCTTCACGTTTGAAGAAGCCGCCTGGGATTTTACCCGCAGCGTAAGTACGCTCTTGGTAGTTAACCGTTAGTGGGAAGAAGTCTTGACCTGCAACGGCTTCTTTTTTACCTACAACAGATACGAATACAGACGTATCATCCATTGTGACCATAACTGCTGCTGTAGCTTGACGTGCAATAACGCCAGTTTCTAAAGTAACTGTGTGGTTACCGTACTGGAACGTTTTAACAACTGGTTTTTCGAACATTGTTATTCCTTGTTTCTAATCTTCCTTTAGTGCTTAAAGAAATCTTAGATGTGTTAATTGACACTCAAGGCATTACGAATCGCGACTAGTAAAAAGAAACTCGGAAGTTCCTTTTGAATAGTCGCGACCTTTTGGTCGACGTGGTTGACTGTAATGCTATGAGCTTTTGAGAAAACCTCTTACAAGGTTTAGCCGCCAGTATTATAACGGCATAAGTCTAATTTGGCTAAATTTAGGCAACAAAAAAGGGGCATAAAGCCCCTTTTTAGACAAACTGCTATGCAGTCGCTGATTAGCGACGTAGGCCTAGACGTTTGATTAGGTCTTGGTAGCGAGCTAGGTTTTTACCTTTTAGGTAATCTAGAAGCTTACGACGACGAGAAACCATGCGTAGAAGACCACGACGGCTGTGGTGATCGCCTTTGTGCGCTTTGAAGTGACCTTGTAGGTGGTTGATAGAAGCTGTAAGTAGAGCTACTTGAACTTCTGGTGAACCAGTGTCGCCTTCGCCTTGTGCGTATTCTGCAACGATTGCTGCTTTAGTTTCTGCATTCAGAGACATAATTCTCTCCTAATAAGAGTAGGTTTAAAGTTGTAGCAGCCAATCTCTGATTCAGCCGCTACGCGAAGCGCGGATTATAGGGAAATTTCCTATCTCGTGCAATATAAAAATACCGACACTCAGGTCGGTATTTTCAATCATTTACTTGGATGCAACGTCATCTCGGAACACGACCAATCGCTTAGGAGCGATTTTGCCATCTTCGTTCATTTCGCCAACGCCAATAAATAAGCGTTCTTCACCCATAGTAAGGCGAAGTGAGCCCTCTGTCGGAGCACCAAATACTTGAACGGGCTGCCCATGTTGGACCATATCCGCCAGTTCAGGCACCAAGTTGACTTCTGGTAAGTCTTCTACCGCTGTATCCATTGGCAAAAGTAGCGGGTCCAGTAGTTCTCGAGGCGCTCGTTCCTCGCGGTGAGCTTGCTCTAGCAACTCATTTAGTTGCTCAAGTGTTACCATATTCTCGTAAGGGTATTTAGCAACACCAGTACGACGAAGCATAGTTACGTGCGCACCACAACCTAACATTTCGCCCAGATCATCAACGATAGTACGAATATAGGTACCTTTAGAGCAGTGCACTTCCATCTCTACTTCATCGCCTTCAAAACGGTGAAGAACAATCTCATATACCGTGATCTTACGAGATTCGCGCGGAACTTCGATGCCTTTACGAGCGTATTCATACAAGGGTTTCCCTTGATATTTCAACGCTGAAAACATGGAAGGTACTTGATCAGATTCGCCACGGAACTGATCGATGCACGCTTTTAGTTTGTCTAACGTAACATCGACTGGACGCGTCTCTACAACTTCACCATCCGAGTCAGACGTATTAGTACGTTCACCCAGCTTTGCGATCACGCGGTAGCGTTTATCAGAATCAAGAAGAAACTGAGAAAATTTTGTCGCTTCACCCAAGCAAATTGGCAGCATGCCTGTCGCTAATGGGTCCAAGGCTCCAGTGTGGCCTGCTTTCTCGGCAAAGTAGATTCGCTTTACTTTTTGCAGTGCATCATTGGAAGAGATACCTGTTGGTTTGTCCAACAGTATAACGCCATTAATTGGACGACCTTTACGACGACGAGCCATTATTCTTCGTCCTCACGACCAGAATCTTTTTGCTTTTGTTTGTCTGAACTAACGACTTCAGACACTAGGTTAGACATACGCATACCTTCAACAAGCGTATTGTCATAGTGGAAGCGGATTTCTGGCGTTAAACGTAGACGAATACGCTTACCTAACATCATGCGAATGTGCACTTCGTGCTCACGTAGCGCTGCTAGACATGATTCAGGTGTTTGCTCACCCACACACAGGAAGGTCACAAATACTTTTGCGTAAGCTAGGTCACGAGAGACTTCTACGTCTGAGATCGTCACCATGCCAAGGCGAGAGTCACGAACTTCACGTTGAAGGATCATCGCTAGTTCTTTTTGCAGCTGCTGTGCAACGCGCTGCGTGCGGCTAAATTCTTTTGACATATCTTTACTCTTATATAGAAAGAATGGGGGGTTGGTCAAAGCCAGCCCCCCATGGTGTATTCAACAACCAATTACTACTTATCTTTCAAAGACAATATTAGTAATTTTAGTCAATTAGTCTAGAGTACGTTTAATTTCAACGATTTCGAAGACTTCGATTTGGTCACCAACGCGAACATCATTGTAGTTCTTAACGCCGATACCACATTCGTAGCCATTCTTAACTTCTTGAACGTCGTCTTTGAAACGACGTAGTGACTCTAGTTCACCTTCGTAAATAACAACGTTATCACGTAGTACACGGATTGGGTTGTTACGCTTGATCACACCTTCTGTAACCATACAACCAGCGATAGCGCCCAGTTTCGGTGACTTAAACACGTCACGAACTTCAGCAAGACCAATGATCTCTTGCTTGAATTCTGGAGCAAGCATACCGCCCATTGCTTGTTTCACTTCATCAATCAATTGGTAAATGATTGAGTAGTAACGTAAGTCAACAGCTGCGGCTTCAACAGCACGGCGAGCAGAAGCATCTGCACGAACGTTAAAGCCAAGGATGATTGCGTTTGAAGCTTCCGCTAGTACTACGTCAGTTTCCGTAATACCACCTACACCAGAACCAACGATGTTCACTTTAACTTCGTCAGTAGATAGCTTAACTAGTGAGTCAGCGATTGCTTCTACAGAACCTTGAACGTCTGCTTTAAGTACAACGTTAAGTTCAGCAACTTCACCAGCAGTCATGTTAGAGAACATGTTCTCTAGTTTAGATTTCTGCTGACGAGCAAGTTTCACTTCACGGAACTTACCAGCACGGTAGTTAGCTACTTCACGCGCTTTACGCTCGTCACGAACTACTGTTGCTTCATCACCTGAAGATGGTACACCTGAAAGACCTAGGATCTCTACAGGGATAGATGGGCCAGCCGAAGTAATTTCTTTACCTAGCTCATCACGCATTGCACGAACACGGCCGTATTCTTGACCACAAAGAACGATGTCGCCTTTGTTTAGTGTACCTGATTGAACAAGTACTGTTGCAACTGGACCACGACCTTTATCTAGGCGAGATTCAACAACAACACCAGATGCCATGCCCTCAGCTACAGCTGTAAGTTCAAGAACTTCAGACTGAAGAAGGATTGCTTCTAGAAGACCATCGATGTTTGTACCCTGTTTAGCAGAGATGTGAACGAACATGTTCTCACCGCCCCACTCTTCAGGAATAACGTCGTATTGAGCAAGCTCGTTCTTAACGTTATCTGGGTTCGCGTCTTCTTTATCGATCTTGTTCACAGCAACAATTAGAGGAACGCCTGCCGCTTTCGCGTGCTGAATCGCTTCTACTGTTTGTGGCATTACGCCATCGTCTGCTGCAACTACAAGAACAACGATATCTGTTGCTTGAGCACCACGAGCACGCATTGCAGTAAACGCTGCGTGTCCAGGAGTATCAAGGAACGTGATCATGCCGTTGTCTGTTTCAACGTGGTACGCACCAATGTGCTGAGTAATACCACCCGCTTCGCCAGAAGCAACGTGTGTGCGACGGATGTAGTCAAGTGTTGACGTTTTACCGTGGTCAACGTGACCCATGATAGTAACAACTGGAGCACGTGGAACTGCTTCCGCGTTAGTGTCACGGTCAGATAGTACCGCTTCTTCCAGTTCGTTCTCTTTACGAAGAACTACTTTATGGCCCATTTCTTCAGCAACAAGTTGTGCTGTTTCTTGGTCGATCACTTGGTTGATAGTCGCCATAGCGCCCATCTTCATCATTACTTTGATAACTTCTGTCGCTTTAACCGACATCTTGTTAGCGAGTTCTGATAGAACGATCGTTTCGCCAATTACAACGTCTTGCTTAGCAACCGTTGCTGACTTATCAAACCCGTGCTGCATTGAAGTCGGCTTAGCAAGTTTGCCCTTACGACCTCTACCGCCACGTTGGTTGTTACGGCCACCGCGAGCTTGGTCGTCTTTACCCGAAGCTGCTTTTTTCTTCTTACGACGACCGCCTTCTACTTTGCGATCTGCTTCATCTTCGGCTTCACGTGCGTATTGTGAAGTCGTTACATGGTAATCTGTATCTTCCATATCACCCTTTTTCTCTTCTGCAGCAGACCAACGCTCTTTATTCTTTTCAGCCAATTCGCGAGCTTCTTCAAGCTTGCGCTGACTTTCCTCTTCAGCCTTACGCTTAGCTTCTTCTTCCTGACGACGTTTAAGCTCGTCGGCCTCTTTTCGCGCTGCTTCTTGCTTAATTTTCTCTTCAGCATCACGCTTTGCTTTTTCTTCAGCATTACGTTGTGCATTCGTATCTACGTCTCGCTTCGCTTTTTCTTCAGCTTCACGTTTCGCTTTTTCTTCCGCTTCACGTTTTGCAGCTTCTTCAGCTTCACGTTTTGCAGCTTCTTCAGCTTCACGTTTTGCAGCTTCTTCTGCTGCACGTTTTGCTGCTTCTTCTGCTTCACGTTGTGCTGCTTCTTCAGCTTCACGTTTCGCTTCATCTTCAATTGTGCTGCGCTTCACGTATGTACGTTTTTTGCGCACCTCAACCTGAACATTCTTACTCTTACCACCACCCGCGTTCACACTAAGTGTACTACGAGTTTTACGCTGAAGCGTAAGGCGAGTCGGCTCTGAATCACCTGATTTATCACCGTGTTCTTTCTTTAAATGAGAGAGAAGCTTCTGCTTCTCTTCATCAGTAACATTGTCAGAGCTCGCCTTTTTAATGCCAGCGTCAGCAAGTTGTTCAATCAAGCGGTCGACTGGCGTACCAATCTCATCACTCAGTGCTTTAACTGTTAATTGTGTCATGCCGCTTCCTCCTTGCCGAAAATTATGCTTCTTCGCCGAACCAACAGATGTTACGTGCGGCCATAATTAGCTCACCTGCACGTTCTTCGGTCAGGCCTTCGATACCTTCTAAGTCGTCAATACCTTGGTCAGCAAGATCTTCCAGTGTCGCTACACCTTTCGCTGCCAATTTAAATGCCATCTCACGCTCAAGACCTTCAAGTGCAAGTAGGTCCTCAGCTGGTTCTAGACCTTCAAAAGACTCTTCTTGTGCTAGTGCGATCGTCGTTAGTGCATCTTTTGCACGTCCACGAAGCTCTTCGATTAGTTCTTCATTCAAACCATCGATTTCTAGTAGCTCGTTAACTGGCACGTATGCGATTTCTTCTAGCGTTGAGAAACCTTCTTCAACAAGAAGTTGAGCGAAGTCTTCTTCAATATCTAGGTACTTCATGAAGTTTTCAATAGATGCTTGTGATTCTTCAGCGTGTTTCTTCTGAAGATCAGCAACTGTCATAACATTCAGTTCCCAACCTGTTAGTTGAGATGCTAGACGCACGTTTTGACCGTTACGACCAATAGCTTGCGCTAGGTTGTCAGCTTCAACTGCGATGTCCATTGAGTGTGCATCCTCATCAACGATGATAGAAGCAACATCAGCTGGCGCCATTGCGTTGATAACGAATTGAGCTGGGTTATCATCCCAAAGAACGATATCGATACGCTCACCACCAAGTTCGCCAGAAACAGCTTGTACACGTGCACCACGCATACCAACACACGCACCTACAGGGTCGATACGTTTGTCATTTGTTTTGACAGCGATCTTAGCGCGAGAACCAGGATCACGTGCTGCGCCTTTCAACTCGATAATATCTTCTGCGATTTCAGGCACTTCAACACGGAACAGTTCTGCCAACATTTCTGGCTTAGAACGAGTGATGAACAATTGGAAACCACGTGCTTCAGGCGCGACTTTGTAAAGAAGGCCACGTACGCGGTCGCCTGGACGGAAGTTTTCACGAGGAAGTTGGTCATCACGCAGGATTACCGCTTCAGCGTTATTACCAAGATCAAGCACGATTGTGTCACGGTTTACTTTTTTCACGACACCAGTGATTAGATCACCTTCATTGTCGATGAACTGTTCAACGATTTGTGCGCGCTCAGCTTCACGAACTTTTTGTACGATAACTTGCTTAGCAGTTTGAGTCGTAATACGGTCAAACGTTACTGATTCGATTTCGTCTTCTACGTAGTCGCCAAGCTCGATTGAATCATCTTCGTATTGCGCTGCTTCTAGTGAGATCTCTTTTGTAGGGTTCTCAACGTCATCAACAACTAACCAACGGCGGTAAGTTACAAATTCACCGGTTTTACGGTCAATGGCAACACGTACGTCGATTTCGATTTCGTATTTTTTCTTTGTAGAAGTTGCTAGAGCAATCTCAAGAGCCTCAAAGATACGCTCACGAGGTACCGCTTTTTCGTTCGATACCGCTTCTGCTACCGCTAAAATTTCTTTACTCATTGTATTTAGCCTCTAAGCTTAAACTTTTTTAGGGAACTAAAATTTAGGGATCAGGTTAGCTTTGGAAATGTTACTTAGAGCAAACTCTTCTTGCTGACCGTCTACAGTAATTGTCACTGTTTCGCCATCAACACCGTGGATAATACCTTTCCACTTACGACGGTTTGCTACAGCCATTTTCAATACGATGCTGACCTCGTGACCAATAAATTGCTCGTAATGTGCTGCTTTAAAAAGTGGTCTTTCTAAACCTGGAGAAGACACTTCTAGGCTGTAAGCAACAGAAATTGGATCTTCAACGTCTAAAACTGCACTAACTTGGTGGCTAACTTCTGCACAGTCGTCTACGTTAATACCATTTTCATGGTCAATGTAGATACGTAACGTTGAGTGCGCGCCTGCACGAATGAATTCTAATCCAACTAACTCATAACCTGATGCCGCTACTGGCGCGTCAAGCATTTCAGTAAGTTGTCTTTCTAAACCAGTCATTTAACCACTCCAGAAACAAAAAAAGGGCTCAGAGCCCAATCAAAAAACCAAGCAGTATCTGAGCTATTTCAAAAAGCTCAGATAACAAAAAACCCCGATAGTCGGGGTTTTATGCTGCTGGACCCTGATACGTTAAGAATAGCCAACAATTGCTTTTCTTAACTCGTAGTGTGGTTAGCACTACGCAAACTTGCCAATCTACGATTTCCTTTTAAAGAAAGAGATTGGTTGCGGGGGCCGGATTTGAACCGACGACCTTCGGGTTATGAGCCCGACGAGCTACCAAGCTGCTCCACCCCGCGTCCGACTTGCTGAGCATTATACTCGCAAACAAGTGATTTACAAGTTTGTAAATACATGGTGCCGAGAGAGGGACTCGAACCCTCACACCTAAGGCACTAGCACCTCATGCTAGCGTGTCTACCAATTTCACCATCTCGGCATCAAAACCTTACAGCTTATTGAGGAATTTCATCACCCGCTGGGGCAGGAACTTCACTCGCTGCATCCTTAACTTGTTCAACAACTGGTTGACCTAACGTTGGGTCTACCCATTGTGATTCAGTCTGGTGCGTAGACATACGACCAAGTAACAAGCTAACGATAAAGAATACGGTTGCTAAAATAGCAGTTGTTCGGGTTAAGAAATTACCTGAGCCGCCAGCACCAAACACTGTGTTTGAAGCACCAGCACCGAACGAGGCTCCCATATCTGCGCCTTTACCTTGTTGAATCAACACAAGGCCAATCACACCAAGCGCTGCCAACAGGTAAATCACAAGTAGAACTGAAAACATTTTTTCCACCTATGTTCCAAATTGTTGAGCCAGCGCCGTTCAAAAGAATAAATCATTATGAACAAGGCTAGCGACCTCCTAACGGGAGGCGGAGCAATACTAGCGAAAGCCAGTAACGCTGACAAGGGAAAATTAGTAAAAAATCAATGCCAATGCGTTAAGCGCTCAAAAAAAGGGCAAAAGATGCCCTTTTCATTCAAGACATGCTTTAACGCAATGATTAACAACTTGCTTTAACAGCCTCAGCGATTTTCAATGCTGAGTGTTGAACTAGTTCACCATCTTCGCCTTCCACCATAACGCGGATCAAAGGCTCAGTGCCAGACTTACGCAGCAGTACACGCCCTTTATCACCAAGTGTCGCCTCTACTTCAGCGACAGCGTTTAATACAGCTGTAGCTTCAAGAGGGTTACTTTCTCCTGAGAAACGGACATTTTCTAAAACCTGAGGATATAATGTCATTCCTTGCGATAGTTCATATAAAGACATATCGCTGCCAATTACAGAAGCAAGTACTTGAAGTGCAGCAACAATCGCATCGCCGGTTGTGACTTTATCTAATAAGATCACATGGCCTGAGTTTTCAGCACCAATTTTCCAACCTTTTTCTAGCAGTTGCTCCATGACATAACGGTCACCAACAGCAGCACGTACAAACGGAATGCCTAGCTGCTTTAAACCATTTTCCATACCCAAGTTAGTCATTAGTGTACCAACAACACCACCCTTTAGCTCACCACGACGAAGTGCATCACGAGCGATGATATAAGCAATTTGGTCACCATCAACTTTGTTACCTAGGTGGTCGACCATAATGATGCGGTCACCATCACCATCAAATGCGAGACCAAGATGCGCTTGCTCTTCAACAACACGCTGTTGAAGAGCTCGTACGTCTGTTGCGCCCACTTTTTCATTAATGTTGATGCCGTTAGGCTCTACGCCCATAGCGATAACTTCTGCCCCAAGTTCTTTGAAAACATTTGGAGCGATGTGGTACGTTGCACCGTGCGCACAGTCTACTACGATCTTAAAGTTCGCAAGGCTCAACTCAGATGGGAAAGTACTCTTACAGAATTCGATGTAACGACCAGCTGCATCATTTAGGCGGGTTGCTTTACCAAGCTCAGCAGACTCCACACATTCAATTTCTTTATCTAACTCAGCTTCGATCGCCAATTCGATATCGTCAGGTAGCTTAGTACCCTCAGAAGAAAAGAATTTAATGCCGTTGTCGTAATATGGGTTATGTGATGCAGAAATCACAATACCAGCCTCGGCACGGAAAGTCTGAGTTAAATATGCCACAGCTGGAGTTGGCATGGGACCAGTAAATGTTGCTTTAAGTCCCGCAGCTGCAAGGCCAGCCTCTAGTGCAGATTCAAGCATATAACCTGAAATACGTGTATCTTTACCTATGATAACTTTCTTTGTGCCTTGTTTCGCTAGTACACGACCAGCAGCCCAGCCAAGCTTAAGTACGAAGTCTGGAGTGATTGGGTATTGTCCTACTTTACCGCGCACACCGTCAGTACCAAAGTAACGTCTTTCATTCGACATAAACTTTCCTTTATTATTTTTAAATATTGTTTTTCGTCATCTCAACAACTTTCATCGCTTCGATTGTCTCTTCAAAGTCATGCACGCGAATGATCTGCGCGCCTTTCATCGCGGCAATCGTAGCACAAACGACACTTGCGTTCGTACACTCTGCCGCTGGCTTGTCTAACAGTTTGAAGATCATGGATTTACGAGACATGCCAGCCAAAATAGGCAGGCCGAATTCATGAAACTTTTCAAGATGAGCAAGCATATGATAATTGTGCTCGATTGTTTTGCCAAAGCCAAACCCAGGATCGAGAATCAGTTGAGATTTATCAATCCCTGCTGCTTCACACGCCGCGATACGTTCTTCTAGAAAAGCCGACACGTCCCCCATTAAATCATCATAATGAGGGTCAACTTGCATGGTCCTAGGCTGACCTTTCATATGCATCAGACAAATTGGAAGGTTTGCTTCTGCTGCGACTTCCAGAGCACCTGGCTCTTGCAGCGAGCGGATGTCATTGATCAAATCAGCCCCAGCATCAATTGCTTGACGCATCACTTCTGCTTTACTGGTGTCAACGGAAATCCATACATCATATTTTTCACGAATGGCTTTGATTACTGGGACAACACGCCTAAGCTCTTCTTCCAAAGACACATCCGGTGCACCAGGTCTTGTTGATTCACCACCAACATCAACAATACTTACACCAGCCTTTATCATTTTATCAACTTGAGCAAGAGCAAGTTCAATTGAGTTGTATTTACCGCCATCCGAAAAGGAATCCGGTGTCACATTTAGAATGGCCATGACATGTGGACGCGAAAGGTCCAAAGATTTGTTATTTGCTGTAATCATCATCATAAACACAAAAACCCCGAGATAACTCGGGGTTTAATATTATCGATACTCTTTATTCAGAGTCTTTCTTTTCAGGCGCTTCGTTAGAAGTTGTTTCAGAAGAGCTAGGCTGTTCTGCATCTTTCGCAGTCTCCGTTGCTTCTTCTTTAACTTCTTGCTTTGCTTGAGGCTTGTCGCTGTCTTCTGGTTTGCTTGCTGAGTTATCACTCCAGCCCGCAGGCTCACGAATTTCAGCTTTGCGCTCCATTAAGTCATCAATCTGGCGAGCATCAATGGTTTCATACTTCATCAGCGCATCTTTCATCGCATGCATGATATCCATGTTCTCTTGAAGAATCTTCTTCGCACGATCGTAGTTGCGGTCAATGATCTGACGAACTTCGTCATCAATCAACTTCGCTGTATCGTCAGACACATGTTTAGTCTGAGTTACACTACGTCCTAAGAACACTTCGCCTTCATCTTCTGCATACAGCAGAGGGCCAAGCTTTTCAGAGAAACCCCATTGAGTAACCATCTTACGAGCAATATCTGTTGCGCGCTCGATATCATTAGAAGCACCGGTTGATACTTTGTCAGCACCGTAGATAAGTTCTTCTGCTAAACGACCACCGTACAAGCTAGAAATCATTGATTCTAGGTGTTGGCGAGACATACTCACGCGGTCCTGCTCTGGAAGGTACATTGTTACACCCAACGCACGACCACGTGGAATGATAGACACTTTGTACACTGGATCGTGTTCAGGAACCAAGCGACCAACAATCGCGTGACCCGCTTCGTGGTATGCGGTTGACTCTTTCACTTCCTCAGACATCACCATTGAACGGCGCTCAGCACCCATCATGATTTTGTCTTTCGCCAGTTCAAACTCAACCATAGAAACGTTGCGCTTGTTACCTCGCGCAGCAAACAAGGCTGCTTCGTTAACTAAGTTTGCTAGGTCAGCACCAGAGAAGCCTGGTGTACCACGTGCGATGAGAGAAGGCTCTACATCACCCGCTAGAGGGACCTTACGCATGTGAACTTTTAGGATCTGTTCACGGCCACGTACATCTGGAAGACCAACTACTACTTGGCGGTCAAAACGACCAGGACGCAGTAACGCAGGGTCCAGCACATCCGGACGGTTAGTCGCAGCTATAACGATAATACCTTCGTTACCTTCGAAACCATCCATCTCAACGAGCATTTGGTTTAGTGTTTGTTCACGTTCATCATGACCACCACCAACACCTGCGCCACGTTGACGACCTACCGCATCGATCTCATCGATAAAGATGATACAAGGTGCAGCTTTCTTTGCTTGTTCAAACATGTCACGCACACGAGATGCACCAACACCAACGAACATTTCTACGAAATCAGAACCAGAGATAGTAAAGAATGGTACTTTCGCCTCACCGGCAATGGCTTTCGCTAGAAGCGTTTTACCCGTACCAGGAGGACCAACCATTAGAACACCCGTTGGAATCTTACCGCCCAGCTTTTGGAAGCGGCTTGGATCGCGTAGGTAGTCCACCAGCTCTTTCACGTCTTCTTTTGCTTCGTCACAACCTGCAACGTCAGCAAAAGTTGTCTTGATTTGTTCTTCGCTCATCATTCGAGCTTTGCTCTTACCAAAAGACATGGCGCCTTTACCACCGCCGCCTTGCATTTGACGCATGAAGAAAATCCATACACCAATTAGTAAGATCATTGGGAACCAAGAGATGAAGATAGTACCCAGCAAGCTTTGCTCTTCTGGAGGCGTGCCTTGTACTTTCACGTTTTGGTTAATTAGGTCATCTAGAAGCTTTTGGTCATACACTGGCATGTAAGTGACCATTTTGGCACCGCCGCCACGACGAACAAAGCTAATTTCACCGTCTTTAAAAGTTGCTTCTTGAATCTGGCCTTGGCCAACTTCCTGTACAAACGTGGTGTAATCCACGGTTCTGCCATTGCTTTCTCCAGGGCCAAAGCTCTGGAATACCGACATCAATACGACGGCGATAACAAGCCACAGAATTAAATTTTTTGCCATGTCACTCAAGGTGTAAGCCTCTCGATAACTAATTGTAATTAAAGGTAGGGTACTACAGTTCATTAACTGTAGCTATAGTGTTAACACGCTCTCAAGAGAGCAAAATGGTTAACCTTTGTAACCAGTGGCTACGACGAAGACCTCTCGAGAGCGAGCTCGCGATGAGTCTGGTTTTCTAATTTTTACGGCTTTAAACATGTCTCGGACTTCTTTCACATACTGATCGAAGCCTTCCCCTTGGAAAACCTTTACGACAAAGCTACCATTAGGCGCTAGAACTTGTCGACACATATCTAAAGCTAATTCAACTAAATACATAGCGCGAGGTTGATCAACAGAATTGTTTCCCGCGATGTTAGGCGCCATATCAGACATTACTACGTCTACCATGGAAGGTTGGATCCTTTCTAGCAAAGCTTCCAATACCGCATCATCACGAAAGTCGCCTTGTAAAAAGCTAACGCCAGCAATCGGGTCCATAGGAAGCAAGTCACACGCGATGATCTGACCACTGTCCCCTACTATCTTAGCAGCATATTGAGACCATCCGCCCGGCGCAGCCCCCAAGTCGACGACTGTCATTCCAGGCTTTAACAATTTATCTTTCGTTTGAATCTCATCGATCTTGAAATAAGCACGTGAGCGGTAGCCTTTTTTTCGGGCTTCATTCGCGTATTTATCATCAAAGTGTTCTTTCAACCAACGACCAGAACTAGCCGAATGTTTTTGTTTACTCATTTTAATCCCAACAAGGCACAAATTGGAGCTATTGTTTTAATAGGCGCTACCTATTACTCAATAAATTATAGTCTTCAGCAATAGATGGCGTTAAAATAGCTTTTTTCAACCCTTATTTTAAAGAAAATTGGCCGCGTAATGAACCTAAGCACCAAACAAAAGCAGCACCTTAAAGGCCTAGCTCACAGTTTAAAACCTGTTGTGCTAATGGGCGCAAATGGACTTACAGAAGCCGTGCTAGCAGAAATTGAAATCGCTCTTAACCATCACGAACTTATCAAAGTAAAAGTTGCTTCGGAAGATCGTGAAACAAAACAGCTAATCATCGACGCTATCGTACGTGAGACGGGCGCTGAAAAAGTTCAGACTATTGGTAAAGTGCTTGTGCTATATCGCCAGTCTGAAGAGCGTAAAATCGAAATCCCTCGTAAGTAACTCTACTTACGTTGCTGAAGAAAAAAGGTCGCCTGAGGCGACCTTTTTGCGTTTTATCAGAGTAGTAATGCTACTCCAAACGACTTAGATATATTCTACTCGGTCAATTTCGAAGTCTTTCGCGCCACCTGGAGTTTGAATAGCAACTTCATCGCCTTCCATCTTACCAATCAGGCCACGAGCAATAGGTGAGCTCACTGAAATGCGACCTGCTTTGATATCGGCTTCGTCATCACCAACGATTTGGTACGTTTTTTCTTCTTCGGTGTCGATATCAATCAAGGTTACGGTTGAACCAAAAATAACTTTACCCGTGTTCTCCATCTTCGTTACATCAATAACTTGAGCAACTGACAGTTTGTATTCAATGTCACGGATTTGTGCTTCACAAATGCCCTGCTCTTCACGAGCGGCGTGATATTCAGCATTCTCTTTTAAATCACCTAGCTCACGAGCTTCAGCAATTGCCTCTGAGATCTGAGGACGTAGTTTAAGTAGACGATCGAGTTCTGTACGTAGCTTTTGCTCGCCACGTAGTGTCATTGGAACTTTTTCCATTTTATAACCTCAAGCCCAAATGGGTCTTTGGACAAAAAAAGCCCACCCTGTCATAGGACTGGGTAGTGCGCTTAAAGATGTATTTCGTTTAGTGTAAACAAACTCCCGGACGAAATCATCTTAATTCGAAAGACAGCAAGACTATGCCTTTTCGGCATAATGATATAACTCACTTTTAGAGCGGTTCTAGGGCGAATCACCTTCTCAATTTATTGAAAAACAACACTGTTCATTACACCAAAAACCTCAAAAAAGATAAAAACTAATCAATGTCAGGCCAATGTCATTGCCAATAATTTCAATCAAAAACAGTAATTTAAATAAAAACAACGCACAATTGAACAGTGTTCATCAGTGGGATTTATATCATTTTACTAACTCATACGGAAACTTTAGCAGTAAAACATGTCCAGCGAGTTGTTAGATCAATGGCTTACAAGTGCGAACTATATCGCTCAATTAGCCAATTTTGGACCAACAACTTGTGAGAGATCACCTCTCCCCCATACAACAATGATTATGGACAGCTAACTAGGACAAATAAGATGAAAAAGACTCTAATTGCTCTTTCTGTATCTGCAGCAGCTATGGCAACTGGCGTAAACGCAGCTGAACTTTACAACCAAGACGGTACTTCTCTAGAAATGGGCGGCCGTGCTGAAGCACGTCTATCTATGAAAGATGGCGACGCTCAAGACAAATCTCGCATCCGTCTAAACTTCCTTGGTAAACAAGAAATCAATGACAACCTATACGGTGTTGGTTTCTGGGAAGGTGAATTTGAGACTGCTCAAAACGGTACTGTAGACGGCGACGACAAGAGCGATCTAGAAACTCGTCTTGCTTACGCTGGTCTTGGCGGTGCTTACGGTGAGTTCGCATACGGTAAAACTGAAGGTGCACTAGGCGTTATCACTGACTTCACAGATATCATGGCTTACCACGGTAACTCTGCAGCAGACAAACTAGCTGTATCAGACCGTACAGACAACATGATGGCTTACAAAGGCCAGTTTGAAAACCTAAGCGTAAAAGCAAGCTACCGCTTCGCTGATCGTATGGAAAACAAAAACACTGGTGAGTACTACGACAACAAACAAGACGGTTACTCTCTATCTGCAATCTACGCTCTAGCTGACACTGGTCTTGAGCTAGGTGCTGGTTACGCAGATCAAGACAAAGCTAACGAGTACATGCTAGCTGCATCTTACACAATGTCTGATCTTTACTTCGCTGGTGTATTCACTGACGGCGAGAAAATGGAAGATTCAAACAACAGTAACACAGTTGATTACACTGGTTACGAGCTAGCGGGTGCTTACACTCTAGGCCAAACAGTATTTACAACATCATACAACAATGCAGAAACTAACAACGAAACTTCTGCAAACAACTTCGCTGTTGATGCTTCTTACTACTTCAAGCCTAACTTCCGTGGTTACATTTCTTACAACTTCAACCTGATTGATGCAGGTGACAAGTTTGGTTCAACTGACACGAGCAAAACAGTTGCAACTAAGATCGATGCTGAAGACGAGCTAGCTCTAGGTCTACGTTACGACTTCTAATTCCGGTCTTTGACTAGAATATCGAATGCCCGCTTTAAGCGGGCATTTTTTATACTTAATTTTAAGCAGCGCGCCTTTCTCTCGTGTCTCATTCATGAAGACATTTGAAGCATTTCTTTAGTTACCTAGCATATTGAAAGGACTTGCGTATACTCAATCACATAACTCACCTTAGAAAGTATCATTATGCGTTTACGTTGGCCCTTGCTCATATTCTCTTCATTACTTTCTGCTTTTTCACAAGCGTACCCTCATCAAGAAGTGCTGCCTGAAGGCGCCCGCATCAGTTTAGTTGCGGAAAAACTCAGTGAAAATGCTGAGCTTGACGGTGTTCATCCTACCGAACAACTGTTCCCACCAGCGAGTACATTAAAAATCGTCACCGCATTAGCCGCAAAGCTAGAACTGGGTGATAATTTCCGGTTTCGAACCAAGCTGGAAACGTCGAACTCAGATGCAGTGATTTACTTTGTCGGCGACCCAACACTCCAAACCAACGACTTAAAATCACTCCTCACTCTAGCTAAGAAAAATGGCTTAAAACGGATTAACGGTGACCTATGGCTCGATAACAGCGCATTCACTGGTTATAACCGTGCGGTGGGCTGGCCATGGGATATCTTGGGAGTTTGCTACAGCGCTCCGGCATCGACCATCACACTCAATAACAACTGTGTACAAGCCTCTATCTATACACAAAAAGATGGTGGAACGCGGGTCTACGTACCAGAGCATCAACCTATTCGTGTCACAAGTACCGTAGAAACAGTTTCTAAAACCATTAAGAAAAGTCGTCATTGTGACTTAGGTTTAGTTGCAAATCCCGATAACAACTACAAGCTAACAGGGTGCTTGGTTGAAAGAGACAAACCATTGCCACTGAAATTTGCGGTTCAAGACCCTGAGCGTTACACCAGTCAAAGGTTGGCGACTTTGCTCAAGGAGCTCAACATTGGGGTATCAGGAAAGATTAGGGTCGGTACGGCGCCAGAAAAGCAGCGAAAGCTCATCGCAATGCATCAATCAAAGGCCTTACCAGACATTCTTGAAGATATGCTCAAAAACTCTGACAACTTGATTGCCGACACATTAACCAAAACACTTGGTGCTAAATTTTTCGTTCAGCCAGGCAGTTTTACTAACGGTACAGAAGCGATCAAGCAGATCATTTTCGCCAACACTGGTATTGATATTCGTAATGCGCGCCTAGAAGACGGCTCAGGACTTTCGCGAAATAACCGGATCTCCGCGACCAAGATGGCTGAAATGCTGCGCTATATTTGGAAGCATGAAAACGAACTCAAATTGATTGCCATCATGCCGAAATCAGGTGAATCCGGCACATTAAAGTACCGACAAAGTATGCGAAAACTTCCAATTAAAGGACAGCTGATAGCGAAAAGTGGCTCTATCTACGGGACTTACAATATGGCTGGATATGGCTTGGATAAAAATGGTCAACCTAACACCATTTTTGTTCAGTTTGTTTCAGACTACTTCCCAGAAAAACGGGACGACAACACACCTGTCATCGCCCCGATTACACATTTTGAGCAGCTTTTTTACAATGACATTGTGAACTTTAGTCAGGCAATACCTAAGAAATAGTTCACCACGTTAAAGTAAATCCACATTCCTGAAATATCGACGATAGACGCAAGAACTGGACTCACCAATACGGCTGGGTCCAACTTGCAAGCTCGTGCAATAATTGGCAACAGCCCGCCCAATGTTGTAGAAATGGTGACTTGAATGAACAGCGCAACTGCTATTGCCAGTGCGATATCGGTCAGTTCAAAGCCTCCTGTTGATTGTCCTGCACTAAATAACATAATGCGTCCAATCATCACGATAGCGATCGCTAGCGCAATAAATAGAGCGACTCGGCTCTCTTTCCACAAAACTTCTAACCATTGGCGTTTTTTTAACTCTCCAGTAGCAAGAGCACGAATCACTAAAGTTGCTGCTTGTGTTCCTGTGTTACCACCAGCAGCTGCAATCACTGGCATGTACACTGCAAGTAAAACAAGCTGACTAAGGGTGTCCTCATACTGAGCAATGATCAAGCCTGACACTATCCCTAAAAGAGCCAGTGCAATGATCCACCCAATACGCTGCTTCACGTGCCCCAAAACACTAGTCGATAAATAACCATCAGGTGTATCAACTTCAGACATATGCAGACCTAATTGGTGAGCATAATGACGTGCGCGTTTGTCATGGCCTGCTTGCTCAAGTTGAGCAATAAGACTATTCACATAGCCGACAGAGCAATGCTGTAAAATACCTACAGCCTCATCAATCGGCATAACCGTAAGCAAATGGACTTGTTGCTCTTGCTCGTACTGCAAGAATGCATTGCGAGCTGCACCAATTTCTACTTCAGAAAAGTTTGGTGTTGTTTCAATAAAAGTGTTGTTCATTACCGTCATGGCTAATCTCCCGATTGGCATTGGTAACGACCATCGACAAAGCATGAAAAGCCACTCTTGCACGCTAAAAGTCAGACAACAAATAAGATGCACAGAGAAAACCAATGCGAATGCACTGTCTATTCAGAATGTATGAAGGAAATAACGAGAAAAAAATTAGAAAAGATGCCTCACCACTTAGGTAAGGCGGAGATCGCCAATACCGAAGCGGGTTATTTCGCTCCCTTAATCTTACTCACCCAACGACTGGGAGGATGGTCGGTATTGTTCATGTAAATCTCCGATAGCGCTGCCATTATTGGCAGCGCAAGTATAGTAGCAAAGTTCATCAGGTATGGAAGTTTTACTTTGCCGTTTTTGCTAAATTTTCATACAAAAAAAGCGCCCTTCGGACGCTTTCATTTGCAGTCATTATGGATTACTGAATAGTAATACGAGCAAATTTACGTTTACCTACTTGGAACACGTAAGTACCCGCTTCTGGAGCAAATTTGCTGTCCGCAATTTTTTCACCATCAATCTTCACAGCGCCCTGCTTAACCATGCGCATCGCATCTGACGATGATGGACATAAGCCTGCTTCTTTCAACAGATTACTCACTGGGCGACCTGCGTCAAAGTCAAACTCTGGCATTTCATCAGGAATTTGGTTCTTCGCAAAACGGTTTACGAATTCTTGCTCTGCTGCATCGGCATCGGCTTCACTGTGGAAACGAGCAATAATTTCTTTTGCTAGCAATACTTTGATGTCACGAGGGTTTTTGCCCGCTTCTACATCAGCTTTGAATTGAGCAATCTCTTCCAGAGGACGGAAAGAGAGCAGCTCGTAGTAGCTCCACATTAGGTCATCAGAAATAGACATGATTTTACCAAACATTTCGCTTGGCGCTTCGCTGATACCGATGTAGTTGTTTGCTGACTTAGACATCTTCTTCTCGCCATCAAGGCCCACTAGAAGCGGCATCATCAGTACAACCTGAGGTTTTTGACCGTGAGACTTTTGCAGCTCACGACCCATTAGAAGGTTGAACTTCTGGTCTGTACCACCTAATTCAACATCCGTTTCCATTGCTACTGAGTCCCAGCCTTGTAGAAGTGGGTACATGAACTCATGAATAGCAATTGGCTGACCACCCGCGTAACGCTTTTTAAAGTCGTCACGCTCTAGCATACGAGCAACGGTTTGGTTTGCCGCAAGGCGAATCATACCTTCTGCGCCCAGTTCAGACAGCCACTCAGAGTTAAACTGAATTTTAGTCTTTGCAGGATCGAGAATTTTGAACACTTGCTCTTTGTACGTTTCAGCGTTACGCAATACGTCTTCGCGACTTAGCGGTGGACGAGTTGTGTTTTTACCTGTTGGGTCACCAACCATTGCAGTGAAGTCACCGATTAGGAACGTCACTTCATGACCTAGTTCTTGGAACAAGCGAAGCTTATTGAAAATAACCGTATGGCCTAGGTGAATGTCAGGTGCTGTTGGATCAGCGCCCAATTTAATACGTAGAGGACGGTCTTCTTTTAGTTTTGCGATTAGCTCTTCTTCTGGAATCAGCTCTTCAACACCGCGCTTAATCTCGGCTAGTGCAGCTTCAATGCTCGCCATTCTTGTTCACTCCCACAGATTTGGCAAAAATATAATAGCTGAACATATTACTTGAATAGCGATGCATTTTGAAACACGTTAGACTAGGTAGTTGTCACTTTTTCCGTTTAATTTAGCAATCAAGTACCTCATGCATTCGATTTTTGTCCGACTTCCACTCTTGCACAAAGTATTGATCGGTTTTTTTAGTGCGCTGATTATCTTCGCGCTCTTCTTTTTACCTGATCCGCAAGACCTAGACCCGCAGCAGAGCCGATTAAAAGTTGGTCAACATTATCCTGTGCCAGTTTCCCTCGAACTCAGTGCACTAAATAGTTCATCGCCTGCGGTTCCCGCCGTGCTGCGCTGGGAGACATACAAGGTAAAAAATGGCGAGAGTGCTGCCATCTTATTTAGTCGCGTAGGGCTTTCTGCTCGTCTATTACATGAACTGGTGTCATCAGACAAAGAAGTAGAAAAACAGTTAACTCGGCTTCGACCTGGTGACCGATTGCAATTTGGCTTTGACGAAAATAACGACTTGGTGCAGCTAAGAAGGACACTAAGCGCGTTCGAGACTTTTCGTATCACATTAAAAGACGGCAAGTACGTTTCTGAAGTTGATAAGAAAGAAGTCGACTTCCAGTACAACTACGCAGAAGCCACCATCAAATCAAACTTTTGGAATGCAGGAATATCTTCTGGATTAAATGGTAACCAAATCATGGAACTGGCTGGCATATTTGGTTGGGACATCGACTTTGCTTTAGATATTCGTAAAAACGATAGCTTCCGAGTACTTTACCAAGAGGAAGTGGTAGAAGGAGAAGTAATCGGCCGTGGAAAAATCATTGCTGCGATCTTTAAAAACCAAGGCGATACCTTTACCGCAATATTGGATCAGAAAAGTGGCAAGTATTACGACGAAAATGGGCGTGCAATGAAAAAAGCATTCTTACGCGCGCCGTTGGATTTCCGTCGAGTTTCGTCTAACTTCAACCCACGCCGCTTACATCCAGTGACGGGACGCGTTCGTCCTCATAGAGGCACGGACTATGCAGCACCAGTGGGCACCCCGATTTGGGCGGCTGGTGATGGTGTCGTTCAAAAATCGTCTTACAACAAATTTAATGGTAACTACGTTTTCATTAAACATAGTAATACTTACATTACCAAGTACCTGCACTTAACCAAACGTACTGTACGAGCTGGTCAACGCGTTAAGCAAGGCCAAACCATCGGTACGCTTGGCGGAACTGGCCGTGTAACTGGCCCTCACCTGCACTATGAGTTCCTTGTGAATGGTGTCCATAAAAACCCGCGCACGGTGAATTTGCCACAATCTAAATCCCTGACAGGAAAAGCGAGACAAACTTTCATGGCAAACGCGAAAGTTAGCATGGACAAGCTTGAACGCTACAGCAAACTGCTAGCAATGAAGTAAGGCAAGGTATTGAAAAGGGCAGCTTCGCTGCCCTTTTTGTTTTGTCGATATCATCACGATAAAGCTTACTGTTCGGAGTGATGCTCTCTCCCGAGCATAAGCAAACACGGTGTCAGAACTAACGTTAGCAAAGTCGCAAACGCCAAACCACCCGCGACAGCGGTCGCAAGCTGAGACCACCATTGAGTGCTTGGTGCGCCAAACTCCACTTTCTGATTAACTAAGTCGATGTTCATTTCTAACACCATTGGCAATAAGCCTAATATGGTGGTCACCGTCGTAAGTAAAACGGGTCTTAAACGCTGCACACCCGTACGCAAAATAGCCTCAGATTTTTCTAAGCCACGTTTACGCATCTGATTATAAGTATCGATTAAAACAATGTTGTTGTTTACCACGATACCAGCCAACGCAATCACTCCAATTCCCGACATAATGATGCCAAATGGCTTTTGGAAAATAAGTAACCCGGCGAAGACACCAACGGTAGAAAACAGCACTGCACTAAGGATTAAGAAAGCTTGATAAAAGCTATTAAACTGCGTAATTAAAATCAAAGCCATCACACCAAGCGCGACAATAAAAGCATTTTGCAAGAATGCTGATGAGTTTTCCTGCTCTTCATTTTGACCCCGAATCTTATATTCAATGCCTTCCGGTAAGTCGAGCTGTTCCATTCCAGCGGCAATCTTAGGTAACTCAAGCGCCAAATTGTAACCTTCCACCATATCCGCTTTAATATTGATAACTCGATGACCGTCGACCCGACGAATAGTGTCTTGCTTATGATCTGGTTTGATTTGAGCAAAATTCGTAATCGGTACCAGACCAGCTGCCGTTTTCACTCTCAGTTGATCAAATCGACCTATGTCGCGCTTATCTTGCGGATAGCGCACCAAAATATCGACTTCTTCATCCGCATCATCGGGCAAATAATCGCCTATTTTCAAGCCGTTCGTAACAAACTGGACGGTATTCCCGACTAAAGTAGCATCCGCTGCAAAGCGAGAGGCGTCATCTCGCTGGATATCAATTTGCCAATCAATCCCTTCCTTATTAGTGGTATCACTCAAGTTGGTCAGTGCAGGATTACCATCAGCCCAATGTCGTACTTTTTTGGCTGCTTCATCTAACGCACTAACACTCAAATTTCGTGATGACACTTCAATCACGAGATCATGCTCGACAGGCGGTCCTGCGTCCGGGAATTTATACTCAAGTTCAACACCATAAAAGCGGTCTGTCGTCTCTTTTAGTTCCTCAATAATGGTTTTCACTTTGCGTCGATACTGCCAATCCACAGGCGTTATTTGAATCTGGCCAATCTCGTCCCCATTATCGCTCGATCCTGTGCGCGTGTAGACACTTTCAAACTCGTCATGACCGAGCATCACCTTCTCGATTTCGCGCATAACAACATCTTTTTCGTGAATTGACAAGTCACCATAAGAACGAACTTTAACGGTAAAAAAGGCAGGGTCCACTTCAGGGAAAAACTCTGCACCCAAGCCAGCTTTGTTGTAAGTGAAGCCGACACCTGCCGCTAGCAGTATCGCGCTGAGTAAGACTTTCCATGGATGACGAATCGCTACCGACAGAGTCTGGTAATAAAGCTTGGTAATGCCTGTCGCTTTTTCAAAGTTGCCGTTATGCAGCTCAACCATTTCTCGCTGAGCTTTCTGATTGACTACTTGAGGCTTGCCAATGATCCCACCGATGACAGGAACGAACAATAAAGCCATCATCAGAGAAGCGGCCAAAGTAGCAATTAAAGTAAGTGGTAAGTACTTCATGAACTCACCAGTGATGTCTGGCCAGAAAAGTAACGGAGCAAACGCAGCCAATGTGGTTGCTGTGGATGCGGTAATAGGCCAGGCCATTCGCTTTGCGGCATCTCGATAGGCTTCTTTACGTGGCGTTCCTTCTTGCATGCGCCGATCTGCAAACTCTGTCACCACAATGGCACCATCCACCAACATGCCTACTGCCATAATTAAAGCAAACAGTACGACGATATTGACCGTCAGCCCAAATACCGATAACACCAACAACCCAGTCAAGAACGATCCTGGAATAGAAATCCCCACGAGAAGCGCGGTCCTAACCCCCAATATGGCAATAATGACGATAACTACGAGGATAATTGCGGATAAGATATTGTTTTGTAGATCACTGAGCATCAATTTGACATCGTCGGATTGATCCCAAGTGTATTTAACTTGCAAATTGTCGGGCCACTCGGCGCGCTTCTGTCCCTGAGCCAGTATTTCTTTTACCAGCTCAACCGTTTCAATGATGTTTTCCCCTGCCCGTTTTTTTACGTCCAAAACGATGGCAGATTCG
Source organism: Vibrio sp. 2CM40D (assembly GCF_023161825.1). Classification (NCBI taxonomy): domain Bacteria; kingdom Pseudomonadati; phylum Pseudomonadota; class Gammaproteobacteria; order Vibrionales; family Vibrionaceae; genus Vibrio; species Vibrio sp. 2CM40D. The sequence goes on from NZ_JALNTL010000001.1 coordinate 568,873, forward strand.
CCATCTAAACGAGCAAAACTTTCAGGATCGCGAAATGCACGCCGTACTGTCGCCACATCGCCAAAAGTGATCACCTCTTTGCCATTCACCTTGATCGGTAGTTCAAGCACATCTTTCAGTGAATCAAAAACCGATGGGACTTTTACCGAAAAGCGTCCATACCCAGTATCGACAAACCCCGCAGCCACAACTCGGTTATTCAAGGCAATTAAATTATAGATATCCGCTTGATCGAGACCGTAGCTTTCCATCAATAGCGGATCGACAACTATCTCCACGATGTCTTCGCGATCCCCTGCGATTTCAACTTCAAGAACCTGACGGAAACTCTCCAAACGATCACGTAGCGTTCTGGCAATCTGTACAATGGTCCGCTCTGGTACGGTGCCATATAGAACAACAGTTAAAACAGGCTCTTCAGATGCAAACGTGACTTCATTTACCGTTGGCTCATCACTGTCCTCTGGTAATTTTGGCTTTGCAAGATCAACCGCATCACGCACATCTGTCATCGCTTTATCAAGATCCACTCCGACACTAAATTCCAGCGTCACCGAAGCATGACCTTCTGATGCCACAGAGGTCATCTCTTTTACGCCTTCAATTGAACGCAGCTCTTGCTCTATTGGCCGAACTAATAAACGTTCGGCATCGACAGGAGAAATGCCTTGATGTCCAACAGAAACATAAATGATCGGAATGGTAATATCAGGGCTCGATTCCTTGGGGATTGTGACGTAAGTAATGACACCAGCAATTAATATCATCACCAACAATGTCAGCATAGTGCGAGCGCGAGATAACGCAGCATCAATCAGAGTGTACATAGGTGCTCCTTACTGCTCATTAGCCGCTTCAATAACTACGTCATCAACTTTATTGGCCAGTACTTGATCACCATCTCGCACAAAACCTTGTCCCAGCACGATAATGTCTGCACGCTCTCCTAACCCAGAGAGCCACACACCATCATCCTCGGCCTTAACGAGTTGAATTGGAACAAACTCAACATACTCATTACGCAGTGTCTTGACACCTAAGTTACCTTCTTCATCTAGTGCTAACATGGCAGCCGTAATCTTTACTGCCAACACTTCACTCAAAGGCAGCTGTACTTCTGCGCTCATACCGGCAGGAATTCTTGCGTCTTGATTATCAATTTCGATTTCAATTGGAAATGTATTAGTAGAAGCAGAAGAAACACGTCCAATGTAGCGCACACGACCTTGATGATGCTGTTGGTTAATGGTTCTTACGTCGGCTTCTAGGCCTTCCTTAAGGTATTGTATATGCCGTTCACTGACATCGGCTTCAATCACTAAAGTATCCAAATCAATGACCGTCGCAATAGGATCGCCAATCCCGACAAAATCACCTAACTCAACAAAGTGGTGATCTACGATGCCATCAAATGGCGCTTTAACCTCAGTATTTCTTAAAGCCGTTTGCACGTTACTCAAATTCGCACGTGCATCTACCAACGCTGCTTGCGCTGTCGCAAATGCAACCTCACCTTGCAGTCCACGACTTTTTAGCGATTTAGCTGCATTAAACTCTTTCTCTTTAACCAACAGCATCGCCTGGGCCCGTTTAAGTTGAATGCCAAGGTCGCGCTTATCGATGTTTGCGATCACTTGTCCCTGTTTGACCGCTTGGCCTTTCTTTATGTTAAGACTGACTATTTTACCGGCAACTTCGGCGCCAAGACGCGCTTGACGATTGGGCGCTGTTCGTCCATACAATTCAATGGTTTTACTGGTAGGTTCGGCAAGAAAAGTATCAAACATCACCTTTGCAAGTGGTGTTGTGTTCGTGGATGTTGAAGAGTTAGGATGATCATCCTGTGCTTTGAGTTGGCCGATGGTTAGCCATGCAACAAGAAGTAAGACGAGGATAAGAGATACTAGCCAAGGGCGCTCGACAATTCGGCGTCCAAAAGAAAGTCCAGACATATAAAGTCCTTTTTATTATTTCTCTGCATATCTGCGAGCGTGCGCTTTACGTGACATCCTTCTACATAAAGCACAGGCAGCCATTAGCTGCCTGTTAGGTGTTAATTACACACTGAACGATGCACCACAACCACATGTTGTCGTTGCATTTGGATTATTTACGAAGAAGCGCGCTCCTTCCAACCCTTCTGTGTAGTCAACAATACCGCCAACGAGATATTGCAGACTCATAGGGTCTACAACCAGTGTTACACCACTGTTTACGATTGTCGTATCGCCTTCGTTTACATTTTCATCAAAAGTAAAGCCGTATTGGAAGCCGCTGCAGCCGCCGCCAGTAATGTATACGCGCAGTTTCAATGCTGGGTTTTCTTCTTCAGCAATCAATGCTTTAACGCGAGATGCTGCTGCGTCAGAAAAAGATAATGGTACGTTTACTTCGCTCACGAAGACCTCTCTCACTCGTGTAATGCGTCAAGCCTGAAGCAAGACGTCAAATTTGTGCTAATTGAGACGATTATCCAATACCTGACAAACTCGTTCAAGTATTCGCCGCCGATTCTTTATAACAGATGCGGATATATAAGATTACACTGCGAAACAACACATAAATTAAGCAAAACGTTTCTAACTTGATTATAGCTAGGTACAATGCGCTCCACTTGGTCCGAGCAATCAAAAGAGGATAACCCCATGACCAAATCATCAGAGCTGTATCAAAAAGCTCAGCAAACCATCCCTGGCGGTGTCAATTCACCAGTTCGTGCATTCAACGGCGTTGGCGGCTCTCCGCTATTTATCGAACGAGCAGACGGTCCACTGATTTTTGATGCCGATGGTAAAGCGTATATTGATTACGTTGGCTCTTGGGGTCCAATGATTCTTGGCCACAACCACGCGGTTATCCGCGAAGCAGTAATTGATGCAGCGCAACGCGGTCTTAGCTTCGGTGCGCCAACAGAGCTTGAAATCGCGATGGCAGAATTAGTTTCTGAGCTTGTTCCATCAATGGAGCAAATCCGCATGGTAAGTTCTGGTACTGAAGCTACTATGAGCGCGATTCGCCTTGCACGTGGCTTCACCGGTCGCGACAAGATCATGAAATTTGAAGGTTGTTACCACGGCCACGCTGACAGCTTGCTAGTAAAAGCAGGTTCTGGAGCACTAACTCTAGGCCAACCAAGCTCTCCTGGCGTTCCTGCAGATTTTGCTAAGCACACGCTAACAGCAACATTCAACGACCTAGATTCTGTACGCGAGCTATTTGCTGCTAACAAAGGCGAAATTGCTTGTATCATCGTTGAGCCAGTAGCAGGCAACATGAACTGTATTCCACCAGTGGAAGGCTTCCACGAAGGGCTACGTGAAATCTGTGATCAAGAAGGCGCGCTACTAATTTTTGATGAAGTAATGACAGGCTTCCGTGTTGCTCTAGGCGGCGCGCAAGCACACTACAACATCAAACCCGACCTAACGACACTGGGTAAAGTGATTGGTGGCGGTATGCCAGTAGGTGCTTTCGGTGGCCGTAAAGAAGTGATGCAATACGTTGCACCTACAGGCCCAGTTTACCAAGCTGGTACCCTTTCCGGTAACCCTGTCGCAATGGCAGCAGGCTACGCATGTTTGAACCTTCTAAAAGAAGAAGGCAACGAAAAGCGCCTAGCTTCTAAAACGAAACAACTTGCTGAAGGCTTTAAGTCTCTAGCAGAAAAACACGGTATTCCGCTAGTTGTTAACCAAGTGGGCGGTATGTTCGGCTTCTTCTTCACTGACCAGGAAAAAGTAACTTGCTACGAAGACGTAACGAAGTGCGATGTAGAACGCTTCAAGCGTTTCTTCCACTTAATGCTAAAACACGGTGTCTACCTTGCGCCATCTGCGTTTGAAGCGAGCTTTACTTCACTCGCTCATGGTTCAAAAGAGATTGATGCCACACTAGAAGCGGCTGACCGCTGTTTTGCTGTTCTTGCAGAAGAAGCGAAATAATCGCTAAAAACGGCGATAACGCATTTAGAAAAGGACCGTAACGGTCCTTTTTTATTGCCAATTCAAAATAACCAATATCGCTAATACCCCAACGACAATGCCAAACCACGGTATTCGCTTAGCTTTTTTCTCAGTTTGACACTTTTTATCACCGTTGCAACAACCCATAGCTCATCTCTTGATTGATAACCGACTGATTTGTAGTCATTATAGCAAGGTACATCGCCCTGCTCTAATTCGGCATTGTCATAAGCTTGAAAGAGTTAAGAGTGCAAAGTAATAAAGGTTACACGCCATCATTGAAGGCATAAACCGTAAACGTCACCTGTAAGTTGGACTAATACCATGCCAAATAATGTAAAAATAACGTCGAGTCACCGAGTACTAATGGTTGCTTTACTCGCCGCTGCTTTTGCTTGCTACTTATTGGTTGAGCCATATATCAATTCAATTGTGATGGCTTTTATCATTTCTTTGCTCATGTTTCCGATACACGAATGGTTTGAGCAGAAAATTCCCAAGCACCCCAATATGGCGGCACTGCTGTCATGTGTCGTCTTGACGTTTATTATTGTTATCCCGCTTTTATTTGTGTTTGCCGCCATTGTTCAGCAAGGCTCTGTTTTCTCACAAAATACATATAATTGGGTTACCAATGGTGGTATCCAAGATATATTCCAACATCCTTTCGTTATCAAAGGCTTAGCGATTGTTAATGAGTACTTACCTTTTGATAAAATCGAGCCCAAAGCCATTGCTGAGAAAATTGGTCAATTTGCCACATCGTTTGGCTCTAACTTAGTCGCTATCAGCGCAAAGATTTTAGGAGACGCAACCAACTTCCTAATGAACTTCTTCCTAATGCTGTTTGTGCTGTTTTTTCTGCTTCGTGACCACGACAAAATTATCTCTGCGATTCGTCATATCCTGCCACTCTCACGTAGCCAAGAAGACCGCATATTGACAGAGATAGAGCAAGTTTCTAAATCAGCCGTAATGGGCTCATTCATGACGGCGATTGCTCAAGGTTTGGCTGGCGGCATCGGTATGTGGCTCGCCGGCTTCCCTGGGCTATTTTGGGGAACGATGATGGGCTTTGCATCATTCATTCCAGTGGTAGGAACCGCGCTAATCTGGATTCCTGCAGCAGCGTACTTGTTCTTAACAGGCGATATGACTTGGGCTATCTTTTTGACGGTGTGGAGTGTAGTTGTCGTTGGCTCTATAGATAACCTATTGCGCCCGTTGCTAATGCAAGGCAGCGCCGGCATGAATACCCTTATGATTTTCTTCTCATTACTGGGTGGTCTGCATCTGTTTGGTTTGATTGGTCTTATCTACGGCCCACTTATTTTTGCCGTGACCATGGTACTGTTTAATATCTACGAGGAAGAATTCAAAGACTTCCTTAACCAACAAGACAACAGCTAGTCACCGCTTAATCACTTCAAGCTTGGGGCAGATTGTGCGAAAATCTGCCCCAAATTATTTCTGATGAACCAAATTTATGTCTGCTTATATCGCTCCTAGCCAAATAGCTCAGCGCCAACTTGAATACTTCAACGGAAAACACGTTTTAGTCGCTGGTGAAGTTGAAGACCTATTTCCTCTTGAGTTAGTAGCTCATTGTGAGTCTGTTGAAGTGTTTACTTCCAACTATAGCTACTACCGCCAAATTCAAACCTCTGACAAAGTGAAAAGTCATTTTGGCTCTGTGTTTGATGTTGAAACAAAAGCAGACATGGTCCTTTTATACTGGCCAAAAGCAAAAGCCGAAGCAGAATACTTGCTGGCGATGTTGATGGCGAAACTGGGCATTAACACCGAAATCGTCATCGTTGGTGAAAACCGCTCCGGCATCAAGAGCATCGAGAAGATGTTCCAAGAATACGGCCCTGTGAACAAGTACGACTCTGCTCGTCGCTGCTCATTTTACTGGGGTAATTGCCTCAATGAACCCAAACCTTTCAACCAAACAGATTGGTTTAAGTCTTACACTGTTACGCTCGGTGAGCAGTCGCTAGCGGTTAAGAGCCTACCTGGCGTATTCAGCCATGGCGAATTCGACTTAGGTAGCCGATTGCTGCTTGAAACCTTACCTAAGCTGTCGGGCAAAGTGCTCGACTTTGGTTGTGGTGCAGGTGTGCTCGGTGCGTTTATGGCGAAAGCGAATCCAGAGATCGCGATTGAGATGTGTGACATTAATGCTTATGCGATCACTTCTAGCCAAGCCACATTAGAAGCGAATGGTTTATCCGGACGCGTATTTGCATCAGATATATACTCGGATACCGCAAAAGACTACCGCTTTATCGTCAGCAACCCGCCATTCCACAGTGGTTTAGACACAAATTACAACGCAGCGGAAACCTTGTTGGGTCAGGCACCACAATATTTAACCAAAGACGGCGAAATGGTGATTGTCGCGAATAGCTTCTTAAAATACCCACCAATTATCGAGCGGGCGTTTAATAATTGCGAGACGCTAAATAAGACCAATAAATTTTCTATCTACTACGCGAAAAAATCATAACTTCCCTCCGCGCAGGCACAAACCTGCGCGATTTTTTCTCATAAATTCAACACTCATAAGAAAAACTGCGTCACCCTGCACGCTTTACAACTAACTTTCTTGTCAAAGAAAAAAAACTCGTTAATTTTGTTAATTCTATCTAGTTGAACATCTTATCCGTTTTTAACGAGAACCTCGGCAGCGAAGTATGTTTTAGAACTGCCCATTATGAGTTGTAATCTTATCCATGTTTAAATTCTACAAAAAACAGAAATTTAAGCGCCTTCAGAGTACACTGATGACCGCATTTCTGGTGCTCAGTATCACACCTCTTACCATTACTGCGATCTTTTTCTTGCAGTCCCACAGTAAAGATCTGCAAGAACAAAGCACCTCACACTTACTGTCTGTTCGAGATACAAAACAGCAGCAAATCATCGACTACTTTGAGGCACGAGAAACCGAAGTCATGGGCTTTGTGCGCTCAGAGTTGGCTTACGCCAGTGGTGGCCGATTCTACGGTCTCGTCAATGCTTTTAGTCGTTTAGGCAATGATATTGAAGAGTCTCGTAAAAACGCCCAACAGCGCTACATCGAGGGCAGCGGAGACCAAATCAAAACCTCAACGTTACCCGAGTCATCCAACTATGTAGGAAGTGAACGTTACCGACTTTTGCATAAACGCTATCATTGGGCCTACTTGGAGCTCCTCAAGCGCTCTGATTTTAATGACATTTTGCTGGTCGACATCAATGGTAACGTCACCTACTCGATCAACAAAGACGATAACTACGGAACGAACTTGTTATCAGGCCCCTACAAAGACTCGGCACTTGGCAAAACTTTCAAGCGTCTCGCCGATGATGTGACTGAACGTCGAAAAGTAAACGAAGACTACACTCCTGTGATTGTGTCTGACTTCGAGCTGGAAGGGGGGAAATCAGTCGCTTGGCTAGGTGCACCAATTGTTCAGCAAGGTTATCTACACAGCTATGCCATGTTCCGCTTGCCAAATAATGGCATCACTAAGTTAGCCGCAGACGCCAACCGAGAGTCATCAATTAACACCTTGCTGGTTGGAAATGATCACCAACCTCGCACAATTAACACGAAACAAGACGACATTAAGAACAGTTTAGAAGTGATCGATAAAGCACTCTCTGGTGCATTTGGTGTCGGCACTTACACAAACGGTTTAGGTGAAGAGATCATCGCGGCTTATGCACCGATTGAAACTCGTGGTGTGATTTGGGCGCTCGTCGTACAGTTACCAGAAAACGAAGCTTTCGCTCGTATCCATCAACTCGAAAAACTATTCGTTATCGCTATGTTGATCGCCATTATCCTTGTGGTGATCGCTTCTCACTATTTATCAAACTTTATCACTTCTCCGTTGCTGAAATTGACTTGGGTTGCCGAAAAGGTCTCTGCAGGGGATCTTGATGACACATCTTTTAATACGGTTCGTAAAGATGAAATTGGTCGGCTTGCGTTAAGCTTTGAACGAATGCAACGCTCTATTCGAGAGAAGATTCAAACCATTAAGAAGCAAAATGAAGAACTAGAAAGCAACATACAGATCATTCAGAAACAGAATGAAGAACTGCAATTGGCCGATAAATTAAAAGATGAGTTCTTAGCCACGACTTCTCATGAACTTCGTACACCGTTACACGGCATGGTCGGGATTGCTGAAACCTTAGCGTCCGGCGCCAATGGCGCGATCCCCGCTAGCCAGAAATATCAGCTTGATATCATCATTAAAAGTGGTCAGCGTCTCGCTAATCTAGTCGATGACTTGTTGGATTATCATAAAATGCGTTATGGAAGCATGGATATCCAGAAATCAGCAGTGAGTTTGGGCAGTGCAACACGATTGGTTTTAGAGCTTTCTAGCCATTTACTTGGAAGTAAAACCATCCGCATCATCAACCAAGTCCCTGCGGATTTAAAAGCAGTGTCAGCTGACCCGCAACGCCTTGAACAAGTGCTATATAACCTGATTGGCAATGCGATTAAATACACCTCAGAAGGTAAAATTGTTATCTCCGCTAATGTGGTAGATGATCATGTACGCGTACAAGTCGTGGATACTGGACAAGGAATTCCCGCAGAACAACTTGAACATATTTTTGAACCACTCATCCAAGCAGGGCAAGACGCGAGCCGTTATCGTCAAGGTGCAGGACTTGGGCTCTCCATTAGCCGTCAATTGATCGAATTAATGGGAGGCTCGTTATACGTCAGTAGCCAACCAATGGTCGGAACTACCTTCAGTTTCACTTTACCGCTCGCCAGTGAAGAAGAAATCCAAGCAACCCAGACTCTAGCTGCGCACGGACACTTCCAAATCCCTGAAGTTAATGTAGAGAACAGTGAAGACTTATCACTTCCAGAGAACCCAGACGGCCCGTTACTGTATGTTGCTGACGATGAACCAGTAAACTTACGCGTGCTTGAAAGCTTTTTACGTTTAGAGGGCTATCGTGTGCGTACCGTCTCCGATGGGCCAGAAACGTTAGCGCTCGTCGAGCAAGAGAAGCCGGAACTTCTGTTATTGGATATCATGATGCCAGGCATGAGCGGCTACCAAGTTTGTAGTGAACTACGTGAAACCTATGATCATGCCGAGTTGCCAATCATTATGCTCACCGCACTCAGTCAAACAGAAGATCGTGTAAGAGGTTTTGAGGCAGGAGCCAACGACTATTTATCGAAACCATTTAATAAACAAGAGTTGGCGGCACGTATCCAAGCGCATTTAACGGCAAGTAAAGCAGAAATGCGCCATATGGAAAACAAAGTGCTAGAGTCTGAACTTAGACAGCGTGCAGTCGTTGAAGCAAGCTTACTTGAGACTCAAGGTCGTTTGTTGGAACAGCTAGAATCGGCTCCTGAAGCTATCATCTGTCTACGTGAAGACAAGCGTATTCGCTTTGCTAACGAAGCTGCTTGTAAGCTATTCAAGCGCAGCTTAGAACAGCTAAAGCGCTCATCTGCTGATGAGCTGATTGCCCCTAAATATCTGACCGTCAAACAACCTCATTACTGTGGCAAGATTGATATCTATATTGAAGATATTCGTCAGAACATCGAAGCAGACATTCTTAAGCTCCCTGAAGGTTCAGGGTTAGATATCATGTACATCTTTAATGTCGGCGGTGGAGCCAGTGCCGCTCGCATACATAATCTAGAAACCGCCGTAGAAGTGCTTTCAAGTTATGCATTTGATGGTGACAAAGACCAATTGCAAAAGCTAAAAGAGCTTGGCGGAGAATTTACGCGCCTTGCAGACAAAGCACTCGGTAATAAAAAGGACAAGCAAGAACTTATGCGAGAAGTTCTAGTAGACGCAATGACACATGCTTTAGAGTATTGGGAATCTGTAACGGGTGAAAGTAAGTTCGCATTTGCAGAGCAAAGTGGCTTGTGGCGCGTTTATCTAGACCGTAGTACTTTGCAAACACGCACTTTAGATAAATACATGCGTATAGAAACATTACCCAAAACACCACGTTGGAGAACGGTGCTAAGCTCGATAGAGTTCATTCTCGAACACTGCAAAGAACAGAGCCCCGAGAGAGCATACATAGAAGCACAACGAGATAAACTACAGCGACTATTGACCAGCTAATATTTATCAAAAAACTAGCCCAGCGTGCATGCTGGGCTTTTTTGTTATTCGAGTATTCCCTTCCTAGAGATAAAAGAGACCGCCTCTTCCTACCCCGTTAACATATTTCCAATAACGAACATTCGGTTAGACAACGCTATCTATTGTTGGTATTCAAAACGTACGACCTTATCCATTTAACTTGTCTTAACTAGGTAAGTTCGAGCAATCGAAAAACTTCATTCATACAATAAAAAAAGGACAACAAACGGAAGAAAACTGTCGATAAAAAAGGCCATTTTTCAGATAACAAGCGGATTTTGACGAACTATTGATAGAGATTGCGAACTTAATCACAACAGAACGGCAGATTAATTTTTAGCTGATTAATTAACACCATTTCTGCATGTGAGCGAGATCTCCGAACCTAGAAACCAAGCAGGAAACGTATATTTAAAAAGGACCAACAGGTTAGTAATCACCAACACTCATTATTAACAAGGATATAAACTGCGACGCATATCAACGTTTATTTTTTGGCCCAATGCTGGTTAAAATTAGCCAAAATAACGTTTATAACGGAGAGCTCAGAGATTTTAACGTTTTTAACGGGAATCAAGTTTGATTATTTTATGGATAAGGTGTTTTCTTACTCCTGCCTAAGGCCTACAGGCCACTCTTGGCGAAACTCAATGTTGTAATGAGTAAGGCATGTACAAGAGGTAGGTCTTAGAGAGTGTTTATCAATTGATGACATTCAATTCCATTTAGTGAAATGAAAGCAAATAGTAAGGAACAGCTATGCTTGCCAATATTAAAAAAACAGCACTAGCAACAGCAATTATTGCAACGGCTACTACAGGTTTTGCATCGGTAGCTACTGCGGCTGAACGCAGTGAACTGACTATCCACCCTAAAGAGTTTACAACTTTCGTTCGTAACTTTAACCCTTTCTTGGGTGCAACTAACCTGCACACAACAACCGACTTTATTTACGAGCCGCTCGTTGTTTTTAACGAAATGCACGGTAACACGCCTGTATTTCGTCTAGCAGAAAACTTTACCATGGCTGATGACCTGATGAGCGTAACCTTCGATATCCGTAAGGGCGTAAAATGGTCTGATGGCAAAGCGTTTACCGCTGATGACGTTGTTTATTCTTTCAACCTAGTGAAAGAGAAGCCAGAGCTAGACCAGTCTGGTATCAACTCTTGGGTGACTGGCGTAGAAAAAGTTAACGACTACCAAGTTAAATTCCGTCTAAGCGAAGCAAACTCAAACGTTCCTTACGAAATTGCGAAAGTACCCGTCGTACCTAAGCACGTATGGAGCAAAGTAAAAGATCCAGCTACATTCACAAACGAAAATCCAGTAGGAAGTGGTCCATTTACTGAAATCGACACTTTCACACCGCAGCTATATATCCAGTGTGAGAACCCGAATTATTGGGATGCTGACAACCTAGATGTAGATTGTCTGCGTGTGCCACAAATCGCGAACAACGACCAATTCTTGGGCAAAATCGTTAACGGCGAAATGGACTGGACGTCTTCATTCGTACCAGACATCGACCGTACGTACGCTGCAGCAAGCCCGAATCACCACTACTGGTACCCACCAGCGGGTACTCAAGCATTTGTAGTGAACTTCAAAAACCCAGACGCTGCGAAAAACGAAGCACTAACTAACGTTGACTTCCGTCGTGCGTTCTCTATGGCGCTAGACCGTCAAACTATCATTGATATCGCTTTCTACGGCGGCGGTACAGTGAACGACTTCGCATCTGGTCTTGGCTACGCATTCGAAGCTTGGTCTGATGAAGAGACGCACAACAAGTACAAAGGCTACAACACATACAACGCGGAAGGTGCGAAAAAGCTTCTAGCTAAAGCTGGCTTCAAAGATGTAAACAAAGATGGCTTTGTGGATACACCATCTGGCAAGTCTTTCGAGCTTCTAATTCAATCACCAAACGGTTGGACTGACTTCAACAACACGGTACAGCTAGCCGTTGAGCAACTAGCAGAAGTGGGCATTAAAGCTCGTGCTCGTACACCGGACTTCTCGGTATACAACCAAGCTATGCTAGAAGGTACTTACGACGTTGCTTACACCAACTACTTCCACGGTGCAGATCCACACTTGTACTGGGATAGTGGCTACAACTCGAAGCTACAAGCTGGTGACGGCATGCCTCGCTTTGCAATGCACTTCTACAAGAACGATAAGCTAGACGGTCTTCTTAACAGCTTCTACAAGACAGCAGATAAGCAAGAACAGCTAGAGATCGCTCATGGCATTCAGAAGATCATTGCTCAGGACCAAGTAACTATTCCTGTGCTATCTGGCGCGTACATGTACCAATACAACACAACTCGCTTCACTGGTTGGTGGAACGAAGAAAACCCTAAGGGCCGTCCAAACATTTGGGCAGGTATCCCAGAGCGTCTACTTCACGTACTGGACCTAAAACCAGTTAAATAAGTAGAAGTTCATTTCAAGCGGCATACATCCCGTGTGCCGCCTATAAAAATCCCTTGTTAACGAAACCAATATGTGGCGCTCGTCGTCAGGGGATTTTTCGCTCTAAATTTCGCTAGGAGCGACCTGAAACCAGAAACAGGGAAAAAATCTGGGTGAGTAAGGTGTGAGTTATGGGTTATTTTTTAAGACGTTTGTCGTTCTATCTTGTCGCGCTCTTAGTTGCAGCGACGTTAAACTTTATTATTCCGCGAGCAATGCCTGGTGACCCAGTTACCATGATGTTTGCTAATGCTTCAGTACAGGTGACTCCAGAACGAATCGCAGCAATGAAAGAACTGCTCGGTTTCGTTGATGGGCCAATTTACATTCAGTACTTCTCGTACATTAAAAACATTCTAAGTTGGGAATTGGGCACCTCAATCCAGTTCTACCCTCTTTCAGTTAATTCTTTACTAGGTAGTGCATTTGGCTGGTCACTATTTCTAGCTGGTACTGCGGTTGTACTTTCTTTCTCCATCGCTTCTGTCCTTGGTATTTTTGCCGCCTGGAAGCGCGGTAGTAAGTACGATGCATTCGTAACGCCTGGCACATTGATCATTCAAGCGATTCCACAAATGGTTATCGCAATGTTAGCACTGTTTACCTTTGCGATTGGCCTGAAATGGTTCCCATCTGGCTATGCTTACACGCCAGGTACTATTCCTGATTGGACAAGCTGGGAGTTCATCAAGAACGTGGGTTACCACGCTGTACTACCTCTATTCTGTGCAACCATCGTTCAAATTGGTGGCTTCCTAGTTAACATGCGTAACAACATGATCAACCTTCTCGCCGAAGACTATATCACGATGGCTAAAGGTAAAGGGCTGAGTGAAAACCGCGTCGTCTTTAATTACGCCGCACGTAACGCACTACTTCCAAGTGTTACCGCACTGTCTATGTCTTTAGGTATGGCCATTGGAGGTCAATTAATCATCGAGATGATTTTCAACTACCCAGGCCTAGGTACGGTTCTTCTAAACGCAATTCACGCTCGTGACTACCAAGTACTTCAAGGTCAGTTAATTATCATGACGATGTTCATGCTGTGCTTCAACTTAATGGCTGACATGCTGTACATGATTCTAGACCCTCGCCTACGTACGGGAGGCAAATAATCATGAAAGAACTATTCAAACTTATTTTGGGTAACGCATTTGCTCGCATTGGTCTTGGCATTGTTACGCTGTTCGTGTTCGTTGCGATTGCCGCTCCTTTACTTACAAAGCATGCGCCAGACAAGCGAACCGGTAACCCACACGAATACCCAAGCTTTGTTGTAAAACAGGCACAAAACAATCCTGATGGTTGGGTCGCTAAAAACCTAGCAGACGATCGTCGTACGCTGATTATGTCTAAAAAGGCTGACCACGTATTAGGTACTAGCCGAATGGGTCGCGATATCTGGTCGCAAGTGGCTTACGGTGCACGAGTATCACTGGGTGTAGGTTTTGGCGCTGGCATCATCGTGTGCTTCTTAGCAACAGTCATTGGTATATCGGCAGGTTACTTCGGAGGCAAAGTGGATGACGTATTGAGTGCCGCGATGAACATCATGTTAGTAATTCCGCAGTATCCATTGCTATTCGTGTTGGCGGCCTTTATCGGTGAAGCAGGCCCACTCACCATTGCCTTGATTATCGCTGGTACTTCTTGGGCATGGGGTGCACGTGTTGTCCGCTCTCAAACTATGGCACTACGCGAGAAAGAGTTCGTTAAAGCTGCCGAAGTATTGGGAGAGTCTTCATTCCGCATCATCTTTGTTGAGATTTTACCAAACCTTATCCCAATTGTCGGTGCGAGCTTCATTGGCTCAGTAATGCTGGCGATCAACACTGAAGCGGTCATTTCGTTCCTAGGTTTGGGTGATGCCAACACGATCAGTTGGGGCATCATGCTTTACAACGTGCAAACCTCATCAGCCATGCTGATTGGCGCATGGTGGGAAGTACTAGCACCTTGTATTGCCCTAACATTACTGGTTACTGGTCTTGCTCTGTTGAACTTTGCCGTTGACGAAATTGCGAACCCTCAACTTCGTTCTCACAAAGGCATGAAACGCTGGAAAAAACTAGCAGCAAAAGACAAGAAAGAGCGTGAGCCTGAACTGGCACCACAAAATGCACTATGGAGCGGAGATAAATAATCATGACTGCACCACTAATTTCCATCCGTAACCTATGCGTAGACTACATCACAGACGCGGGCGATGTCCGCGCCTGTAACAACGTGAGCTTCGACATTGCACCCGGTGAAGTATTCGGTCTGGCTGGTGAATCTGGCTGTGGTAAATCCACTGTTGCCTTCTCACTAATGCGCCTTCATAAGCCGCCAGCGTTTATCACAGGTGGTGAGGTTATCTTCAACGGTGAAGATATCCTTCAGTACAGCGATGATCGCATGCAAGCGTTCCGCTGGAGTGAAATGTCGATGGTATTCCAGAGTGCGATGAACGCTTTGAACCCTGTTCTAACCATGGAAGAGCAGTTCTGTGACGTCATCATGCGTCATACCAATATGACTCGCGCTCAAGCAAAAACACGCGCTGAAGGTCTGCTGGAAATCGTTGATATCCACCCTAGCCGATTGAGTGATTACCCGCACCAGTTCTCTGGTGGTATGCGTCAACGTCTAGTAATCGCAATCGCTTTGGCTCTGAACCCAAAAATGATCATCATGGACGAACCGACTACCGCATTGGATGTAGTGGTTCAACGTGAAATTCTACAAAAAATTTACGCGCTTAAAGAAGAGTTTGGTTTCTCAATTCTGTTCATCACACATGACTTGTCATTGATGGTCGAGTTCTCGGATCGTATCGGCATCATGTACTCAGGTGAGTTGATTGAAGTCGCGCCTTCTAAGCAAATTCTGGAAAGTCCTTACCACCCTTACACCAAAGGTTTGGGTAGCTCTTTCCCTCCACTAACTGGACCAAAGACCAAATTGACTGGTATTCCAGGTAACCCGTTGAACTTGCTAGAAGTACCACAGGGCTGCCGCTTCCAAGCTCGTTGCGACCGCGTACATGAAGCATGTACACGTGTACCAACCCAATTACGTCAAATTGAACCAGGTCGCCTCTCAAATTGCCATTTGTACGGCGACACCATTGCTCAAGCTAAGGTTTAACAACAAAAAAACACTAGCTAAGAACAAAAATTACACTGGAGAGAATTATGAGCAAACAATTCGGCGAACTGCTGATTGAGGGTAAAAATGTCGTTAAGGACTTCCCTTTAAACAGTAACTCAATCAAACAATCTAAGATGCGCGCAATCAACGACGTCTCTTTCAAAATGTACAAGAGCCGCGGCTTGTCAGTGGTAGGTGAATCTGGTTCAGGTAAGTCTACTACTGCAAAAATGATTGCAAAAATGTACGCACCAACCGATGGCATCATTGAATACAAAGGTCGTGATATCCAAGACATCACCTCTCGTCACGATTTAATGACCTACCGTGAAGGTGTACAAATGGTGTGGCAAGACCCGTTTGGCTCGCTAAACCCAACGCACAATATCTTCCACCATATTGCGCGCCCGCTGCTGATTCATAAGAAAGTAGCACCGGGCAACAAGAAAGAACTGGAAGAGCGTGTGTACGACCTACTTGAACAAGTTGGTCTTATTCCACCAAAAGAAACGGCGCAAAAGTTCCCGCACCAGCTATCTGGCGGTCAGCGTCAGCGTGTCAACCTGGCTCGTAACATCGCGGTTGGAGCTGAAGTAGTCTTGGCGGATGAGCCAACATCCATGCTCGATGTATCGATCCGCGCTGGCGTTTTGAACTTGATGGAAGAGATGAAGTTTGAAAAACAAATGTCTCTGCTCTACATCACTCATGACATCGCAACAGCGCGTTACATTGCTGAAGATCTTGCGGTCATGTACGTAGGTCACATGGTTGAATGGGGCGATACTGAAGAAATCATTCACGACCCTCAACACCCATATACGCAACTGTTGGTATCTGCGGTTCCAGATCCATCGAAGTCTATTCACGAGAAACTGAAAGGCAACAAAGGGGAAATCCCACTTTGGACACCAGAATCTGTCGGCTGTCCATTTGCTGGACGTTGTGTACACGCTACCGACAAATGTCGCGAACGACTACCAGGCGTCACTCAACTGTCCGACAACCACTTTGTCCGCTGTTACTTATTTGAAGATTAATCATAACGAGGGTCAGGTTCAGCCTGACCCACTCCTGTTTTTATCGTTTCCCGGAGACATTGAATGCTGCTACTGACTAACCACATTGGTTATGAACGTCTGGGCCCAAAGAAAGCCATTATCCAGACCGAACAACCACACTTGTCTTCTTACACTGCTCAATTGATTTGTGCCACTAGCGAGCAAACCGTGGCAACTTTTGCGGTTGAAGAACAAGGTAAAGTGGCGAACTGGCATCAGGGCTATTTCTACCTCATCGACTTTTCCTCTTTCACAACGTCAGGTGACTATTTCTTGCAAGTAGAAGATACGCGCTCTTCCTCTTTCATCGTTGGCGAACACATTCTGTTGGATCAAACTTTGTCAGATGTGATCCACTATTTCAAATCGCAACGTTGCGGCGGAATCTTCGATCAACAAGATCGACAACTTCCAGTACTAAACTCCAATAAAAAGGTTGATGTACACGGCGGCTGGTACGACGCATCAGGAGACGTTAGCAAGTATTTAAGTCACCTTTCATACGCGAATTATTTGAATCCTCAACAAACCCCAATGGTGGTTTGGAACATCCTAAAAGGGGTTTCGTTGCTTGAAGGAAGCGAAGACATTACAGCTTTCACACGTACACGTCTGATTGAAGAAGCCCTGTTCGGTGCAGACTTTCTTGTGCGTATGCAAAACGAAAAAGGCTTTTTCTACATGACGGTCTTTGACAAGTGGAGCAAAGATACTGCGCAACGCGAGATTTGCGCGTACGAAACTCAACTTGGTCACAAATTTGACGACTATCAAGCAGGCTTTCGACAAGGTGGCGGTGTCGCCATTGCAGCGCTAGCGGCAGCGTCGCGTTTAAGTGTTCACGGTGAATACGATCAACAAAAATACCGCAACGCTGCCGAAAATGGTTACTGGCACTTAAAAGAGCACAATACGCAGTACCTCAATGATGGGGAAGAAAACATTATCGACGAATACTGTGCGCTACTGGCTTGTGTAGAACTGTTTAAAGCAACCAAAGAAACTCGCTACTTGGAAGAGAGCCGTTTGTGGGCGCAACGTTTAGTTGCACGCCAAATGAGCGACGAGCAGATTCAACACTTTTGGTCAGCAAACCAAGACGGCAGCCGTCCATATTTTCACGCAGCCGAAGCTGGTCTACCAGTTATTGCCCTATGCGAATATCTATCAATTGAAGACGACTCAGCACGAGCGGAATCGGTAAAACGTATCGTCAACCTAGCGTGTGAGTTTGAGATCACAATATCGAATAAAGTGATCAACCCATTCGGTTACCCTCGCCAATATGTTAAAGGCGTAAATGAGTCAAAACGCGAGGCATTTTTTGTCGCACACAACAATGAATCCGGCTATTGGTGGCAAGGCGAGAATGCTCGACTGGGCTCAATCGCGACCATGGCGTACCTTGCTCAACCGCATATAGCGTCGCAAGAAGTACAGCAACAACTTTCTGTGTTTGCTCAAGATGCATTGAACTGGGTTGTAGGCTTAAACCCATACGACATGTGCATGCTAGATGGCCATGGTCGTAACAACCCTGATTACCTCCCTCAATATGGTTTCTTCAACGCAAAAGGTGGCGTGTGTAACGGAATCACTGGCGGCTTTGAAGACGAGGAAGACATTGCATTTAACCCACCAGCACAAAAAGAAGACGTGTTACAAAACTGGCGCTGGGGCGAACAATGGCTCCCGCATGGCGCTTGGTACTTACTCGCGATAATGAGTCAAGCTCAGCATGTTTCTCAGTTGGCGACCTCTAAAAATATGAAGGAAGAATAATCATGGGAATGTATTTTGCCGGTATCGATGGTGGCGGCACGTCATGTCGAGCCAGGATTAAAGATTCACAAGGTAATTTTCTTGGCGAGGCCAAAAGCGGCAGTGCCAACATCATGCTAGGTGCTGAAATAGCAATGGCTTCGATTCTTGAATCCATCACTTCGGCTACCGAGCAAGGCGGTCTAACACAACAAGATTTCGCGTCGATGCACGTCGGCTTAGCCCTTGCTGGCGCAGAGCACAAAGCATCTTGGCAAGCCTTCATGTCTCTTCCTCATCCATTTGCCAGTATAACTCTGAATACCGATGCTTACGGTGCGTGCGTTGGTGCGCACAATGGCGAAGATGGCGCAATCATGATTGCGGGAACCGGTTCTTGTGGCATCTACCTTAAAGGATTGGAGCAACACGTTGTCGGTGGTCGTGAGTTCCCTATTTCGGATCAAGGTGGCGGCGCAGTGATGGGGCTACGCCTAGTTCAGCAAGTTTTGTTAGCTGAAGATGGCATCAGAGAAAAAACGCCCCTAGCACAACACTTTATGACGCATTTCGAAAATGAGGTCGACAACGTGGTGGCGTGGTCAAAACAGGCGCTTCCTCGTGATTATGGGCAGTTTTCTCCGGCTATTTTCCAACATGCGGAACAAGGCGATGCACTGGCCATTGAAATACTGAAGCAAACCGCAGCGGATATAGAAATGTTTCTCGTGGCATTAAACAAGCGCGGCGCAACACGTATTTGTTTAATGGGTAGCATTGCTGAACGCATTTTACGTTGGCTCTCACCACCAGTTCAGCAATGGATTGTTGAGCCACAGTTTGACGCGATTGAAGGCGCAATTATGTTTGCTGGCAAACCAGAACATAACCTTTACTCGCTCAGTGCGGCGTAGGAGTAGATATGGAATATCGTGTTGATCTCGTGGTCCTTTCTGAGCAGAAACAAAACTGCCGCTTTGGCCTCACCTTTCATAACTTGAGCGACCAAGACCTAAACAGCTGGAGCTTAACTTTCGCTTTCGATCGTTACATTCTTCCAGACAGCGTTTCAAATGGTCAACTGACTCAAATTGGTAGTTTTTGCACACTTAAGCCAGAAGGGCTGGTACTGGCTGCCAACCATCACTATTACTGTGAATTCAGTATTGGTTCGAACCCATTCCGTTATTACTCGGATGGCTTTAACGAAGCGATGATCAACTTTGTCGTTGATGGAAACCCACAGCGCGCACAAGTGGATGTCACGCCTATCGTATTAGCTTCACCATACCGTGAACGCAGTGAGATTCCGGCAAGTTTAACCCATGCACAGCCCTTGCTGCCAAAACCAAACCATATTGAGGTCAGCGATCACTATTTTAGCTTTGATCATCATGCTGGCGTCGCGGTTTATTCAAGCCTGGCCAATTCAGCTAAAGAATGGCTACTTGAAGAGCTTAAGCGCATTCACCAATTTGAGTTCGCATCAGACAATGGCAGTCAGATCATCTTCAAAGGCAACCCAACCTTGGATGAAGGCGCTTACAAACTGAAAGTAGCCGAAGAGTCAATCAAAATTGAAGCAGGATCTTCGTCTGGTTTTACCCATGCTTGTGCAACGTTATTACAACTAATCAAAGTTGGCGATCAACCTAACTCAATGGAAGTAGTTTGTTGTTCAATCAAGGACAGGCCACGTTTTCGTTACCGCGGTATGATGCTGGATTGTGCTCGTCATTTTCACTCCGTTGAGCAAGTCAAACGCTTGATCAACCAACTGGCTCATTACAAGTTCAATACGTTCCATTGGCATCTTACCGACGATGAGGGTTGGCGAATTGAAATCAAATCACTGCCTCAACTGACCGATATTGGTGCTTGGCGCGGATTGGATGAGATCAATGAACCACAGTACACGCACTTTGATGAACGTTACGGCGGCTTCTACACGCAAGAAGACATCAAAGACGTTATCGAATTTGCATCGCAACGCGGCATCACCATCATTCCTGAAATTGATGTACCAGGTCATTGCCGAGCCGCCATCAAGTCGTTACCACACCTATTGGTAGAAGCGGAAGATACCACCGAATACCGCAGTATTCAGCATTACAACGACAACGTCATTAACCCTGCTCTGCCGGGGAGTTATGAATTTATCGACAAAGTGCTAGAAGAAGTCTCTGCACTTTTTCCTGCGCCTTACGTTCATATTGGTGCCGACGAAGTACCTAACGGCGTATGGTCAAAAAGCCCAGCATGCCAAGCACTAATGGAACAACTGGGTTACAGCGACTACAAAGATTTGCAAGGACACTTCTTACGTTATGCCGAAGACAAACTTCGTAAATTGGGCAAACGCATGCTGGGCTGGGAAGAAGCTCAACACGGCGACAAAGTCAGTAAAGATACGGTGATCTACTCATGGCTAAGCGAAGAAGCGGCCTTGAACTGTGCTCGCCAAGGCTTTGATGTGGTGCTGCAACCAGCACAAACCACTTACCTAGATATGACCCAAGACTACGCACCTGAAGAACCGGGCGTGGACTGGGCAAACCCACTGCCACTAGAAAAAGCTTACAACTACGAGCCGCTCGCTGAAGTGCCTGCCGACGACCCAATACGTAAGCGCATTTGGGGCATTCAAACAGCATTATGGTGCGAAATTATCAATAACCAACCTCGCATGGACTACATGATCTTCCCTCGTTTAACTGCAATGGCAGAAGCATGTTGGACAGACAAACAACACCGAGATTGGACCGACTATTTATCACGCTTGAAAGGCCATCTACCTCTGCTTGATTTGCAGGGAGTGAATTACCGTAAACCGTGGAAGTAATACAAAACTGATGTCGAAACATCACGCTTGAAGAGTTTTTAAATTTTGGCTGCTGATGCAGCTTCGTAAAAAGGAAAGACACAAATGAAATACGGCTATTTCGATAACGAGAATCGCGAATACGTCATCACTCGCCCTGACGTACCAGCACCATGGACCAACTACCTAGGTACTGAGAAGTTCTGTACGGTTATCTCGCACAACGCGGGTGGCTACTCGTTCTACAACTCTCCAGAATACAACCGTGTTACTAAATTCCGTCCAAATGCGACATTCGATCGCCCAGGACACTACGTTTACTTGCGTGATGATGAGACAGGTGATTACTGGTCAATCTCTTGGCAACCAGTTGCGAAGAGCCTAGACGAAGCAAACTACGAAGTTCGTCACGGCTTGTCTTACTCTAAATTTAAGTGTGAGTACAACGGTATTGAAGCTGAAAAGACGCTATTCGTACCAAAAGGCGAAGACGCTGAAATCTGGGATGTAGTGATTAAAAACACCTCTGACAAACCACGTACGATCAGTGCATTCTCATTTGTTGAGTTCTCATTCAGCCACATTCAATCTGATAACCAAAACCATCAGATGTCTCTGTACTCGGCAGGTACGGCTTACAACGAAGGCGTGATAGAGTACGACCTGTACTACAACACCAACGATTTCGAAGGCTTCTACTACCTAGCTTCAACATTTGACCCAGATTCATACGACGGCCAACGTGACAGCTTCCTAGGCCTATACCGTGACGAAGCAAACCCGTTAGCGGTAGAACAAGGTAAGTGTTTCAATACAGCACAAACGTGTTACAACCACTGTGGCTCTTTGCATAAGCAATTTACTATTCAGCCGGGTGAAGAAGTTCGCTTTGCTTACATTCTAGGTATCGGTAAAGGCAACGGTGAGCGTCTACGTGCTAAGTACCAAGACCTTGCAGAAGTCGACAACGCATTTGCGGGTATCAAAACACACTGGGATGAGCGCTGTGGCAAGTTCCAAGTGAAATCACCAAACGAAGGTCTAGATACCATGATCAACGCTTGGACGTTATACCAAGCGGAAACGTGTGTGGTGTGGTCTCGCTTTGCTTCATTCATCGAGGTGGGAGGCCGTACTGGTCTTGGTTACCGCGATACAGCGCAAGATGCAATCTCAGTTCCTCACGCTAACCCAGCAATGACGCGCAAACGTATCGTTGACCTACTGCGCGGCCAAGTAAAAGCGGGCTACGGTCTACACCTATTCGATCCAGATTGGTTTGATCCAGAAAAAGCGGATGTTAAACCATCTAAATCTCCAACCGTAGTTCCAACACCTTCTGATGAAGACAAAATTCACGGCATCGAAGACACTTGTTCTGATGATCACCTATGGCTAGTTCCAACCATCTGTAAGTACGTGATGGAAACCGGTGAGCACAGCTTCTTCGACGAAGTGATCCCTTACGCCGACGGTGGCGATGCAACGGTTTATGACCACATGAAAGCCGCGCTAGACTTCTCGGCTGAATACGTAGGTCAAACCGGTATCTGTAAAGGTCTGCGTGCAGACTGGAACGACTGTCTGAACCTAGGTGGCGGCGAATCGTCAATGGTGTCGTTCCTACATTTCTGGGCACTGCAGGAGTTCATCGACCTAGCTAAATACCTAGGGAAAGAAGCCGACGTTGAAAAATACACGGTGATGGCAGCAAACGTTCGTGAAGCGTGTGAAACCCACCTTTGGGACGAAGAAGGCGGCTGGTATATCCGTGGTCTAACGAAAAACGGCGAAAAGATCGGTACAGCGCAACAAAAAGAAGGTCGTGTACACCTAGAGTCAAACACACTTGCGGTACTTTCTGGTGCGGTATCTCAAGAGCGCGGCGAAAAAGCGATGGACGCTGTCGATGAGAACCTGTTCTCTGAATACGGCCTTCACCTAAACTCACCATCTTTTGCAACACCGAATGATGATATCGGCTTCGTAACTCGTGTTTACCAAGGCGTAAAAGAGAACGGTGCGATCTTCTCGCATCCAAATCCATGGGCTTGGGTAGCTGAAGCGAAACTGGGTCGTGGTGATCGTGCAATGAAGTTCTACGATGCACTTAACCCATACAACCAGAACGACATCATCGAAAAACGTATTGCAGAACCTTACTCATACGTACAGTTCATCATGGGTCGTGACCACCAAGACCACGGTCGTGCAAACCACCCATGGTTAACAGGTACATCTGGCTGGGCTTACTTCGCTGTTACCAACTTTATCCTTGGTGTGCGTACAGGCTTCGATGGCCTAACTATCGATCCATGTATCCCAACGAACTGGCCTGGTTTCGAAGTGACTCGTCAATGGCTAGGTGCAACGTACAACATCAAAGTAGTTAACCCAGACTCAGTAAGCAAAGGCGTTAAGTCGATTACTGTGAACGGTGATGCAGTGAATGGTGCCTCTGTCCCAGTTCAAGCGGAAGGTTCAGTAAACGAAGTTATCGTTACTCTAGGTTAATCATCTTTTGGGGGAGTCCTTCTCCCCTTTTGATTTATCCGGTGCATTTATGTTTTACAAGTGCATCGGTTCGCTAGCAAAGATTTAAGACGCGGTGGGATGCCGCTCTTATCGAGGATCGAATCATGATCAAATTTGGTACAGGCGGTTGGCGTGCATTTATCGGTGAGGAGTTCACCAAAGATAATGTACGTTTGGTCGCTCAAGCAGTTGCAAACATCACGAATAACGAATCGGTTGCTGATCGCGGTTTTGTGATTGGCTATGACCGTCGTTTTCTTTCCGATAAAGCAGGTCGTTGGTTCGCTGAAGTTCTAGCAGCAAACGGCATTGTGGTTAGCTTTATCGACAAATTTGTCCCAACACCTATCGTAATGTTTAAAGCGAAAGAAATGGGCTGCGCATACTCGGCATGTATTACCGCATCACACAACCCTGCCGATTACAACGGCATTAAAGTCTTCATTGAAGGCGGTCGTGACGCAGATGAAATCATCACCCAAAAAATCGAATCACAAATAGACGCGCTCACTGCGCACGATGTAAAAAGCGTCGACTTTGAACAAGCGGTTGAAGATAAGCTGATTGAAATCATCAATCCGATGAACGAATTCGTTGACTCAATCATCGACTTTATCGACATCGAAGCGATCAAGAAGGCGAATTTACGTGTTTTGATCGACCCAATGTTTGGTGTCGCGAAAAACGCACTGCAAACCGTATTAATCAACGGCCGCTGTGACGTTGATGTGATTAACGATGGCAAAAACCCAGATTTCGGTGGGTTAATGCCTTCGCCAAGCGCTGCAACACTCTACCGTTTGATGCACCTAGTGAAAGAGCAAGGTTACGATATTGGCATCGGTACTGATGGCGATGCGGACCGTCTTGGTATTATCGACGAAAAAGGTAACTTCATTCATCCAAATGAAGTGCTACTGCTGCTTTACTACTACCTACTTGAATACAAAGGCTGGAAAGGCTCCGTGGTACGTAACATCGCAACCACCCACCTTCTCGATAAAGTCGCCGAAGATCATGGCGAGAAATGCTTTGAGGTTCCTGTAGGCTTTAAGCACATCAGCTCCCAAATGGAAGCGGATGACTCACTGATTGGCGGGGAAAGCTCTGGTGGCCTAACCATTCGCGGCCACATCAAAGGTAAAGACGGCGTATTCGCATCAAGCCTATTGGTAGAAATGATTTCAGTAACCGGCAAGAAGCTGTCTGAGTTGCTGGATGAAATCTACGGCAAGTACGGCTATGCCTACATGGCAGAAGGCGATTGCAAGTTCAAACCAGCGCAAAAAGACGTACTGTTCAACAAGATTTATGTTGAAAAGCAGTTGCCTGAGTTCGAGTTTGAAATCGAAAAAGTCAGCTATGAAGATGGTGCGAAAGTCTACTTCAAGAACGGCGGTTGGATCATCGCTCGCTTCTCTGGCACTGAGCCACTGCTACGAATTTTTGCAGAGATGCAAGATAAGGACACTGCGGAACGTGTTCTTCAACAGTTTAAAGACTTCTTGTCTTTATAACTGAACCTTGTGCCCGCTTCGAGCACTATGATGAGAGTCAACGCTGTCTGAAAAGGCGCTCATCAACAGGAGAAGAGCACTTGCCCGGCTCCACAGCCGGGCTTTTTTATTGTATGTTGGGAAGTCGTAAACGAGATAGAAAAGATACTCAGGAGCGTTAAGCAAATGCCAGGACGCCTTGCGTTTCAATTTTCACCGCGACGGACTCACCTATATTTAATGCTTGCGAAGCTGTAGCTAACAAACGGTCACCATTCGCGTTAATCACATAACGGCAGTGATCACCCATAAAATGCTGTTCCAATACGGTTACCGAACTATCTTCATCGGATTGAATTTGCACATGCTGCGGTCTTAGCAGTAAAGAGCACTCCGCCTGTACTGGAATATCTTGTTGAGCCGTGGCTTCAACCACGCCCAAGTGGGTTTCATATTCTGAATTCGAAACCCGTTTAGCAGCAAGGTAACTGCCACCACCTAAGAAATCAGCGACAAATTTACTTGAAGGCTGGTAGTAAAGCTCAGATGCTGTGCCATATTGCTCGATGACTCCATTGTTCATCACTGCCATTTTATCGGCGAAAGCAAAAGCCTCTTCACGGCTATGCGTAACAAAAATGGCAGTCACACCTTGGGCCTTAAAAATCTTACGGATCTCACTTATCAACTCATGGCGAACTTGCGTATCAATATTAGAAAACGGTTCATCAAGTAACAATAAGTCTGGGCTGTAAGCTAATGAGCGAGCAATCGCAACACGCTGCTGCTGTCCACCAGACAATTGATGAGGATAACGATCGCCATAACCTTGAAGATGCACGAGTTCTAACATCTCTTGAACTTTGGCATTTTTCTCTTTTGTCGAGCACTGCTTTAAGCCAAAGGCAATGTTTTGCTCCACCGTCAAGTGAGGAAAAAGTGCGTAATCTTGGAAAATCATCCCGATATTACGCTGTTCTGGCGGCAACCAGTTTTCCCCATCATCAATTGTGACGCAATTTAGACTCATTTCGCCTGACGTTAACGGCAATAATCCCGCAACGGCCTTTAATAGTGTTGTTTTCCCACAGCCACTGGCTCCTAGCAAACAGACAATCTGCCCTTGTTCTACCTCAAGAGACAATGATTCGAGTACAGTTTGATCGTCATATTGGCACGTTAGGTTTTTAATTGATAATGCACAGCTCATCAGTGATTTTGCTCCAGTGAACGGTTAACAACAACAAGCGGGATCAACCCAACAAGAACCAACAGAACCGCTGGCAAAGCGGCCAATTCTAAATGCTCATCCGAGGCGAAGTTATAAACGTATGTGGCTAGTGTTTCAAAGTTAAACGGACGAAGTAACAAAGCCGCATTAAGCTCTTTCATCGACTCGATAAACACTAATAAAGCCGCAATCAGTGCACCGCGCTTAACCAGCGGAAAGTGCACGCGCCACAGCATGGCATTGGGCTTACAACCCATAGTGCGCGATGCCATATCTAACGACGGAGAAATTTTATTTAAATTACTTTCGATACTACCAATCGCTACCGCGGAAAAGCGCACAACCATGGCAAATACTAGTGCGAACATGGAACCAGAAAAGATAAGTCCCGGCCTTCCCCACTCCATGGCTTTAGCAACATCGTTGACACGATGATCCATAAACAGCACAGCGACCATCACACCGATGGCTAGTACCGTTCCTGGTACTGCATAGCCCATAGAAGAAAGACGCATAAATGCCAAGCTTTCTCGTTTACCACTGACTCGATGGGTAAAGTTAACGATCAGTGCGACAGCAACACCAATAATCGCAGCAATAACAGACACAACTAAGCTATTCCATGCGTATTCACGAAACTCTGAGGTCCAACTCTGCGCAAAATAAGTGATCGCATAATCAATCAGCTGTAGTAGCGGCAAAATAAAAGCGACTGAAACCAAGCCCCAACACCAAACCAGTGCGGTCCACTTTTTCCAGCCCGTCAACTCGTAACGAAAATCTTCGTGACTGTTAAATTGGCTTTGAAAAAGCTTTTGTTTACGGCGGCTGTATCGTTCGGCACTAAGAAGCAGTACTACAATGACGAGCATCATGGCAGAAATCTTGGCTGCCGCATTAAGATTAGAGTACCCCAACCAAGTATCGTAGACCGCTGTGGTTAACGTATTCACCGCGAAGTAACTTACCGTACCAAAGTCACCGATGGTCTCCATTGCGACCAATGATAAACCTACTGCGATAGAGGGTCTTACTAACGGCATCGAGATGCGCCAAAAGCTTTCCCATGGAGAGCACTTGAGCAAACGCGCGCTTTGCAATAAAGAGACATTTTGCTCCATAAACGCAGCCCGGCACAATAAATACACGTAAGGATACAACACCAAAGCCAACACAAAGGTCGCACCAGGCAACGTACGAATGTCAGGGAACCAATACTCGCCAGGTCCCCATCCGGTTACATCACGCAAAAAGATCTGAATCGGGCCTGCAAAATCAAACCAATCAGTAAAAATATAACCAATGATATAACCTGGCATTGCAAGAGGTAGCACCAATGCCCACTGCAACCATTTTTCGGTCGGCAGTTTACACATGGCCATTATCCAAGCGCTTGGAATACCAAGAATTAAGGACAGCACCATTACGCCAACAGTTAGCGCAACCGTGTTAAAAATATAAGTCGGCATGACCGTTGCCATTAAATGAGCAAACAAATCATCCGTTTCACCAATTGCGGTGTAGAAGATCGCTAAGATCGGCAAAACCAGTAGCAGAGTTATTACCCCACTACTGGTTTTCCATAAAGAGTGTTTATCTTTCATCGCCTAATTACTGCAAGGCTGTATGAAATACAAATGCTGTTGCAAATACATCTCATATCCTTTAATCAAATGGGGGTACTGTTATACCCCCACAAGGAATTAAAGGTCAAATTTCACTTCATCTAATAGCTTAATTGCCGCTTCGTGGTTGGCTGCAATATCGTCTAGAGAAAGCTTGTCTGCTTTAAAGTCACCCCAAGATTCCACAAGCTCAGAACGCTTCACGCCTTCTTTAACTGGGTACTCGTAGTTAACTTCTGCGTACATTTGCTGCGCTTTGTCACCCGTTAGGAATTCCATTAGCTTCACAGCATTGTCTTTGTTTGGAGAGTACTTAGCCATCGCCATACCAGAGATATTCACGTGAGTGCCTGTAGTCTCTTGGTTAGGGAAGTTGATGTAAACTGCATCAGCCCAAGCTTTTTGCTCTTTGTCGTTAACCATTTTACCTAGGTAGTAGCTGTTACCTAGAGAAACATCACATAGGCCTTCTTTGATCGCTTTAACTTGTGCACGATCGTTGCCTTGTGGTTTGCGAGCAAGGTTTGCTTTCACGCCTTCTAACCACTCTTTGGTTTCTGCTTCGCCATTGTGAGCAATCATTGCTGAAACTAGAGAAACGTTGTACGGGTGCTTACCGCTACGAGTACAAATTTTACCTTTGAACTCTGGCTTAGCTAAGTCTGCGTAGTTGAAATCTGCGCCTAGTTTACCTACGCGATCACGTGATGAATAAACGCTACGAGAACGTAGAGTTAGAGCAAACCACTCATTCTCTTTATCTTGGTATTGAGCAGGTACGTTTTCTTCAATGATTTTGCTATCGACTTTCTGAACTAAACCTTTGTTTGTCAGTTCAGCTAGACGGCTGATGTCTGTCGTAAGAATAACGTCAGCAGGGCTGTACTCACCTTCTTGAGCTAGCTTTTCTGCTAAGCCTTTTTTAGCAAATTTTACGTTTACTTTGATACCAGTTTCTTTAGTGAACTCATTGAACATAGGTTCAACTAGGAAAGGTTGACGGTAAGAGTAGACGTTCACTTCTTCAGCAGCCATTGCTGTTGGAGCTAGAGTAGCGCAAGTTAGTGCTGAAAGAGTTAGCAGTTTTTTCATTGTTTAATCCTTTACCATGCTAATGATAACGTTTATCAGTTGCGTTATTATATGTATGTTCAATAAGAAGACAATGACGAATATTAAAAAACCTGCTCATCGGAGCAGGTTTTATTGTGTTAAGTGTGTAACCATTTATTACAAGCTAATGATTATTTCACCGTAACAAACTCTGGGTAAGCACCAACACCACAATCATGCATGTCCATACCTTCCATTTCTTCATCTTCTGTAACGCGAATCCCAACGGTCGCTTTCAAGATTGCCCACACAACTAGGCTAGCACCAAATACCCAAGCAAAGATAACTACGGCACCTAAAAGCTGTGCACCAAACGTTGCATCACCGTTGCTCAGTGGCACTACCATTAGGCCGAAGAAACCACACACACCGTGAACTGAGATAGCACCTACTGGATCGTCAATTTTAAGTTTATCTAGAGCAATGATACTGAATACTACTAGTGCACCCGACACCGCACCAATCGCAACCGCGTACAGTGGTGATGGCGATAGAGGGTCTGCAGTGATGGCAACCAAGCCAGCTAGCGCGCCATTGAGGATCATCGTTAAATCGGCTTTACCCCAAGTAGTTTTACAAACGAATAGCGCCGCAATTGCACCAGCAGCCGCTGCTGCGTTAGTGTTTAGAAAGATCTGACCTACCGCTGTAGCATTCTCAAAATCTGAAACCATCAACTGAGAACCACCGTTAAATCCAAACCAGCCAAACCAAAGGATAAAAGTACCCAACGTTGCCAAAGGCATGTTAGAACCTGGAATCGGATAGATTTCACCATTTTTACCGTACTTACCCTTACGCGCGCCAAGCAGTAACACACCAGCAAGAGCAGCAGAAGCACCTGCCATATGTACGATACCAGACCCCGCAAAGTCACTAAATCCAGCTTCTGCTAGGAAGCCTCCACCCCATGTCCAGTAACCTTCCATTGGATAGATAAACGCAGTTAAAATCGCAGAGAAAATCAAGAAAGACCAAAGCTTCATGCGCTCAGCTACCGCACCAGAAACGACGGACATAGCAGTTGCAACGAAGACAACTTGGAAGAAGAAGTCAGACTCTAAAGAGTGGTCGGCCCCTTCACCTTGAGTACCAATTAGCGTACCAAATGAAGGTAACCAGCCTCCTTCTCCATTATCGACATACATGATGTTATAACCGACAATCAGAAACATCGTGCATGCGATGGCGTACAAACAGATGTTCTTCGTAAGAATTTCTGTTGTGTTTTTAGAGCGCACAAGGCCAGCCTCTAGCATCGCAAAGCCTGCTGCCATCCACATTACCAACACACCGGAAATGAGGAAGAAAAAGGTGTCAAGTGCGTAACGTAACTCGGTTACTGTTGTTGTTAATTCCATAATAAGTATCTCCAATCCTTTGAATTCTTAAAGTGCTTCTGCGTCCATTTCGCCAGTTCGGATACGCACCGCTTGGTTCAGATCGTAAACAAAAATTTTACCGTCGCCGATTTTTCCGGTTTGCGCAGCTTTTGTAATTGCTTCAACAACGCGATCTACATTGTCTGCGTGAGTCGCGATTTCAATTTTCACCTTTGGTAGAAAATCGACTTGATACTCTGCACCGCGATACAATTCCGTGTGACCTTTTTGACGACCGAACCCTTTAACTTCTGATACTGTCATCCCTTCGATACCGACATCAGCCAATGCTTCTCGTACATCGTCTAATTTAAACGGCTTAATAATGGCATTGATTATTTTCATTGAGTTATCTCCGAAGCTTTCATCCTGAAACACTTCTTATAATCCAATCTACGTGCCAAGTTTTTAAGTTATTGAATAATAAAAACTAACCTCAATTTACATATCTATAAACAAAAAGGGCGCACCATATCGGTGCGCCCTTTTCACAAATTTAAAGCAACGGCAGAGAAGTTACCCAAAACTGTGCATTAAATGTTCAAAAAGTCTTTCCACTGTTCGATAAGTGCCATGAAATCCTCTATCCCACAACTTGCTGTACTTTCTGCATTGTAGAAGTCGAACTCACTTTCCATCTCGACATCATATTCATGGGCTAATGCGTTTTCTTGTACAAGAACTTCGTCGCCCTGAATCATCAAGCTAATTTCCGTGCCTGTAAGGTTATGCTCCTGAGAAGGCGCTGAAAATGACCGCTCAATTAGCTTTTCAACCTGTGCAATCTTCATCGGATCTTTACCAATTTCTTCTTGCAACCAGCGCCCTACAATCTCATGTCCCATGCTACATTTTACGTAGTACTCGCCCATCAACGTGTTACGAATGAATTCAAATTCCACCGAGATTGCCTATTTCGTATCAATTTGGTGCGAGTATAGCGAATTGCTCCCATAAAAAAAGCACCTCATGTGAGGTGCTTTTGAATTGTGCATTTCTGATTATGCCGGTTCTTGGAAGATCACTTCGTCCGCTTTCTTGGTGTATTGATCCATTTTATGGAAGTTCAAGTAGCGGTACGTATCCGTTGCCGTAGCGTCGATTTGCTTCGCGTATTCTAGGTATTCTTCTTTGGTTGGAATCTTACCTAGGATTGCACCTACTGCAGCTAGCTCAGCTGACGATAGGTAAACATTCGCACCAGTACCCAGACGGTTCGGGAAGTTACGCGTTGAAGTCGACATTACTGTTGATTTATCTGCAACACGCGCTTGGTTACCCATACAAAGTGAACACCCTGGCGTTTCAATACGAACCCCTGCACGTCCGAAGATACCGTAGTAGCCTTCTTCAATCAGTTGGTCTTTATCCATCTTTGTTGGTGGCGCTACCCAAAGGCGCGTCGCTAACTGGCCATTGAACTTATCAAGCAATTTACCTGCTGCGCGGAAGTGACCGATGTTCGTCATACAAGAACCGATGAACACTTCATCAATCGCTGTGCCTTGTACTTCAGACAACAAACGAGCGTCATCTGGGTCATTCGGTGCACATAGTACTGGCTCATTGATTTCAGCCATATCGATTTCAATCACATGTGCGTATTCAGCGTCTTTATCTGCTTGCATCAGCTCAGGGTTTGCTAGCCACTCTTGCATTGCAGTAATACGGCGCTCGATAGTACGGCGATCACCGTAGCCTTCAGAGATCATCCACTTCAGCATCACGATGTTAGAGTTTAAGTACTCTTCGATCGACTCTTGAGACAATTTCACAGTACAACCTGCCGCCGAACGCTCTGCAGATGCATCAGAAAGCTCAAATGCTTGCTCAACCGTTAGCGTTTCTAAGCCTTCAATCTCAAGGATACGGCCAGAAAATTCGTTGATCTTGCCCGCTTTTTCTACCGTTAGTAGACCTTGCTGAATCGCGTAGTAAGGGATGGCATGAACAAGATCACGCAGTGTAATACCCGGTTGCATCTCACCTTTAAAACGAACCAAGATTGACTCTGGCATGTCTAGCGGCATAACGCCTGTCGCAGCTGCAAAGGCAACCAAGCCCGAGCCGGCTGGGAATGAAATACCCAGAGGGAAACGAGTATGTGAGTCACCACCCGTACCGACAGTATCCGGTAGTAGCATACGGTTTAGCCATGAGTGGATAATACCGTCACCAGGACGAAGAGATACACCACCGCGGTTCATAATAAAGTCCGGAAGTGTATGGTGAGTGTTAACGTCTACTGGTTTTGGATAAGCCGATGTGTGACAGAAAGACTGCATGACAAGATCAGCAGAGAAGCCGAGACACGCCAAGTCTTTAAGTTCATCACGAGTCATAGGGCCAGTAGTATCTTGCGAACCTACTGTCGTCATTTTCGGCTCACAGTAGGTTCCAGGACGGATGCCTTCTACGCCACATGCTTTACCAACCATTTTCTGTGCAAGCGTGTAACCCTTGCCAGAATCTGCGATTTCACCTGGTTTGCGGAATACGTCCGAAGGCTCAAGACCTAGCGATTGACGCGCTTTGTCTGTCAAACCACGACCGATGATCAATGGGATACGACCACCAGCACGAACTTCATCAATCAGTACTTCTGTTTTTAGCGAGAACTCAGCTAGAACCTCACCAGTTTCGTGGTTGCAAACTTTACCTTCATATGGGTAAACATCGATAACATCGCCCATGTTGAGCTTAGTTACGTCAACTTCGATTGGTAGTGCGCCAGCATCTTCCATTGTGTTAAAGAAGATAGGGGCAATTTTGCCACCAAGCACATACCCACCAGCTCGTTTGTTTGGAACGTAAGGGATATCATCACCCATAAACCAAAGCACTGAGTTGGTTGCAGATTTACGTGAAGAGCCAGTACCAACAACATCACCAACGTAAACCAATTGATGGCCTTTGTCTTTTAACTCTTCAATTTGCTTGATCGGGCCAATAGTACCCGGTTGATCAGGGTTTATTCCTTCACGCTCGTTTTTAAGCATCGCCAGTGCGTGTACTGGGATATCAGGGCGAGACCAAGCGTCAGGTGCAGGTGAAAGGTCATCCGTGTTCGTTTCACCTGTTACTTTAAATACGGTTAGAGTGACTTTTTCTTCAAGCTTAGGCTTAGAAAGGAACCACTCAGCATCAGCCCATGATTGAAGTACTTTCTGTGCATGCGCATTGCCTGCTTTCGCTTTCTCTTCTACGTCATAGAAAGCATCAAACATCAGCAGCGTATGAGACAGCGCTTTTACTGCGATCTCTGCCAGTGCTTCATCATCCAATAGCTCAACTAGCGGTTCGATGTTGTAACCACCTTGCATAGTGCCTAGCAGTTCAGCCGCTTTTTCACGACTCACTAATGGTGATTTAACTTCACCTTTTGCTACTGCTGTTAGGAAACCCGCTTTTACATAAGCAGCTTCATCAACACCTGGAGGGATACGGTTTTCAAGTAGGTCAAGAATGACTTCTTCTTCACCTTGCGGGGGATTTTTCAGAAGTTCTACAAGTCCAGCAACTTGTTCTGCGTCTAGCGGTTTAGGAACAACTCCTTCAGCAGCACGCTCTTCGACGTGTTTACGGTAGGCTTCAAGCACGACTTTTTCCTCTCATTGCGGTTCCTCCTCTATTATTACTATTGTTAAAGTAAAGGAGTGAACATCCTTGGAAACTTGGCTCTCCATTGCCCTTGTTTTCATTCAATTATGATTGAGAAACAGCGCCGTAGAGGCCAAACTGTGGGCAAAATAATAGCAAATTTAACCTTAAATTAAAATCTTATCATTTTGACCAACATAGCAACTTACGACTAAAGTTCTGCTAATTTTGACCAAATATGCCAAGTTTTTGCTTTCTCATACCCGATTAATTAAACGATGTTCCTACGATCAAATACACAGCATCCAAATCTTGCTCGGTACGACCGTATGCCAACATTATTGGTCCTATTGGTGAGTCAACACCAAAGAAGATGGAGCCAGCATTGTAAAGCGGCGCTTCGTTTAGTTTCAGATCATTATCAGACCAAACACCGCCATATTCGACCGATGCGCCCAGGTAGACTGGAGCTTCAAACAATCCGAAATCATTATCAAACCACTTATATCGGTACACCAAACTGCTGAAAAATAAGTTCTGTCCGATCAGGCTATTTCTTGGGATTCCAGATAGGCTTAAAAAGCCGCCCAACTCTCTGGGATCAAGCGGTAAAGATGAGTTTTTACTCTCTACAAAACTATATTCAGCATGTCCGACTAAAGTATGACGCTGATGACTCACTGCACCTTTAAATCGTGCAGAGATTTCATAAACGGTATCTTCAATAATTTTGTCAGTTTCTAAAAGGCTAACGCCTTGAGGACTTTGATCATGAGACACTAAATATTCGAGATCGACTAAAAGCCCACGAGTCGGAAATGCGAAATCATCGAGTGTATCTAGGCGATAATTGGCAAACAGGCCACGACGTTCAAAATCCAATTTACCAGCAGAAGCCAAAGTAGAAAGCTCAATATCTCCGGTTGAGTAGCGAGCGCCAAATCGAAGCTCTTGCCACAATGTGGGTTGGATACCTATCGCTAACTCTGTTGTAAAATCATCGTAAGTGACCGGAAAAAAGTCATTTACTGACTCTAAATCTGGTGCTTGAGGCTCTGTTAAAGGTAAGTTTCGGCTCTCACTGCCATAGGAAATACGCCCC
Source organism: Vibrio sp. 2CM40D (assembly GCF_023161825.1). Lineage (NCBI taxonomy): Bacteria > Pseudomonadati > Pseudomonadota > Gammaproteobacteria > Vibrionales > Vibrionaceae > Vibrio > Vibrio sp. 2CM40D. The sequence continues at coordinate 604,324 of NZ_JALNTL010000001.1, forward strand.
GATACAAAAAGTTCTTGGCTAGATAAAACAGGGGAATACAACTCAGCTTCAATCAGCTTATCCGTGCCCATTTCTACGTTGAACGCCAACTCCGCGCCATGAGAGTTCAAGTTGGTAAAGTTGGTCGATATTCCTATGCCGTACTGGCTATCTGTATCGAAGTCATCTTCAAGAAAAAATCGGAAGTTGAGATAATTAGGCCCCCACGACTTCTCGTTAACATCAAAAACCAACAATGTCTCACCATCCACCTCTTCAAAGTGATAAGTGATGAGCTCGAACCTATCTAACGCGTAGAGGTTTTCAACGGCTTTCTCAATTTCGGCCGTTGAAATACGACGTCCGGTTTCTAGTTCAATACGATTCGTCAATAGCACATCGCTGTAGTGCGTGTTATTTACAATCACAATATCATCAACCACACGCTGATCGCCATAAATCAAAGTTTTACGAACTTCCTGTTTGCGATCGATGTATTTTTGATAGTCCGCGTTGGACAAGCGTAACTCTTTCAGCTTATCTTTTAACTGCTTGGTAATATCGTACCCAGCTTGAAAAGCCCAAGGCATTTTGTCGAACTCGACGGTTTCCATGGTGCCCACATTGGGACGAATATAGATATCTTGAGGTTCAAGCTCGTCCACTTGCTGTTGTGTACTACGACGAACGAGATAGTTAGAGAGTTGATCCGCGACAGTAAACAGCCCCGTAAATTCATCTTCGGTTTTGTAGTCGGTGCTAATATCGACGGCAATAACGACATCAGCCCCCATGGCGCGAGCCACATCGACAGGCATGTTATTGACGACGCCGCCATCAACAAGCATATGGCCATTGAGCTTATAAGGAGGAAGCGCTCCTGGTACAGACATGCTAGCCATCATGGCGTCCACAAGGTAACCATTGCCCAGTACGACTTCTTCTAGGGCAAGAATATCAGTCGCAACAGAACGATAAGGAATGGCAAGATCATCAAAAGAATCGAATCGCCCTAAGTTCCCTGTAGTCTCACGCAATACTCGCAACATGTTCTGGCCTTGCACCACACCCGTTGGTGCTCGTACCTCACCGAACCTTAAGCCGAGATCGGTATTAATTTGATAGCGGTCTTCATACTCTTTGTCACGAACTCGACGTTGGCTACGGTCAACACGATCTCGATAACCGCTGCCCCAATCGACGGTGTAGATAAAACTCTCGATTTCATCAGCACTCATACCCGTGGCATAAAGCCCACCCACATAGGCGCCCATACTGGTACCGGTCACAATATCCACAGGGATCTGCATTTCTTCCAATGCTTTTAAAACTCCAATGTGTGCCGCCCCTTTCGCTCCGCCACCAGCGAGCACAACCGCCACCTTTGGTCGAGGTTCCAAGTCATCCGTTTTTGTTAGAGAGTTTGCGAGGGAAACAGAAGGAGTGATCATCAAAAAGGTACTAACCCAAAGCGCAAAGTTGCGAACCGATGGGCTTGATAACAGCTTTTTGAACATTCACTTCTTCCTTTATTGAATATCTGATCAAGTAGGGCGTGCTAGCAGTACTGTACTAACACGCCCTAATATGTACTAAGAATTAATCAGATAAACAAGCTAATGTTGTTGATTTGGCGATGCTACCAATCAAATATGCTATTTAACCAGTTTGATTTCTTCTCACACTGTTGCTTTATCTGACCGGTTTTATCCCAAATCGGCAGTTTGTAATCACTACGGCAGTTCATTTCTAAACCTCCATCAGATGTAGGCTTGAACCCTAATGTGGTGATTTCTCTTGGCCATGGGAGCTCTAAACGCTCAGGAATACGCTGCTTCAAGTACTCTGCGTACACTCGTAATGCACCACTCGACCCTGTTAGATTCACGGGTTTATTATCGTCACGGCCTAGCCAAATTGTCGTCACCTCACGACCATCAACACCGACAAACCAACTATCGCGGTTGTCATTACTGGTACCCGTTTTTCCTGCCAATGCAGCCCAACCAAACTGGCTTTGTAAGAAGCGGCCAGTGCCTTGAGCAACCCCTTGTTTCATCGCGTAGGTCGTTAGCCATGCAGCTTGTTCATCCACGGCTCTTGATGAACGAGGCAAGGATTGATACAGCACATTACCTTCCATATCCATGACTGAGCGCAGAGCGGTCAGTTTTGCACGCTTACCTGAATTCGTCAGAGTCTGATACATCTGTGCAACTTCGAATGGCGTCAAAGAAAACGAACCCAAAAACATCGAAGGCACTGGGCGAATTTCGTCTTTGTTCACGCCCAAACGCTCTAAAGTATTGGACACTTCAGGAATGCCAAGTGCCATACCTAAGCGCACGGTCGGTACGTTAAGTGATTTCGCTAAAGCAATGTAAAGTGGCACATCACCACGATATTTTCTATCGTAGTTGCGCGGCGTCCACACGTTACCTTTACTGCTCTTCAGACTTAACGGCGTGTCGTGTAGCGTCGTGCCTAGGTTGTATTTATCCGGTTGTTCTAGAGCCGTTAAGTAAATCGCTGGTTTCACTAAAGAACCAATCGGACGACTGGCATTGAGCGCGCGGTTAAAGCCTTCATAACCGACACGTTTACCACCTACCATCGCACGGATTTCACCACTATGGCGATCAACGGCCACAGCTGCGGCTTCTAACTCTTTACCACCCCGTTTAGCTAGTTCTGGGATCTTTTTCGCGATAGCTTGTTCCATTTTGCTTTGCGATACTGGGTCCAGAGACGTAAATACGCGCAGTCCGGTCTCTGCCTTAAATCGCTCCCCAACTTTTTCTTTTAATTCAATACTCAATTGTTGGAAATAAGCTGGCTGACGGCTCGCAATACGTGGCTTGCTTTGCGTATCGAGTGGACGACTTACAGCTTGTTCATACTGCTCTGAAGTCAACATGTTTTGCTGCATTAACAGGCGCAGAACGAGATCACGACGCTCTTTCGTTCTCTCAGGGTAACGAATTGGGTTGTAGTAAGACGGTCCTTTTACCATCCCAACTAACATCGCCAATTGATCGATTCGCAACTCCTGAATTGGCTGCCCAAAATAATAACGCGACGCCAAGCCAAACCCGTGGATCGCTTCACCTCCACTTTGACCTAGGTACACTTCGTTTAGGTAGGCTTCTAAGATACGATCTTTGCTGTAACGGTAATCCAAAATTAGCGCGATATACGCTTCTCGAACTTTACGCCACAGTGTTTTATCACGAGTCAAAAACAGGTTTTTTGCCAATTGCTGAGTCAGCGTACTACCACCTTGAACAGTACGACCCGCCTTAATGTTCGCAACCAATGCACGTGCAATCGCGAGCGGTGACACCCCGTCATGTTGATAAAAATCCCGGTCTTCGGTCGCAAGCAGTGCATCCACCAAAATTTCAGGGAACTGATCACGACGTAAGAAAAGGCGCTGTTCATCACGGTCTTTCTCCAGCATGCCCAACATCTTCGGTTCTAGGCGCAAGTAACCAAGGTCTCCTCGAGATTCTAAAGACTGAATACGTTGCAAGCCGGAATCAGAGAAATGCAGCATAATGTGACGATCCGGCTCGGGACCATCGGCAAACTCGAATGGACGACGAATCAATTCAATCCGAGTGGAAGAAGAGGAATATTCGCCTGGGTAACGAGGTTGACTCACTTTACGGTAATTCAACACATCTAGCTCGTTGCGCAGTTCTTGGATGGTGATATTCTCACCAGGGCTTAGATTCAAGATACGGGCATAAACCACCGTTGGCAGCTCAAACAGCTGACCTTCAAAGCGTTCTTTCACCACACTATCTAAGTAAATCCCAACAAACAGCAAAACAGCGGCAAGTGCAACGCCAGCTTTCCAGCTAAACGACCACAGAACTTTCAACCACGAACGTTTCTCGTTAGTCGGCTTTTTACTCGGCGTACGTCGAGTCTGTTTTGCGGTTCCTTTATTGGTTGTACTTTTCTTCGCTGGCGCTTTTTTCGCGCTAGGCTTCTTGCTGTCAGTCATTATTCAATTGTCTTTTTGTTTTCGTTGTTGCTACATGATTGGCAGGATCATCTGGCCAAACGTGTTTTGGGTAGCGCCCTTTCATCTCTTTTTGAACGTCTTTGTAGCTTCCGTTCCAGAAAGCCGCCAAGTCCGACGTTACTTGCAATGGACGTTGTGCCGGTGAAAGCAGTTCAACCACCAAACGCTTGCGGCCAAGAGCTACCGTTGGGGAACCACTCTCCCCAAATACTTCTTGCATACGCACCGATAATATCGGCTCGTGGCCATATTGGTAACGGATACGCTTCTTTGAACCTGTGGGTAGTTGGTAATGCTCAGGTAACCATTCATCCAGTTGTTGATTGAGTGGCCAACCTAATAGAGCATTAAGCGCTTCGACCAAGTTTATCTTGCTCAGGTCTTTAACCGAGCTGACAGACGTCATGTATGGTTCTAACCACTCCTCTAATGAATCCAGCAAACTGGCTTCATCAAACACTGGCCATAACTGCTCAGGTAACCATTCCACCGCACAACGAATCCGAGCCAACAAGCTCTCCGCTGCCGGTGTCCAGTTTAGACTCTGTAAGCCCTGGCGGCGGACATACGTGAGTAAAGCTTGTGTCATTTTTTCTTTGCCCGGGCTTGGCAACGGCTCGCGTTCAACGACCAGCAGACCGAGTTTTGTTTGTCGCTCAGCTATTAGACGGCCTCTTTTTTCATCCCAGTCCACTACTTCTTCAGACGAAAATAGCGTATCAAAGGTCGTTCGCAATATATTGACATCCAATTCACATGCCGAATGAATTTGACTTGAGTTAGAATGAGAACGCATTAAGTCAACGGCAACCAAATACTCACAGCCACCTAGCATGTCTTCCTGACGACATTCTGCACCATGACCATTAGCCAAAGTAAATCGCCCAAATTGATTTGTGCGCTGCTGCGCAATGCGATCTGGAAATGCCAAACTTAACACCAGCGGTAATGCATCTTCATCCACGCCTTTCAGGTCAAATACCGTATCCAATTTGTACGCCAGAGATTGAGCACGCTTGAACAACATCGACTTTTTTGGATGAGTACCAACAAGCCAACGATGCAAGCTATAAGCGATATTGGTAACATTTCTCTCTGGCTCTTCAATCAGTGCGACCGCCGCCAAAGCAGCATTTAACATCTTATCACTGTAAGATTGCGCTTTAATTAGCATCGCAGCCGCACGAGGCTCAACGCCTAGTTCATGCGCCTGTTTTCCTTCGGACGTTAATTGCCCTTTTTCCGTCAGTAGTCCCAATGACACCAATAGCTGCTTCGCTTGTTCCAATGACGCATTAGCGGGAACATCAAGCCACTTTAGATCGTGGATGTCACCCGTTCCCCAAAAGGCAAGCTCCATAACTAAACTAGCTAAATCGGAATGCAAAATTTCGGGTTGGGGAACCAGCGGTTGCTGCTTGAACTGGCTTTCAGAATAAAGACGAACACAAATGCCCTCTTCTATTCGTCCCGCTCGTCCTGCACGCTGAATCGCTGAAGACTGTGCAATGCGTGTTTGCTCTAAGCGTGTTAAACCGTTTTTCAAATCAAAGCGGGCAATACGCTCTAACCCAGAATCAACGACGAGGCGAATGCCTTCAATCGTTAGTGAAGTTTCTGCAATGTTGGTCGCTAGAACGACTTTACGCTTACCTTGTTCTGCTGGCGTAATCGCTTTTTGTTGATCTGCAAAGCTCAGTTGACCATAAAGTGGGCATACGTCGATATCATCCGCTAAATGAGACAACCGCTCTTCAACTTGTTTTATGGCACCAACACCCGGTAGGAAAGCCAACAAAGATCCGGACTCTTTGTTCATAAGACTTTCTATTGTTTTTGCCATACTCGTAGGTAAATGCTCGTTCACACCTAACGGCTGGTAACTCATTGCCACATCAAAGATCCGCCCTTCAGATTCAATGTAACTGGCTTCTGGCAACAGCGATTGTAATGCTTGTTGATCAAGCGTTGCTGACATTACCACCAGCTTGAGATCGTCTCGCAATGCCTCTTGAACTTCTAAACTGAATGCCAAAGCGGTATCGGCATGAATGCTGCGTTCATGAAACTCATCAAAGATCAGTAGATCAACCCCATCCAACTCCGGGTCTGTTTGGAGCATCCGAGTCATAATCCCTTCGGTTACGATCTCCAGCTGCGTTGCTGAGCTTACCTTTGCCTCACCACGGACTCGATAACCCACGCGTTGACCTACTTGCTCTCCCAATTGCTCAGCAAGATAACGGGCAATGTTACGCGCCGCGAGTCGTCTTGGCTCAAGCATGATGATTTTTCCATCAACCGAATGATTTAAGAGTAACTGCAAAGGGAAGTAAGTCGACTTACCGGCACCAGGCGCCGCTTTTAAGATCACTTGATGTTGATTTTTGACCGCCGTCAGCAACTCAGGCATCACGGCTTCAATCGGCAATTGTGACAAAGGAAATACCTTATGGTGTAATGGTGGCAACATTGTACATAAAAAATTTTTTGTCTAAATAAGCAAATGCATTTCACACCCACTTTAGAGTCCGCCACTCTACTCAAACGTTATAAACGCTTTCTTGCCGATATCGAGCTCGATACTGGTGAAATCCGTACAATCCACTGCGCAAATACAGGTGCAATGACGGGTTGTGCAACGCCCGGAAACAAGGTTTGGTTTTCTACTTCCGACAACCCGAAACGAAAATACCCCAATAGTTGGGAGTTGAGTGAGACCGAACAAGGCCACCGTATTTGTATCAACACCGCGCGTGCCAATCAATTAGCCGTAGAGGCTATTGAAAATAATGTCATTTCAGAGCTTTGTGGTTATGACACACTTCAAACTGAGGTGAAATACGGCAATGAAAATAGCCGAATTGATATCTTGCTCAGCGCAGACGACAAGCCAAAGTGCTATATAGAAGTGAAAAGCGTCACTCTTCTTGATGAGACCGACTCTACTGGACAAGGATACTTCCCAGATGCGGTCACGACTCGGGGACAAAAACACCTGAGAGAGCTCACAGAAATGGCACAAAATGGAAGTAGAGCCATACTTTTATTCACTGTTTTACATTCAGGTATTGAAAAAGTATCCGCGGCGCACCATATAGACGCGAAATATTCACTATTACTCAAACAAGCACAAGACGCTGGAGTGGAAGTTCTCTGCTACAAAGCTGAACTGAGCGATACTGGAATGAAGCTGATTTCCGCTATTGATTTTATCAATTAAGAGAAAAAATGATGTCGTCTTCACATTGACGATAACTTTGCGATTCAGTATTTGCTTGCACCGCCTCTTTTTGCTATAGATACCCGCCTTAAATTGACTGCGTAGCAGTTGACTAGGTGTAAGTAGGAGATGCTGTATGCCAGAATCAAAGAAGAAAACGATAGGCATCCTAGCCATTGCCGGCGTGGAGCCATATCAGGAAAAACCTGGTGAAGAGTACATGTCACCAGAGCAGGTTGAACACTTTACGAAAATCTTAACAGCTTGGCGCGACCAGCTAAGAGCTGAAGTGGATCGTACTGTTCACCACATGCAGGACGAAGCAGCAAACTTCCCAGATCCAGTTGACCGCGCCTCTCAAGAGGAAGAGTTCAGCCTAGAACTGCGTAACCGTGACCGCGAACGCCGTTTGATCAAGAAGATTGAAAAGACTTTGGATAAAATCAAAGAAGACGATTTTGGCTTCTGTGAGTCTTGTGGCGTAGAGATTGGCGTTCGCCGTCTTGAAGCACGTCCAACCGCTGACCTTTGTATTGACTGTAAAACACTTGCAGAAATCAAAGAGAAGCAAATGCAAGGTTAATCACCCAGCATTATGATTGTTGAAGGGAGCTCAGGCTCCCTTTTTGTTTTGGCTATCTTCGCACCCTATTTGTTTACTAAATTCGAGATACACGCATGACACGCTATGTAGGTCGATTCGCCCCATCTCCTTCTGGTCCACTGCATTTTGGTTCACTGATTGCCGCTCTTGGCAGTTATTTTCAAGCGAAAGCACAAAACGGAGCTTGGTTAGTACGTATTGAGGACTTAGACCCACCAAGAGAAATGCCAGGTGCAGCGCAACTTATCCTAGAGGCACTCAAGGCCTATCAGCTGCATTGGGATGGAGAAGTGGTATACCAGAGCGAACGTCACGACCTTTACCAAGCTCAAATAAACAAATGGCTCGAAAATGGAGAAGCCTATTATTGCCAATGTACTCGTAAGCAAATTAAAGAGCATGGCGGTTTTTATCCTGGCACTTGCCGCGATAAAAACTTGAAAGACGGCGCGATTCGCCTAAAAATGACCAAGCCTGTCGCTCATTTCCTCGACCAAAAGCGGGGAACCATTACTATTCCAGAGCAACTCGTTAATGAAGATTTCATTATTAAACGTCGAGATGGATTATTTGCTTATAATCTTGCGGTAGTATTGGACGACATCGACCAAGGCGTCACAGAAGTCGTGCGAGGTGCAGACTTAATCGAGCCGACAGGGCGTCAAATTAGCCTGTACCAAATACTTGGTCAGCCTGAAGTTAGCTACTTGCATTTACCATTGGCGATGGACAACAACGGCAATAAATTGTCGAAACAAAATCACGCGACGGCTATTGATATAGATACACCAAAACCTACTCTATTGCGCGCCATGACATTTTTAGGTTTCGAGATACCTGAAACCGTAAGGGCGGCCAACATAGAAGATATTCTTCGTTGGGGCTGCGAAAACTGGCGGTTGGAACAGCTTCCAGCAGAGATCGAGATCACACCGTGATTCTCAAATGGCATTGTGTAGGCTATCATTAGCCGCAAATTAGGCCCTAGAGGCGTATAAAACTAACCAAAGCAAGATTGGATTAAACCCAGTTATTGCCAGATGCACATGAATACAAACGACTATACACCAAGCGAACCTGCCACAATTCCAGAGCTCGCTCTCAATGTAATAACTCGTGAAGAGCACAACATTTCGCGTAAGCAGATCAGTGATAATGCGCTGAAGGTACTGTACCGCCTAAATGGTGCTGGTTTCGATGCTTTTCTTGTGGGTGGCGGGGTTCGAGACTTACTGCTTGGACAAAAACCAAAAGATTTTGACATTGCGACCAACGCAACGCCGGAACAGATCAAACAGCTATTTCGTAACTGCCGTTTGATTGGTCGCCGCTTCCGCTTGGCTCATATTATGTTTGGCCGAGACATCATTGAGGTTGCGACATTCCGTGGTCACCACCAAGAGCAAAAGAATAAGAGCATTTCTCAGCAATCAAAAGAGGGTATGCTGCTGCGTGACAACGTCTACGGCACCATCGATGAAGATGCTGAGCGCCGTGATTTTACGATTAACTCGATGTACTACAACATCGCAGATTACTCGATTCACGACTACGCACGTGGTATTGAAGATTTAGAAGATCGCCTAATTCGACTTATTGGTGATCCAGAAACACGCTACCGTGAAGACCCTGTGCGCATGCTGCGTGCGGTTCGTTTTGCGGTAAAACTAGACTTTGATATTGAAGAAGACACCGCAGCGCCAATCGAACACATGGCACCGTTGCTCGGTGACATTCCGTCAGCGCGTCTTTTTGAAGAGTCACTCAAATTATTGCAATCCGGTCATGGCTTAGAAACCTACCACCTACTGCGTGAGTACAACCTATTCCAGCAACTGTTCCCGACGATTGCAGCGCACTTTACAGAAGATTACTCCTCTCACACTGAGCAGATGTTGGATCTTGTCCTAGATTCTACCGACATGCGCATCGAAGATGGGAAACGCATCAATCCAGCATTTATGTTTGCTGCAATGCTGTGGTACCCACTGTGTGCGAAAGCCGATGAACTGATGGAAGAGCGCAACTTAGGCCATTACGACGCCATTATGGAAGCGAGCAACATCATTCTTGACGAGCAAGTTCGCACAATTGCCATTCCAAGACGCCACACCGCAACCATTCGCGAGATTTGGCAGTTACAGCTTCGTCTTCCACGACGTAACGGTAAACGTGCATTCCGTCTTATGGAGCTCAATAAATTTAGAGCTGGCTTTGATTTTCTTGAAATGCGCGGTGAAATTGAAGGTGGTGACACTCAGAAGCTTGCCAAGTGGTGGGAAACTTTTCAAAATGCAGGCCGAGAAATGCGTCAAGCAATGGCTGCCGACTTAGACGGTCAATCACCGAAAACAGGCCAGCGCCGCCGTAAAACTTATCGCAAGAAAAAGAGTAAGCCCAAATCATGATTACAGCGTACATTGCGGTAGGCAGTAACTTGGCGGATCCTGTCAGCCAAGCGAAGCAAGCGATTGAAGCATTAAAAACGCTGCCTAAATCAGAGTTTGTTCAAGCTTCTTCGCTATACAGCAGCACGCCAATGGGGCCACAAAACCAACCGGATTACATCAATGCGGTTGTGTCTATTAACACCAGTTTGACGCCTATTGAATTGCTCAATTGCACACAAGCTATAGAGCAAGAACAAGGGCGTGTCCGTAAAGACGAACGCTGGGGACCAAGAACCTTGGACCTCGACATTGTGCTTTATGGCAATGAGGTGATTAATTCCGAGAGGCTGATCGTTCCTCATTATGGAATGAAAGAGCGTGAATTCGTACTCTACCCTCTTGCGGAAATTGCACCAAGTTTACAACTCCCTGATGGGACCGAGGTCTCTGAACTACTGGAACAAGTAGATAGAAACGGCCTCAGTATCTGGCAGTCATAGCCAACTCCTAGTAAGGATAAAACCATGAAAAAAATGACCATCAACGACCTAATCAAGTGGAAGCAAGAAGGTCGTAAATTTGCTACTTCAACCGCTTATGATGCGAGCTTTGCCCAACTGTTTGAAAGCCAAGAAATGCCAGTACTTCTTGTTGGTGATTCTCTAGGTATGGTTTTGCAAGGTCACAACGATACTCTGCCAGTAACGGTCGATGATATCGCTTACCATACTCGTTGCGTACGTGCTGGTAGCCCAAATTGTTTGTTGATGGCAGACATGCCATTCATGAGCTACACCACGCCAGAGCAAGCTTGCGAAAATGCGGCTAAACTGATGCGTGCTGGTGCCAATATGGTAAAAATTGAAGGTGGTGACTGGCTTGTCGACACGGTGAAAATGCTCACTGAACGATCAGTTCCAGTTTGTGCTCATCTTGGTTTAACTCCTCAAGCTGTTAATATTTTTGGTGGTTACAAAATCCAAGGTCGCGATCAAGAAAAAGCAGACCGCATGGTAAAAGACGCATTAGCGCTGCAAGAAGCAGGCGCTCAAATCGTCTTACTAGAATGCGTACCAGCTGAGCTTGCTGAACGTATTACGCAAGTGCTTGACGTTCCTGTTATCGGTATTGGTGCAGGTAACGTAACAGATGGTCAAATTCTCGTAATGCATGATATGTTTGGTATTTCTGCCAACTACATGCCGAAATTCTCCAAAAACTTTCTTGCTGAAACAGGTGATATGCGCAAAGCCGTTACTAAATACATTGAAGATGTAGCCAACGGTGTATTCCCAGACGACGCTCATACCATTGCCTAGAGGATAAATGCATGCAAACTTTTGCGGAAATCTCAGCAGTTCGTGAACACCTTAAAACCTTTAAACGTGAAGGTCGTAAAGTGGCGTTTGTCCCTACCATGGGCAACCTTCACGAAGGCCACTTAACTTTAGTGCGTAAAGCACGCGAATACGCTGATATCGTTGTCGTAAGCATCTTTGTTAATCCGATGCAGTTTGATCGTGCTGACGATTTAAATAATTACCCACGCACGCTAGAGGAAGACTTAAGCAAGTTAACCTCTGAAGGGGTCGATGTGGTATTTACGCCAACACCAGAAGTTATCTACCCAGAAGGTCTGGATAAGCAAACCTTCGTCGATGTCCCTGGCCTATCAACAATTCTCGAAGGCGCGTCTCGACCAGGTCATTTCCGTGGCGTGACGACGATTGTGAATAAGCTGTTTAACATCGTACAACCGGATGTCGCGTGCTTCGGCGAGAAGGACTTCCAACAACTTGCTGTTATCCGCAAGATGGTTGATGACCTAGCAATGGACATTGAAATCATCGGTGTACCAACCGTACGTGAAATGGACGGTTTAGCAATGAGTTCACGCAATGGCTTGCTTACGCTGGACGAGCGTCAACGTGCGCCTGTACTTGCTCGTACAATGCGTTGGATCAGTAGTGCCATTCGCGGTGGCCGCGATGACTACGCATCGATCATCGAAGATGCAAGCGACCAACTTCGAGCTGCAGGTCTGCACCCTGATGAGATCTTCATTCGTGATGCTCGTACATTACAAGTGATCACACCAGAAACGACACAAGCTGTTATTCTGATGTCTGCGTTCCTAGGCAAAGCTCGTCTTATCGATAACCAAACGGTAGATATGGTTGTCGAAACGAAGGAAGAAGCTGAATCTAACAATACAAACTCAGAGAACGCAGAGTAAGCTCTGAGCCATAAAAGTAAAAAGGTCGACTCTTAGTCGACCTTTTTTATACTCTACGTATAGACGCAATCTAACCCTTCAGGGCGAGTTTTAAACCGCTTGTGCAGCCACATCCACGCTGGAATATCACGTTTTATCATTTTCTCAAGCTCTTGGTTCAAGATGCTTGCCGCTTTAACCGCATTACGTCTCTCGAAACGCTCGCTAATGTCTTTTCCAATGTACAGCGTGTAATGGTGATTTTTACTCACTGTAACGCCAGATATAACCGCGCACTTTGTTGCATCAATGAGAACACTAGACCCGACGGTACTCGCCGCTTGTTCAACAGCAAAAAACGGCGCAAAAACAGAATGGCTAACGCCATAATCATGGTCGGGCAAATACCAAAGTCGATGACCATTCTTCAGAACTTTGAGCATTGATTTCACGTCTTTTCGATCAATCATTTGATGTCCAAAACGAGTTCGACCTCGATGTTGAATAAACTCATAAGCAGGATTCGAATTTGGGCGATAAACGCCATAACCTTGGGCAAACTGGCTAAAAATACGAGCGGTTATCTCCAAGTTTAAATGGTGACTGCACACCACCAACACACCACGTCCATTCTTTTCCTCAGCGAGTAAACGATCTTTTCCAACAATAGAGGTTATCCGACGTATCCGCCAATCTGGCCAAAACCAAGCGATACCGGTTTCGATGATCGCCATTCCAGTATATTGAAAGTTTTTTCGTACTACGTCCTTACATTGCCAATCCGTAAAATCAGGGAAACACAGCTGGAGATTACGCAGAGCGATCTTGTGTCGGCGCTTCATTACATGCATCGCAATACAGCCGATGCTTCTACCTAAGATTCGCAATACTACGTATGGCAGTACATTAACAAGAATCGCTAAAGATCCAAATGCCAGCCATACAGACCAATATTTGGGCTTAAGTAACTGATAGGAGAAAGGCGGCGGCGGGACAATATTCATAGGATCACTCATTTATTACAAATGATTGAAACCTACCATGATAAAAACCGAAAAATTGTATGGGTATGTATTGTTATGCACGCGAAAGAGCAGCGTGAATCGCCGCTCTTTGCTTTATGAGAATGGCTTAGCTTCTTAGCCCAATCCCTTTGGTTACTAGATAATGCGCAATGGCATACAGTGCAACAACAAACACTGCAAGTACACTAAATGAAGTGACAATGCCCACATCCGAGACACCTAAAAAGCCGTAGCGGAACGCATTCACCATGTAGACGATTGGGTTGATCTTAGAAACGCCTTGCCAAAATTCAGGCAGCAGACTGATCGAATAAAAGACTCCTCCCAAGTAAGTTAAAGGAGTCAATACAAACGTAGGGATGATCGAAATATCATCAAACGTTTTTGCGTAAACCGCATTGATCAAGCCACCGAGAGCAAATACAACCGACGTCATGAAGACAGTCGCGACAATAATGCCCCAGTGCTCCACTTGCAAATCAACGAACAAAAGTGACACACAAGTAACAATTGCACCGACCAACAAACCTCGAGTCACGCCGCCCATCACATAGCCAGCAATAATCACATAGTTTGGTACCGGTGCCACCAGCAGTTCTTCAATATTCTTCTGTAGCTTTGCACTAAAGAATGACGACGCCACGTTCGAGTATGAGTTAGTGATCACCGACATCATGATCAAACCTGGAACAATGTACTCCATGTAACTAAAGCCGCTCATCTCACCAATTCGAGAGCCAATAAGATTGCCGAAAATGATGAAGTACAACGTCATCGTAATGGCTGGCGGCACTAAGGTTTGCACCCAAATACGTGTAAAACGAGTGACTTCTTTGCTCAGCAAGCTGCGAAATGCCGTCCAATATAAACCGTACATTTAATTACTCCCCTCTCTTACAATGCTGACAAACAACTCTTCAAGTCGGTTGGCTTTGTTACGCATTGAGAGAACTTTAATGCCATGCTCTGTTAACTGACTGAATACCGAATTCAATCCTTGGCTCTTATCTAGTTCTATCTCTAAAGAGCCATCAACAATACTTTGTCGATTAACACCTTCAAGCTCAGGCACCTCGACTTCTGACTCAATATCCAAGATAAATGTCTCGACGCTTAGCTTACCTAGTAACGCCTTCATGGTGGTATTTTCAATCAGCTCACCACGATTAATAATGCCGATATTTCGACACAGCATCTCCGCTTCTTCTAGGTAGTGTGTCGTTAAAATAATCGTAATTCCTTGCTCTTGGTTGATCTCTTTCAGAAACCCCCACATTGAGCGGCGTAGTTCAATATCCACTCCAGCCGTTGGTTCATCTAAAATGAGTAATTGCGGCTCGTGCATCAAAGCTCTTGCGATCATTAAACGACGCTTCATCCCACCGGATAGGTTACGAGCACGCTCTTGGCGTTTTTCCCATAAATCCAATTTTTTCAGGTATTTTTCTGCTCTTTCTTTGGCTAATACTTTAGACACACCGTAATAGCCAGCTTGCTGCATCACAATTTGCTCAACGGTTTCAAACTGGTTGAAGTTGAACTCCTGTGGCACCAAGCCTAAATTCTGCTTGGCCAATTCGAGGTCGGTATCAATGTCATAACCGAAAACTTTCGTCGTTCCGGAGGTTTTATTCACTAAGGAGGAAATGATGCCAATCGTGGTCGATTTTCCTGCACCATTGGGACCCAGAAGCGCGTAGAAGTCACCCTTTTTCACTTGGAGACTTATACCTTTTAACGCCTCAAAGCCACCTGCATACGTCTTGCGCAGTTGTTCAATTTCTAATGCGTACATAAGGTCTTGATTGCCGTTTGTTTGTGATTACTAATACCGACTCATATTTAGCAGCGGTTTACTACAAAATCGCCTTGGGTATCGTATTGGAGGTCCATCAGTTTATCGTTGAATAACGATGATTACAAATAAACCTTTCGATAATATTGGAAATATAACCCTTACCTCGTAAAGGTTATCTCTGAGTAAGACAAAATAGAGCATAAAAAAACGCAACAGGACACTGTTGCGTTTTTAACTGTCAGAATGATTACGCCGTTATGCGCTGATACTGGTCTGCCTCAACATGTGCCACCGCCGCATTCAATGCTTCGTAACGGAATTGGTACATATTTTCATCAGGCACAAGGTCAATCACATGGAATTTCTCTAGCTGTTCTCGTGTTCGCTCATTCGGGCATAATAAATACACGGCACAATTGGCATCGAGAGCATCCTTAATCGCATTCTCTAACGCCAAACCGACGGTTACATCAATCATTGGTACATCCGTAAGATCGAGAATCATCACGTCATAGTCCGAAATACTAGAGTGCTGACGTGAAATGGCTTTAGAAACACTAAAGATCATCGGACCGGAAAGATAAAAGAACAGCACTTTACCATTAGCACGATCCAACAAACCACGCTCGCTGTCAGTCAGCGGCACATCATCTTCATCCGCGTCGCTGATCGCTTTTACTTGTCGCGCCTGCTCTCGGCTCAAACGCTCGATGATGATAATGTTCGAGATAAAGACGCCTAAACCCACCGCAACGATAAGATCAACGAATACTGTAAGCAACATAACGCCATACATCACCGCCATTCCGGAAAAGCTTACCTTATGTGCCCTCTGAATAAAGCTCCAGTCTAGGATGTTAAAGCCAACATACACCGCAATGCCAGCTAACACAGCCATCGGGATTGGCTCTGTTAATCCGCCAGCAACCAGTACAACCAACGCCAACATTAGTGCACGAATCACACCAGATAATGGCGAACGAGCCCCAACTTGGATATTCGTTACCGTCCCCATGGTAGCCCCCGCCCCCGGCAGCGCACCAAACAAGCCTGAGATCATGTTAGCTAACCCTTGACCTCGCAGCTCTTTATCTGAGTCGTGTTCTTTACGAGTTAATGAGTCACCGATAACCGCCGTTAACAAAGTATCAATACAACCTAATGTGCCGAGCACTAATGCATCAATGACCATCTCGACAAACATATCTGTGTCAATATAAGGGGCGACGAGAGAAGGTAACCCAGCAGGAATTTCACCGATACGACGAATATCTTCTGTATCAAAGAGAATCACAGACAATAAAGTCACCGCGACCAATGCCACGAGCTGTGCAGGAACGTATTTACGATATTGCTTAGGGAAGAAAAAAAGAATCCCCAAAGTCAGTAGTCCCAAAAACAACTCACTGAACTTAAGGTTAGAAATGGTCTCCGGCAAAGCAGATAACGTTCCGAGTACTCCCCCTGAAGGCGCAGCATGCCCCATCAAAGGCGATAACTGCAGAATGATAAGAATCACACCAATGCCAGACATAAACCCGGAAATAACGCTATAAGGCATTAAGGTAACGTATTTACCCAGTTTTAACGTCCCCAATAGGATTTGGAACGCGCCAGCCATCATGACAACCGTGAAAGTCATAGCCATGCCCGTTTCTGGGTATTTCGCCATCATACTGGTTAATACTGCGGTCATGATTACCGTCATTGGCCCTGTCGGTTCTGATATTAACGTATTAGAACCACCAAATAACGAGGCAAACAAACCGACCATTATTGCTCCCCAAAGGCCGGCCTCAGCACCGGCTCCGGATGCAACACCAAACGCTAACGCCAGAGGGAGAGAGATAATCGCCGTGGTTACCCCGCCAAATACATCCCCTTTGAAATTGATATCTTCAAAACGACTACCGAACACTGCTGATTTTCCCTGCATTCAATTTTAAAAAGTAAAATATCACTACTTTAACGAGCTAGGCGAAAATTTAAACCATAAATAGATTAAGGCTAAATTCACACCACAAATAGTTTCACCAGATTTTACTTTTTTCTTAATGAAAACTAGTCAGATGAGTCCTATCTGACGAATATTTAACGAGCTCGAAATTGTAACATTGTGTATAGTTACAACACTGATCGCTTGCATGTGCACACAAACAGCGGCAGCGATTTTGTCTTTTAAGGGAAGTAGTTTGCAAAATGCCGGAAATAAAACAGTTATTTGAAAACAATTCGAAATGGTCTCAAGAGATCAAATCTGATCGACCTGAATACTTCGCAAAACTCGCTGAGGGGCAAAAGCCTGATTTTCTTTGGATTGGCTGCTCTGATAGCCGCGTCCCTGCCGAGCGACTAACCGGACTATACTCAGGTGAACTCTTTGTTCATCGGAATGTTGCAAACCAAGTTATCCATACTGATCTCAACTGTCTATCCGTCGTCCAGTACGCCGTAGACGTTCTTAAGGTTAAACACATCATTGTCTGTGGACACTATGGATGTGGTGGCGTAAATGCAGCCATTGATAACCCTAAGCTAGGTCTTATTAATAATTGGCTGTTACATATCAGAGATATCTATTTCAAACACCGCACTTACCTAGATCAAATGCCGCAACAAGATCGAGCGGATAAACTAGGCGAGCTTAATGTTGCAGAGCAAGTGTACAACTTGGGTAACTCAACCATCCTGCAAAACGCTTGGGAGCGTGGACAAGATGTTGAAATTCATGGTGTGGTATACGGAATTGAAGATGGTCGCTTAGAGTACTTAGGCATTCGTTCTAACTCTAAGGAAACCGTAGAAGCGTCTTACCAGAAAGCTCTTTCGACGATTCTAAATACAGATAACAAGCTGCTTTGTCGCTAAGTCATATCTAAAAGTTGAACAAAAAACGCCCATCTTAGATGGGCGTTTTTTTTATATTTTTAATGCTGCTCTCAATGATTATTCTTGAGGTACAACTTTACCGATGTATGGTAAGTGGCGGTATTTCTGCGCGTAATCAATACCCACCCCAACGACAAATTCATCTGGAATTTCGAAACCAATCCAATCCACAGGAACATTCACTTCACGACGAGATGGCTTATCTAGGAGCGTACAAATAGCGATAGACTTCGGCTCACGTAGCGAAAGAATCTCACGGATTTTATTTAGTGTGTTACCAGTGTCAATGATGTCTTCAACAAGCAGAATGTCTTTACCTTTGATGTCATCATCCAAATCTTTCAAGATACGAACGTCACGTGAGCTTTCCATCGTATTGCCGTAGCTTGACGCAGTCATAAAATCAACTTGGTGAGTCAGTTCGATAGCACGTGCCAAGTCTGCCATAAATACAAATGAGCCACGCAATAAGCCTACCAACACAAGATCTTCACTACCTTGATAACGCTCTGTAATTTGTTTGCCTAATTCACGAACTCGCTCCTGAACTTCTTGCTCAGAAATCATGACTTCTATTGTATGTTTCATACTGTGCTCAATCTAAATTTGTGGGTTGAGGTAAGTCGCACGCAAACGATCACCTAATCTTACGGCGTGTAGTGTATCACCACGTTCATTGGGTTGAAAGTCGCATCCTGTTGCCAAAAAATCTTGGAAGAAGGTCTTAGTTTTATAAAGTTCATAGCTAAATTTATCAATAATAATGACATTACTGTATATAAATTGTTCTACAGATGTTGACCTTGTGCATATGCACCATTACACTCATCACTGCTTTAAGCAACTATTAAAATAATCAATTAGGGGGTTACCCCCAATATCAACTCAAATGGCAAGGAAAATGGATATGGACTCAATTGCAAAGAGACCTAGAACTAGGCTTTCTCCAATTAAGCGTAAGCAACAGTTAATGGAAATCGCATTGGAAGTATTTGCGCGCCGCGGCATCGGTCGTGGTGGTCACGCAGATATCGCAGAAATTGCTCAAGTTTCTGTAGCGACTGTTTTTAACTACTTCCCTACACGCGAAGACTTGGTGGATGAAGTTCTCAATCACGTCGTACGTCAGTTCTCAAACTTCCTATCGGATAACATAGACCTAGACTTACATGCACGTGAAAACATCGCCAATATTACTAATGCGATGATCGAGCTTGTCAGCCAAGATTGTCACTGGCTAAAAGTATGGTTCGAGTGGAGTGCTTCAACACGTGACGAAGTATGGCCATTGTTTGTTTCAACTAACCGTACTAACCAGTTGCTGGTACAAAACATGTTCATTAAAGCAATTGAACGTGGCGAAGTGTGTGACCAGCACGATTCAGAACACTTGGCAAACCTGTTCCACGGTATTTGTTACTCACTGTTTGTCCAAGCGAACCGCGCTAAAGGTGAAGCGGAGCTGAAACATCTAGTGAATTCATACTTAGATATGCTTTGCATTTACAACCGTGAACACTAAAGCTTAGCTCGTAATATATGTCAGCCCACCGTTTGGTGGGCTTTTTATTGTCTGCTGTCAGCTAAGCACACATTTATATTTCTATATAACAAGCATAAAAAAACCGCTGCAATGCAGCGGCTTCTATCATTCAGTCAGAAAAAGCTTACTTCTTCTTAACTGCTTTTTTGTTTGGCAGGTCAGTGATTGAACCTTCAAATACTTCAGCAGCTAGACCTACAGACTCGTGTAGAGTTGGGTGAGCGTGGATAGTCAGAGCGATATCTTCTGCATCACAGCCCATCTCAATTGCAAGGCCGATTTCACCAAGTAGTTCACCACCGTTAGTACCAACGATAGCACCACCGATTACGCGGTGAGTTTCTTTGTCGAAGATTAGCTTAGTCATACCGTCTGCACAGTCAGATGCGATTGCACGACCTGATGCTGCCCATGGGAATGTTGCTACTTCGTACTTGATGCCTTCTTCTTTCGCTTCTTTTTCAGTCTTACCAACCCAAGCCACTTCTGGCTCAGTGTACGCAATTGAAGGGATAACTTTAGGGTCGAAGTAGTGCTTCTTACCAGAGATAACTTCAGCAGCTACGTGACCTTCATGCACACCTTTGTGAGCAAGCATTGGTTGACCAACGATATCACCGATCGCGAAGATGTGAGGAACGTTAGTACGCATTTGCTTATCAACGTTGATGAAGCCGCGCTCGTCAATTTCTAGACCCGCTTTTTCACCGTCGATTAGCTTACCATTTGGTACACGACCGATAGCAACTAGAACCGCATCGTAACGCTCAGCTTCAGCTGGCGCTTTCTTGCCTTCCATTGAAACGTAGATACCGTCTTCTTTTGCTTCAACTGCTGTTACTTTCGTTTCTAGCATTAGCTTGAACTTGTCTTTAATACGCTTAGTAAATACTTTCACGATATCTTTGTCTGCTGCAGGAATTACCTGGTCAAACATTTCAACAACTTCAACTTTAGAACCTAGAGAGTGGTAAACCGTACCCATTTCTAGACCGATGATACCACCGCCCATGATAAGCAGTTTTTCTGGCACTTCTTTTAGTTCTAGAGCGTCAGTAGAGTCCCAAATACGTGGGTCTTCATGCGGGATAAATGGCAGTTTGATTGGACGAGAACCAGCCGCAACGATTGCGTTGTCAAAGTTAACAACTGTTGGCTCACCTTCGCCTTCTACAAGGATAGAGTTAGGGCCAGTGAACTTACCGTAACCGTTAACTACTGTTACGTTACGCATCTTAGCCATACCGCTTAGGCCGCCAGTTAGTTGGTTAACAACTTTTTCTTTCCAGATGCGGATTTTGCTGATGTCTGTTTGAGGCTCACCGAACACAACGCCGTGGTCAGCCATCGCTTTCGCTTCTTCAATTACTTTAGAAACGTGAAGCAGTGCTTTAGATGGGATACAACCCACGTTCAGACATACACCGCCAAGCGTGCTGTAACGTTCAACTAGTACAGTTTCAAGACCTAAGTCCGCACAACGGAATGCAGCGGAGTAACCAGCAGGACCAGAACCAAGTACAACAACTTGGGCTTTAATTTCTTTGCTCATTTTGACCTCTTGTAGTCATTATCCCTAACAGGCTGAGTGGGTATCGATTTTTTATGTTTAAGAGAGATTTGTTTTAAACAGTTATTTTCAGACCGCTAACAGTTTACAGAGATGTTAATGGTGTGAAAAGTAAATCAATTTAGCCTGTGAGCTAGACAACAATTCGATTGTGAAAACCCTGAACGAAGCAAGGCTGATAACCAAATTGTCGGTAATTATGATTAGCAGAGGCGGCTAAGTTGCCGCCTCTCATTCATCTAATTTCTATTACAGAACTAGACGACGAATGTCAGATAGACATGAGTTTAGGTAAGTGATGAAGCGCGCACCTTCAGCACCATCGATCACACGGTGGTCGTATGATAGAGACAGTGGAAGTTGTAGACGCGGTTCGAACTCTTTACCGTTCCATACCGGTTTCATTTCTGACTTAGACACACCTAGGATACCAACTTCTGGTGCGTTTACGATTGGAGTAAACGCTGTACCGCCGATACCGCCTAGGCTAGAGATAGTGAAACAGCCACCTTGCATGTCAGCCGCAGTTAGCTTACCAGCACGTGCTTTCTTAGAAACCACCATTAGCTCTTCAGATAGCTCGTAGATGCCTTTCTTGTTCACGTCTTTAAATACAGGAACAACTAGACCGTTTGGTGTATCTACCGCGATACCAACATTCACGTATTTCTTCAGAATTAGGCTCTCACCGTCTTCTGATAGAGAAGAGTTGAACGCTGGGAACGCTTCAAGCGCTTTAGCTACCGCTTTCATGATGAACACAAGTGGTGTGATCTTCATTCCAGTGTCTTTCTTCGCTTCAATCGCGTTTTGCTCTTTACGGAATGCTTCAAGAGCCGTGATGTCTGCGTTATCCCACTGTGTAACGTGCGGGATCATTACCCAGTTACGGTGTAGGTTTGCGCCAGAGATCTTCTTAATGCGAGATAGCGGTTGAACTTCTGTCTCACCAAACTTGCTGAAGTCCACTTTTGGCCATGGTAGTAGACCAAGAGCTGCGCCGTCGCCTTTGCCAGATGCTGCTGCACCTGCGCCAGACTCAAGACGCTTAAGTGCATCTTTCACGTAAGCTTGAACGTCTTCTTTTAGGATACGGCTCTTACGACCAGAACCTTTAACCTTAGAAAGATTAACGCCAAATTCACGCGCTAGACGACGAACAACTGGAGACGCGTGAGCGTACTCATCGTTTTCTTTGAAATCGCCAGTCGCTGCTGGAGCTGCTGCCGCTGGAGCTTCTGCTTTAGGAGCTGGAGCTGCAGGTGCTGCCGCTTGAGCTGGAGCTGCTGCAGGAGCAGGTGCTGCGCCCGCCACTTCGAATACCATGATTAGTGAGCCAGTAGACACTTTGTCGCCAGCTGCAATCTTGATTTCTTTAACTGTGCCAGCGAATGGTGCAGGAACTTCCATAGAAGCTTTGTCACCTTCAACAGTGATTAGAGATTGCTCTTCTTCCACTGTGTCGCCAACCGCAACCATGATCTCAGTAACTTCAACTTCGTCGCCGCCGATATCTGGAACGTTCACTTCTTTTGCCGCAGACGCTGCTGGAGCTGCTGCCGCAGGAGCTTCAGCTGCCGCTGGTGCTGCTGGAGCGCCTGAACCTGCTGTTTCGAATACCATGATAAGTGAGCCAGTCGATACTTTATCGCCTGCTGCAACTTTGATCTCTTTTAGAGTACCTGCGAATGGCGCTGGAACTTCCATAGAAGCTTTGTCGCCTTCAACAGTTAGAAGAGATTGCTCTTCTTCGATGCTGTCGCCAACGGCAACCATGATTTCAGTAACTTCTACTTCATCACCACCGATGTCTGGTACGTGAACTTCTTTTAGTTCTGCCGCTGCTGCTGGAGCTGGAGCTGCTGCTGGAGCTGCTTCTGCCGCAGGAGCAGGTGCAGCGTCAGCTGCACCCTCGGCTTCGAAAATCATGATTAGAGAACCAGTAGAAACCTTGTCGCCTTCTGCAACTTTGATTTCTTTAACGATACCCGCTTGAGAAGCAGGAACTTCCATAGAAGCTTTATCGCCTTCAACTGTGATCAGAGACTGCTCTTCTTCAACCTTGTCGCCAACGCTTACAAGAATCTCAGTAACTTCAACCTCATCCGCACCGATGTCTGGTACATTAATTTCGATTGCCATTTCTTATCTACCTTCTTAATTAAGCGTATAGCGGGTTTGTTTTCTCTGTGTCGATGTCGAATTTCTTAATTGCTTCTGCAACTACAGATTTCTCAACTTCGCCACGTTTCGCTAGTTCAGTTAGCGCTGCTACTACTACGTAACCTGCGTTCACTTCGAAGTGACGACGTAGGTTTTCACGGCTGTCTGAACGACCGAAGCCATCAGTACCAAGAACTTTGAAAGACTCAGCAGGAATGTATGCACGAACCTGCTCTGCGTAGTTCTTCATGTAGTCAGTTGCTGCGATAGCAGGTTCAGTACCCATTACTGTTTGGATGTAAGGTACTTTCGCTTCCGCTTCTGGGTGAAGCATGTTGAAACGCTCTGCATCTTGGCCATCGCGAGTTAGTTCGTTGAATGACGTTACAGAGTAAACATCAGAAGCAACACCGTAATCTTCGCTTAGGATTTGAGCTGCTTTACGTACTTCATTCATGATAGTACCAGAGCTCATTAGCTGAACTTTCGCTTTGTCGCCCGTGTAAGTTTCTAGCTTGTAGATACCTTTACGGATGCCTTCTTCAGCGCCTTCTGGCATTGCTGGCATTGCGTAGTTTTCGTTCATTAGCGTTAGGTAGTAGAACACGTTTTCTTGTTCTGGACCGTACATGCGACGGATACCGTCTTGCATGATTACTGCTACTTCGTACGCGAATGTTGGGTCGTAAGAAATACAGTTAGGAACCGTACCCGCCAAAATGTGCGAGTGGCCGTCTTCGTGCTGTAGACCTTCACCGTTCAACGTTGTACGACCCGCAGTTGCACCTAGTAGGAAACCACGTGCTTGTTGGTCACCAGCCATCCACGCCATGTCGCCAACACGTTGGAAGCCGAACATTGAGTAGTAGATGTAGAACGGGATCATTGGTAGGTCGTTTGTCGAGTATGAAGTCGCAGCAGCAACCCATGAAGACATAGCACCTAGCTCGTTGATACCTTCTTGTAGAACCTGACCTGAAGTCGCTTCTTTGTAGTAAGAAACAACGCCACGGTCTTCTGGTGTGTAAGTTTGGCCGTGCGGGTTGTAGATACCGATTTGACGGAACAGACCTTCCATACCGAATGTACGTGCTTCGTCAGCAATGATAGGAACGATGTTCTTACCAATGTTCTTGTTCTTAAGTAGAACGTTTAGCGCACGTACGAATGCCATAGTAGAAGAGATATCACGCTTCTGTTCTTCTAGTAGTGGCTTGAATTCTTCTAGCTCAGGAACGATGAATTCTTGAGTGAATTTTGGTAGACGCTGTGGCGTGTAGCCGTGTAGCGCTTTACGACGAGCGTGTAGGTATTCGTACTCTTTTGAACCTTCTTCAAGTTTCAGGTACGGAAGTTCTTTCACTGCTTCGTCAGTTAGGATGTCTTGAAGACCTAGACGATCACGTAGGTGTAGTACGTGAGTCATATCCATCTTCTTAACTTGGTGCGCGATGTTCTTACCTTCAGCCGCTTCACCCATGCCGTAACCTTTAACAGTCTTAGCTAGGATTACTGTTGGACGACCTTTAGTTTCTGCCGCGTTTTTGTATGCCGCGTATAGCTTAGAAGACTCGTGACCACCACGCTTAAGTGCGAAGATTTCGTCATCAGTCATGTCAGCAACAAGTGCAGCTGTCTCTGGGTACTTACCAAAGAAGTGCTCACGTACGTACGCGCCATCTTTTGATTTGAATGTTTGGTAGTCGCCGTCGATCGTTTCATTCATAAGCTGTAGAAGCTTACCAGTCGTATCTTTAGCTAGTAGTGAATCCCAGTTGTTACCCCAGATTACCTTCACTACGTTCCAACCAGCACCTTTGAACAGACCTTCAAGTTCTTGAATGATCTTACCGTTACCCATTACAGGGCCATCTAGACGCTGTAGGTTACAGTTGATTAGGAAGCATAGGTTGTCTAGTTTCTCACGCGCAGCGAAAGAGATAGCACCACGTGATTCTGGCTCATCCATCTCACCGTCACCTAGGAACGCGTAAACGCGCTGTTCTGAAGTATCTTTAAGACCACGGCCTTCTAGGTACTTAAGGAAACGAGCTTGGTAGATAGAAGCGATTGGACCTAGGCCCATCGATACTGTCGGGAACTGCCAGAATTCAGGCATCAGTTTAGGGTGCGGGTATGAAGGAATACCTTTGCCGTCTACTTCTTGACGGAAGTTGTCTAGCTGCTCTTCAGTTAGACGACCTTCAACGAATGCACGTGAGTAGATACCTGGTGAAATGTGACCTTGGTAGTAAACTAGGTCGCCACCATCCTTCTCGTTTGGTGCACGGAAGAAGTGGTTGAAACATGTCTCGTAGAACGCAGCAGAAGACTGGAAAGACGCCATGTGGCCGCCTAGCTCTAGGTCTTTCTTAGATGCACGTAGAACGATCATGATAGCGTTCCAACGAATAATTGAGCGAATACGACGCTCAAGTGTTGTGTCACCTGGGTATGCTGGTTCTTGGTCTGCAGGAATCGTGTTGATGTAGTTAGTTGTGATACCTGTTGGCATATCAACACCGTCTAGACGTGCTTTATCTAGAACTTGCTCTAATAGGAATTGAGCACGCTCTAGACCTTCTTCACGTACAACTGACTCAAGCGCTTGTAGCCATTCTTGAGTTTCCAGTGCATCTACGTCATGCTTCATATCAGACATGGCGATCTATCCTTCTGTTGGTTGGATCTACTTATTTAAGTAACGCTCTTACGAGTCATTACCCTGCTGAATTCGACGTAGAGAACGCTCTCGTCGAGACTCTTCTCGAGTCAAATCCAACAATGTTTCTTCGATGTAAGCCAAGTGCGAGTGGGACATTTCTCGCGCCTTTTCAGGCTGACCAGAAACAATCGCATCCACGATATTGGCTCGGTGTTTACTGACTTTCTCGACCGCTTCTGGGCGGCGACGTAGTAATTTAAAATTTTGTAGAATATTTTGCTCAAGCAAAGGTGCTAAGCTTCGAACAATGTGCAACAAAACCACGTTGTGCGCGGCTTCTGTCAAAGCGATCAAAAATTGCATTACTTCCGCAGATTCAGCTTCGATATCGTTGTTTGCTTGCTCTTGGCTAATGCGCTCAAGGCAACCTTGAATACGCGCAAAATCTTCTTCGGTACCACGTAAAGCTGCAAAGTAGGCTGAAATTCCTTCCATCGCATGACGAGACTCAAGCACATCAAGCTGGGTTTCAGAATGACTAGACAACAAATTCAACAAGGGATCTGAAAAGCTCTTCCAGATATTCTCACTTACGAATGTTCCGCCACCTTGGCGACGAGTCAACAAACGCTTCGCTTCCAAGCGTTGAATGGCTTCTCGGACTGAAGGACGAGACACATCGAACTGTTTTGCCAGTTCACGCTCTGGAGGCAGTTGTTGCCCCGGAGACAATGTTCCTTCCACTATCAACCTTTCTAACTCTTGTTCTATAACATCAGAGAGTTTTGGCTGACGAATCCTTTGATAAGCCATAATTTATTGTTCTTCTACTCTTGCAGGTAATTGGTAATACCAATTTTAAGTTGGTGCAGAAATTAACATAATTAAAACGCCACTGTCCAGCCGAAAATTGACCTAAATCATAGAACGAGCTTACTTCCAACACTCTGATAACAATCGACTGTTAAAACAGCAATGGAATTGGTATGACCAATTACATAAAGCATACAAATGGGAAGTCGACGTGCTAGCAGTTTTGGAAAAGAAATACAGAAAATGACAAAATTATCAGTCTATTTATTCACCAAAACGGCATGTGCGAGCGTAAAAATGTAGTTAACTTTTAACAATCATTAATATTTCTGGTATCAAAAAAAGGCATACCTGATCGTATGCCTTATTTATTTCGCTTTTTTGAATTTACACTTTCGCTACAAATCAACGCTGTATAAGCAGTCTATATTTCACCCAATCAAAGCTTAGACCAGGATCGCTTTTTCTCAAGGGCGCAATATATTGATGACCGGTAATTCGTGGCGGGGTGATTTGAGGATAAGACTGCATAATCACCTCAGTAATCTCTGCAAGTGATTGATATTGCGCTTCTGTGTAGGCAGTAAATTCTGTCCCTTCAAGCTCGATACCAATGGAATAGTCATTACAACGCTCCCTGCCCGCGAAACTGGATTGACCGGCATGCCATGCTCTATCAAGAAAAGAAACAAATTGAACAACCTCGCCGTTTCTTTTAATCAAGCAATGTGCAGAAACGCCCATTTTGTGAATAACTTCAAAAAATGGATGTTCATTTGGGTCTAGCTTGCCAGTGAAGAAGTCCTCTATATATGGTCCACCAAACTGCCCAGGAGGCAAACTGATGTTGTGTACCACCAGCAGAGAGATGTCGTTTATATCAGAGCGGGCATCAAAAAATGGTGACGGAACATGCTTTGCCTGTGTCAGCCAGCCATTCTCGATAATTGGGCGCATATCAACCTCTCTACTTTGCAAATTAACTGCTGAAATTATTGACACCGGAGAGTATCATTCGTTGCCATCTCCCTTTCAAGACAAGATTTGCGATGAAGAACACACACAACATTCAAGAACGCCTAGAATACCTTAAACAACAACTCCCTTTAGAGATCACTCGCTCTGTCGCTGATACCTTAAAAGAAGATCTAGGTGGCAGTGTCGATGTAGATAACGACATTACTGCATCTTTGATCCCTGCCGAGGCGGTTAATACCGCAACGATTATTACTCGTGAGCATGGTGTGTTCTGTGGTCAAGCATGGGCTGATGAAGTTTTTAAACAGCTCGGTGGCAAGGTCAGTATTGAATGGCACGTAAAGGACGGCGATAAAGTCGAGCCTAACCAAACCCTTTGCACGCTGACAGGCCCTGCTCGTGACTTGTTGACTGGTGAGCGTAACGCAATGAACTTCATCCAAACGCTGTCTGG
Source organism: Vibrio sp. 2CM40D (assembly GCF_023161825.1). NCBI lineage: Bacteria > Pseudomonadati > Pseudomonadota > Gammaproteobacteria > Vibrionales > Vibrionaceae > Vibrio > Vibrio sp. 2CM40D. Next base: position 632,666 of record NZ_JALNTL010000001.1, read on the forward strand.
CTGCGCAACAGTTACCGCAGAGTACGCTGAAAAAATCGCGCATACTGAGTGTCGTCTACTAGATACACGTAAAACCATTCCAGGTCTGCGTAGCGCACTAAAATACGCCGTGACGTGTGGTGGTGGCCTTAACCATCGCATCGGCGTGTTCGACGCTTACCTCATTAAAGAAAACCACATTATTGCTTGTGGTGGCATCACCCAAGCCATCCAAAAAGCGAAAGAGCTTAACCCAAGCAAACCGGTAGAAGTAGAAACGGAAAGCTTAGAAGAGTTGAAGCAAGCGATAGAGGCTGGTGCCGACATCATCATGCTCGATAACTTCACAAAAGAAATGATGCGTGAAGCCGTAGCGATTAACGCAGGTCGTGCCGCTTTAGAGAACTCCGGCAACATTACGCTAGAGACCATCGCAGAATACGCAGAAACCGGTGTCGATTACATTTCGGTAGGCGCGTTGACTAAGCATCTAAAAGCGATGGATCTTTCGATGCGCTTCAAATAATAAAAGCAACACAATCTAAATTACTTCAACTAACTCAGTAAGTTGTGAGTAATTCATCATTAAAAAGGGCCAATAGGCCCTTTCTTTTTATCCACTAAAAAATAGTACTACTCGCAAAACTCTGCATGCGATATGCAACTTTTCACCAAAGAGTTTTACCTCACTCGAGAGCCCATCCCTTCCCCATTTTCAACCCACCTTAACTCTCCATAATCTTTCGCTAATGCAAGAGCATTATTAATTTTTAGGAAAGGGTTAAAAATGAAAAACAGTAAACAGAAAAAACAACAGGGTTTTACTCTGATCGAATTGATGATTGTGGTGGCGATTATTGGTGTTTTGGCAGCCGTCGCCATACCAGCTTATCAAGACTACGTAAAAAAATCAGAAGCCGCATCAGCTCTTGCTACGTTAAAGTCCCTAATTACTCCGGCTGAACTCTATTATCAAGAAAATGGAACGAGCTCGGCTGCTGGTCTTTCTGATTTAGGTTCAGTAGCTTCAGCTAACGATTTAGGCACACTAACATCAGCAATTGGATCTGGTTCAGGTGCGGTACCAACTCTAGAATTTGCTTTTGGTTCAAATAGCTCAATGACCTCGAGTGATACTTTAACTTTCTCTCGTAGTGCAACCGAAGGTTGGTCTTGTGCTCGTGCTGGTACAGTCCCAGCAATTGATGGCTGCCAATAACTAGTTGTTAATGTTAACCAACTTATCCACGGTTCTTCGCCAAAGAGGAGTACTGACGTTTTCCCAAGAAGAATCGTTAATAGAGCAAGTCAAAGCTTCTGGCATTTCGATGCCAGAGGCTTTACTCAGTTCAGGGTTATTCACGTCAAGCGAACTCGCTGAGCACTTAAGCTCTCTCTTTGGTTTAAATCAGCCCGAGTTATCTCAGTACGAGTACGCTTCGCTTTGTCAACAACTCGGTCTACGTGAATTAATCACTCGGCATAACGCACTCCCACTCCAACGTACGCCTTCAACGTTATTATTAGCGGTTGCCGACCCCACGAACCAACAAGCAGAAGATGACTTCCGCTTTGCGACAGGGTTGCAAGTAGAACTTGTTCTCGCTGATTTTCGCGAGCTGACCGCTGCGATTCGGCGCTTATATGGCCGCGCACTTGGGCAGGAAAAGTCTGGGCTAAAAGAGATCAACCAAGAAGAATTAGCCAACCTGGTTGATGTGGGCGCAGATGAAATCGACAACATTGAAGACTTGAGCCAAGACGAGTCGCCCGTCAGCCGTTACATAAACCAAATTCTGCTGGACGCTGTGCGCAAAGGCGCATCCGATATCCACTTTGAGCCTTATGAAAAGATGTACCGCGTTCGCTTACGCTGTGATGGCATCTTAATTGAAACACAGCAGCCACCAAGCCACTTAAGTCGCCGCTTATCCGCTCGTATCAAAATCCTCTCTAAGCTTGATATTGCAGAGCGACGTTTACCACAAGATGGGCGTATAAAGCTCAAGTTGAATCAAGACACCGCGATTGATATGCGTGTATCCACACTACCGACTCTATTCGGAGAGAAAATTGTACTACGACTGCTCGACAGCAGCTCTGCGTCACTGGATATCGACAAGCTTGGTTATAGCGAACAACAAAAACAATTGTACTTGGATGCGCTGCGTCGCCCACAAGGCATGATTCTGATGACAGGCCCAACAGGGAGCGGTAAAACCGTTTCTCTATACACTGGGCTAAGTATCCTCAATAAGCCAGAAATCAACATTTCCACGGCAGAAGACCCAGTAGAAATTAACTTATCGGGCATTAACCAAGTTCAAGTTCAGCCTAAGATTGGTTTTGGTTTTGCCGAAGCCCTGCGCTCTTTCTTACGTCAAGACCCGGATGTGGTAATGGTCGGTGAGATTCGTGACTTAGACACCGCCGAAATCGCTATAAAAGCATCGCAAACCGGTCACTTAGTACTTTCAACCTTGCATACCAATTCTGCGGCTGAAACGGTTATTCGTTTATCAAACATGGGCGTAGAAAGCTTTAACTTGGCCTCATCTCTTAGTTTGATTATTGCCCAGCGCTTGGCCCGTAAACTGTGCTCGCACTGTAAACAATCACAAGAGCTTACCGTTCAGCTACAACACCTTGGAATTCAAGCAAGCGACAACATTTTTAAAGCCAATCCCGATGGATGTAATGAGTGTACCCATGGTTATTCCGGCCGAACGGGGATTTATGAAGTGATGCGCTTTGATGAATTTCTTTCCGAAGCGCTTATTAAAGGCGCCTCGGTACATGAACTAGAAAAACTCGCCATCGCAAATGGTATGAGCACGTTACAAATGTCGGGCATAGAAAAACTCAAACAAGGGATCACAAGTTTTAGTGAACTACAGCGCGTACTTTATTTTTAATCCTTTAATCAGCAGTCACCTCTATGAAAAGCACTACACCACAACTTAAAAACTTCCGCTGGAAAGGCATCAACAGTTCAGGCAAAAAGACATCTGGACAAACCCTCGCGATGACGGAAATTGAAGTACGCGAGCGTCTAGACGCACAGCACATCAAGATCAAGAAGTTAAAGAAAAGCAGTATCTCGTTTCTCACTAAACTCAGCCATCGCGTGAAAGGCAGAGACATCACGGTGTTTACCCGTCAGATTTCGACGATGTTGATAACCGGTGTACCCTTAGTTCAGGCTTTAAAATTGGTCTCAGAAAATCATAAAAAAGCAGAGATGAAATCCATTTTGATGAGCGTGACACGCGCCGTTGAAGCGGGGACGCCCATGTCAAAAGCCATGCGCACTGCAAGTGAACACTTTGACCCACTCTATACCGATCTTATCGCCACAGGTGAGCAATCCGGTAACTTAGCAGAAGTATTCGAGCGCTTAGCCACCTACCGAGAAAAAAATGAGCAGCTTCGTGCGAAAGTGATCAAAGCACTGATTTACCCAGCCATGGTAGTGCTAGTAGCGTTAGGAGTGTCGTTTATCATGCTCACCAAAGTCATTCCCGAGTTTGAAAAAATGTTTGTTGGTTTTGGTGCTGACTTACCGTGGTTTACCAGGCAAGTGTTAGATCTTTCCGCCTGGACACAAAACTGGAGCCCATTTATAGCACTAGGCTCTATCAGTCTATTCATCTCAGCGAGAATCCTCTCTAAGCGTTCAGATTCTTTTCGCTTAATGCTCAATCGCTCTGTGCTTAAATTTCCTGTCCTCGGGCCCGTATTATCAAAAGCCGCTATCGCCAAATTTAGTCGAACACTCGCCACAAGCTTTACAGCGGGTATTCCAATTCTAACCAGTTTAAAAACCACATCAAAAACCTCAGGAAACTTGCACTATCAACTCGCCATAGAAGAAGTTTACCGTGATACCGCCGCAGGTATGCCAATGTATGTTGCCATGCGTAACTGTAATGTGTTCCCTGAATTAGTGTTACAAATGGTCATGATCGGTGAAGAGTCTGGTCGACTTGACGACATGCTCAATAAAGTTGCAACGATCTACGAGTTTGAAGTCGATAACACCGTCGACAACCTTAGTAAAATTCTAGAGCCACTAATTATCGTTTTTTTAGGTATCGTTGTTGGCGGATTAGTGACAGCAATGTACTTGCCAATCTTTAACTTAATGAGTGTATTGGGCTAGAATGAGCTGTTAACTCCTTTAAAACAGCATCTTGCTGATTTCACTCATCGCTCAAGAGACAAATATGGAAGTATTCCAGTACTACCCTTGGCTATTCGTTGTGTTTGCCACCATCTTCGGTCTGATCGTGGGTAGCTTCCTCAATGTGGTTATTTATCGACTACCTAAAATCATGGAACTAGAATGGCGACGCGAATGTGCCGAGTCATTTCCTGAATACAAAATAGAACCTCCTAAAGAAGTGCTGACCTTGAGCGTTCCACGCTCCTCCTGCCAGAAATGCGCAACACCGATACGTATTCGCGACAACATTCCTGTGATTAGCTGGCTGCTTTTAAAAGGCAAATGTCACAACTGTCAGGCAACCATTAGTGCACGCTATCCACTGATTGAACTGCTCACCGCGTTCTGTTCAGGCTTTATCGCTTATTACTTTGGTTTTAGTTACTTTACCGTTGCCCTACTCTTTTTTACTTTTATCTTAATCGCCGCAACATTTATCGATCTCGATACTATGTTGTTACCTGACCAATTAACATTACCATTAACTTGGGCTGGCATTGCCTTAGCATTAGTCGAAATAAGTCCTGTTACTCTACAAGATTCTGTCATTGGTGCTATTGCTGGTTACCTATGTCTCTGGTCCGTTTACTGGGGCTTTAAGCTACTTACTGGTAAAGAAGGAATGGGGTATGGTGATTTTAAACTACTGGCGGCACTAGGAGCTTGGCTAGGTTGGCAGTCACTGCCGATGATCATTCTACTTTCTTCTGTGGTTGGCATCGTATTTGGCATCATTCAACTACGCTTGCAAAAGCAGGGAATTGAAAAAGCTTTCCCTTTCGGTCCTTACTTAGCAATTGCTGGTTGGATAAGCTTAATTTGGGGCGACCAGATTTTAAACTGGTACTTTACTTCAGTTCTAGGAGTGTAAATGGCTTTGGTTATTGGTTTAACAGGCGGTATCGCTAGTGGAAAAACAACCGTCGCGAATCTGTTCAAACAACAATTTAAAATCGATATCGTCGATGCCGACATTGTAGCAAGAGAAGTTGTCGAGCCAGGTACTCCCGGCCTAAACGCGATTATTGAACACTTTGGTCACGATATCGTTCGTGAAGACCAAACTTTAGATCGCGCAAAGCTGAGAGAAAAAATCTTTTCGAATTCAGATGAAAAAGCATGGCTCAATGCACTGTTGCACCCGATAATTCGTGAAAAGATGATCGAAGATTTGCAGCAAGTCACTTCAGAGTATGCGTTACTTGTGGTGCCGTTGCTCGTAGAAAACAAGCTAGATAGTTTGTGTGATCGCATTCTTGTCGTCGATGTAGAACCGAATACACAGATATCTCGCACGATGAAACGAGACAATGTGAGTGAAGATCAAGTTCGCGCCATCCTTTCCTCTCAAGCATCAAGAGAGCAAAGGCTCGCGCTTGCAGACGATGTGGTTAAGAATAATCCAAGTGACCCTGATCTTTTGCTTCAAATCACAGATTTGCACGAAAAGTACCTAGCCATGTGTAAGAAAAATCTGCGAAAATAGGAACGAAACTCACAAAGGCTTATGTCGATGACCACGCACAAATTTGAACATCCGTTAAATGAGAAAACTCGTATTTATCTAAGAGTGGAGTCTCTGCTGCGTCAGGCTCACTTGGCCTCTGGGTTTAGCGAAAATCATCAGTATCAACTGTTTTTCCGTGCGTTATTCGATATGGTTGAGATCTTCGAACAAATCCAACTGAAAAGTGAACTGGCTAAAGATCTTGAGAAGCAACGGCTGTCGTACCGCCATTGGCTCAATGTCGATGGTGTCGATCAAGACGCATTAAATACCTTGCTACAAGAGATAGATGTCGTTCATAGCCAACTAATGGGTGCTGAACGTTTTGGCCAAGCATTAAAAGAAGATCGCTTCCTAAGCTCTATCCGTCAACGCTTTAATCTACCGGGTGGTTCATGCTGTTTTGATCTGCCAGCATTACACTACTGGCTTCATCTATCTATTGAACGTAAAAAGCGTGATGCACAACAGTGGCAAGCAAGCTTAAAGCCCTTATCTGATGCGCTTTCGTTATGGTTAAAGCTCACTAGAGAGACCGGACATTTCAAAGCTCAAATCGGTCGTGCAGGTTTCTTCCAAAGTGACGCTGATGAAGCCAACATTCTAAGACTTCACATCCCAATGGAATATGGCGTGTATCCTATGATTTCAGGCCATAAAAACCGCTTTGCGATCAAGTTCATGTCGTTTGAAAACGGTCAAGCATGCACACAAGATATTGAATTTGAACTTGCTGTTTGCAGCTAAGACGACACTACGCCTCGCCTCCATAATCTAAAATTCAACGCTTTATTGCGCTTATATTTGATAAAATTTCGTAGCAGCAATAGCGCGTTGAATAAGCCATCTTTAATTCGTTTAGGTATACTACCCTTTAACACCAATTAGTAATGGGACGCTCAACTATGTCTAAAGTTACCATCGTTCAATGCCCACAATGTGGCGCCGACGTAGAATGGGGAGAACAAAGTCCTCATCGCCCTTTCTGCAGTAAACAATGCCAAATGATTGATTTTGGTGAATGGGCAGATGAAGAAAACACCATCCCAGGCGCACCCGATATGTCCGATAGTGATGGCTGGTCTGAAGACCAGTATTAAATTGAGACCTAGGGTAAAGGAATACCCTAGGTTCCTTCTTGGGGAACCGAATCACGCTCCGTCGTCGCTGTCCAGAATGACGAATTTTAACCACGGTACTCTATAATCTTTGACCATCATTTCCTGTCATTCCGAGGAGCCATAGCGACATCAGGAATCTATTCACAGCAAGGTAGAGGCGTGGAGTGTACGTCAGTGCATGAGCATCGACAGTGCAGGTCGGGAGAAAAGAAACGAGCAAGCTAATTACACAAATAAAAAAACGGAGCCCTAAAAGGACTCCGTTTAAGATGAGAACGCTAGTTATAGCATTACTTCTTAGCAAGTTTCTCTTTGATACGAGCAGACTTACCAGAACGCTCACGTAGGTAGTACAACTTGGCACGACGTACTGCACCACGGCGTTTAACTTCGATGCTATCAACGATTGGAGAGTGTGTTTGGAACGTACGCTCAACACCTTCACCGTTAGAGATCTTACGCACAGTGAAAGCAGAGTGTAGACCACGGTTACGGATTGCGATTACAACGCCTTCGAAAGCCTGTAGACGCTCACGGTCACCTTCTTTTACCTTAACTTGAACTACAACAGTGTCACCTGGTGCAAATTTAGGTAGGTCTGATTTCATTTGCTCTTCTTCAAGAGCTTTGATGATGTTACTCATTTTTTAAATTCCTAGAATAAACTGATACTAAATAAATTAGGTTACTTTGCGTTATGTTCTTTAATGGCTTTATGCTCATTAACAAACTCAGCAAGTAATTGTTCCTGTTCGTCAGTCAGAGCTAGGTTTTCCAGGAGCTCTGGTCTTCTTAGCCAAGTACGGCCCAACGACTGCTTGAGTCGCCATTGACGAATATCCTTGTGATTGCCTGACATCAGTACCGCTGGTACCTCTTTGTCATCCAATACTTCTGGACGCGTATAGTGAGGGCAATCTAACAAGCCATTTGCAAAAGAGTCTTCTTCTGCTGACGCGAAATCCCCTAGTACACCCGGAACAAACCGAGAGACAGCGTCGATTAACGTCATGGCTGGTATCTCACCACCCGTCATCACAAAATCACCAATCGACCATTCTTCGTCGACTTCAGATTGAATGATGCGCTCATCTACCCCTTCATAACGACCACAAATCAGAAGCAAGTTCTCATTCGTTGCCAGTTCTTCCACTCCTTTCTGGTCGAGCTTGCGACCTTGAGGAGAAAGGTAGATGACTTTCGTCTTGCCCGGTGAGGCTGCTTTCGCGGTATGAATGGCATCGCGCAAAGGCTGAACCATCATTAACATACCAGGGCCACCACCGTAAGGTCGGTCATCGACTGTGCGATGTTTGTCGTGAGTGAAATCTCTAGGATTCCAAGTTTCAATCGACAAAAGACCTTTTTTAACCGCTTGACCTGTTACTCCAAAATCAGTAACAGAACGGAACATTTCTGGAAAAAGGCTAATAACGCCAACCCACATGTTTATCTCGCTCTGTAATTTTGGAGATTAGAATCCAGGATCCCAGTCAACTTCGATCCGTTGAGCTTCGCGATCAACATTAATGATCACTTGCTCTTCAAGGAACGGGATTAATCGTTCCTTCTGCCCGAAAGCATCTTTAAGATTTGCTTTAACAACCAGAACATCGTTTGAGCCAGTTTCTAGCATGTCAGTAACAACACCTAGATCGTAACCTTTAGTAGTTACAACTTGCATCCCAAACAATTCGCGCCAGTAGAACTCATCTTCTGACAATTCAGGAAGTACCGCAGGGTCAATAGCAATTTCAAAGTTCGTCATTAGATGCGCGTCTTCACGAACATCCATGCCTTCCAGCTTAGCCACCATACCTTTGTTATGGCGCTTCCAGCTTTCTACTTTGTACTCAACCCACTTGCCCTTTTGGTTAATGTACCAAGGGCTGTAATCGAAAATGCTTTCAGCATTGTCTGTGTAGGAAAAAACCTTAAGCCAACCACGAATGCCGTAAGTAGCACCAAACTTGCCTACAACAATCTTTTCGTTGCTCATTGTTTCTTTACCTTTCATCGACATAAACTAGTTTCTACTTTTCAAGTAAAAAATTAAGCCGCTTTTTGAGCGTCTTTAACTAGCTTAGCAACACGGTCAGATACTGACGCGCCTTGACCAACCCAGTGGTTAACGCGGTCTAGGTCTAGACGTAGACCTTCTTCTTGACCTTTAGCAGTTGGGTTGAAGAAACCAACTTTCTCGATGAAACGGCCAGTTGCAGCGTTGCGGCTGTCCGCTACTACGATTTGATAAAATGGACGCTTTTTAGCGCCGTGACGTGCCAAACGAATGGTTACCATGTCGTCCTCTTTGCTTTCTCAAAAATAAAATTAACCCCAAAAACCATTCAAGAAATTAAACAGTTTGGGGTCTCGTGCCAAAATAAAGCTCCGGAATTTTACTCTTCTCCCGGAGCAATGCAAGGAGTTTAGTTACTTTTTCACCAACATAAATTGAATTTAAAGTTTGTGACGAACCTAACACCCTGAATCTATGCGTGATCGATTAATTAACGACCAAATGGGTTGAAGCCACCGCCGCCACCCATGCCGCCCATCATGCCTTGCATGTTGCGCATCATGCCTTTCATGCCACCTTTTTGCATCTTTTTCATCATTTTCTGCATTTGGGTGAACTGTTTTAGTAAGCGGTTTACATCTTGAACCTGCACACCAGAACCAGCCGCGATACGCTTCTTGCGCGAGCCCTTGATAATTTCTGGGCGTTGACGTTCTTTCATTGTCATGGAGCTGATGATCGCTTCCATCTGTTTGAACATCTTGTCATCGACTTTGTCTTTCACATTGTCTGGTAGCTGGGACATTCCTGGAAGCTTATCCATCATCCCCATCATGCCGCCCATGTTTTGCATCTGGCCTAGCTGTTCACGGAAATCTTCAAGGTCGAAACCTTTCTTCTCTTTGAACTTCTTCGCTAACTTTTCTGCCTTTTCTTGGTCAACGTTGCGTTGTAGGTCTTCAATCAAAGACAGAACGTCACCCATGCCAAGAATACGTGAAGCAACACGATCTGGGTGGAACGGTTCTAGCGCGTCAGTTTTTTCACCGACACCCAAGAATTTGATTGGTTTGCCCGTGACATGGCGTACTGAAAGTGCCGCACCACCACGAGCATCACCATCAACCTTAGTTAGAACTACACCGGTAAGAGGTAGCGCATCGCCAAAGGCTTTTGCTGTATTTGCTGCGTCTTGACCCGTCATGGCGTCAACAACAAATAGCGTTTCTACTGGGTTGATAGCTGCGTGAAGATCTTTGATCTCCCCCATCATCTCTTCATCAATTGCCAAACGACCTGCGGTATCGACAATCAATACGTCGTAGAATTTTTTCTTCGCATGGTCAATCGCTGCATTGGCGATATCAATAGGCTTTTGGTCTGGTGATGATGGGAAGAAGTCAACACCGATGTCTGATGCCAGTGTTTCAAGCTGCTTGATTGCCGCAGGACGGTAAACGTCGGCAGACACAACCAAGACTTTCTTCTTGTCACGTTCTTTTAGAAGCTTAGATAACTTACCTACCGATGTGGTTTTACCCGCACCTTGTAGACCAGCCATAAGAAGCACAGCAGGTGGTTGAGCAGCAAGGTTTAGCGCCTCATTCGACTCACCCATTACGGCTTCAAGTTCTGTTTGAACGATCTTGATAAATTCCTGACCTGGAGTCAGAGATTTAGAAACTTCTACGCCCACCGCTTTTTCTTTAACGCGGTTCACAAATTCACGAACGACCGGAAGCGCAACGTCAGCTTCAAGTAGAGCCATTCGGACTTCACGTAGGGTTTCTTTAATGTTGTCTTCGGTCAGACGACCTTTACCACTGATATTTTTCAGCGTTTTGGATAATCGATCCGTTAAATTCTCAAACATCTTTGTCTCTTCGCTAAAATGGCGATTAATTAGTGTGAGTATACATTAGCCAAGGTCTGAGTCATACCCGTACCGCTGTCCTATTCTTGTCTCTATTTATATATGGTGCGGTAACTTATTAATTTCAATATCTCATCTCTCACGATTGATGTCGGATATAACGTAGCCCCAAAGTGTAATGCAAGGTATAATTTCTCCATCGTGCACAATAATATTTAGGATTCATGGATAGCTTAATAGCCATCGCGGCCGCCATACTTTATGTTTTGGCGATTGCGACCATCATACCCGGACTCTCACAACAGTCAGGAATCAAAGCAAAAACAGTGTTTGCTAGTGCTGCCTGTGCGCTTGTTTTTCATGCGTGGATTTTGAGTGATCTGATTTTTGATGGTTCAGGTCAAAACCTGAGTATTCTCAACGTGGCTTCTTTGATCAGTTTTATTATTTCTCTGGTCATGAGCCTTGCTATGTTGAAAAACCGACTGTGGTTTTTATTGCCTGTCGTTTATAGCTTTGCTGCCATCAATTTATCTGCTGCCACATTTTTGCCAAGCACGTTTATAAAGCACCTAGAGAATGACCCTAAGCTACTCATTCATATTTCATTTGCGCTCTTCTCATACGCGACTTTAACTATCGGGGCACTCTATGCGCTTCAGTTGGCTTGGCTGGATCACAAACTGAAAGCAAAAAAATCTTTGGCGATTAACCCAAACCTGCCGCCTCTATTAATGGTGGAGCGTCAACTCTTCAAAATTATTTTGATCGGTAACTTATTGTTAACTGCCACGCTCATTACTGGCTTTGTCTTTGTGCAGGATATGTTTGCCCAAGGTAAGGCACATAAGGGCATTCTTTCTTTCATCGCTTGGGTGGTGTACTCAATACTGCTTTGGGGTCACTATCAAAAAGGCTGGCGTGGTAGAAAAGTCACATGGTTCGCTGTTGCAGGAGCAACACTGTTGACTCTGGCATATTTTGGCAGTCGCTTTGTAAAAGAAATCATCTTGAATTAAGGAGCTCTAGGGCTCCTATCCTTTATATTTTAGGCTAGATAAAATACAGTACGCCTTAACTCTTTGACTTAACGGACTTACTCAACCGTTATATAACCCAATACTTACAAGGAACAGCAACGTTTTGGACGACATCTCTACGGGTATCTTGTTTGCGCTACTCGCGTGTCTTATCGTCATATCAGGTTACTTTTCCGGTTCAGAAACAGGGATGATGTCTCTGAATCGTTATCGCTTAAAACACTTAGCCAAAAACGGGCATAAGGGTGCTAAGCGAGTCGAAAGACTATTAGACCGTCCAGATCGTTTGATTGGTCTTATTCTTATCGGCAACAACCTCGTTAATATTCTCGCGTCTGCTATCGCGACCATTATTGGTATGCGTTTGTATGGTGATTTAGGTGTCGCTATCGCAACCGGTGCACTAACTATGGTTGTATTGGTTTTTGCCGAGGTTACCCCTAAAACAATTGCAGCGCTTTACCCTGAACGTGTGTCCTACGCGAGCAGTATATTATTGACCATACTGATGAAGTTACTGTCGCCTTTAGTGATGCTTGTTAACTTTATTACGAATGGCTTTATCCGCTTACTTGGCGTAAGAGCGGATCACTCAGCAGAAGATCATCTTAGCTCCGATGAGCTGCGTACGGTGGTAAATGAAGCTGGCGGTTTGATCCCTCGCCGACACCAAGACATGCTAGTGTCTATTTTGGATCTTGAGCACGTCACCGTGAACGACATTATGGTCCCACGCAATGAAATTACCGGTATTGATATTAACGACGACTGGAAATCCATTGTTCGCCAGCTAACACACTCACCACATGGACGCATAGTTTTCTATCGTGACCAAATTGATGAAGTGGTTGGCATGCTGCGCTTGCGTGAAGCTTATCGTCTGATGTTGGAAAAGAACGAATTCAACAAAGAAACGCTATTACGTGCTGCTGATGAGGTCTATTACATCCCAGAAGGCACACCACTGAACGTGCAAATGTTGAAATTCCAACGCAACAAGCAACGTATCGGTCTGATCGTGGATGAGTACGGTGATATCATCGGTCTAATCACTCTTGAAGATATTCTGGAAGAGATCATTGGTGAGTTCACGACGTCAATTTCTCCAAGCCTCTCTGATGAAATCAGTCCTCAAGGTGACGGAAGCTTTCTTATTGAAGGCAGCACCAATATTCGAGATATTAACAAAGGCCTGAAATGGGATTTACCAACGGATGGCCCAAGAACGTTAAACGGTCTTATTTTGGAGCACCTGGAAGATATTCCAGAGAGCCATTTAAGCGTGAGAGTAGCGGGTCACCCAATGGAACTTGTTGAGATTGAAGAGAACCGAATCAAGCTCGTTCGTGTTTATCCGAAGAAGAAAAAATCGACATCCAAATAACCAAAAGAAAAGCCTGACTCATGTCAGGCTTTTTTACTTATTGGGGCAATATGCTTCTCTTAATGAGCACCTAGTCGATGCGCAACTCTTTTAACATCGACTCAGGCAAAGCAAGTTCATCATTTTTGTTCACCGAAACACCAGCATCCAAAATGTTCTTTGCGATCTGTTGTGCTTCTTTTAAAGAGTGCATTGCTGCCGTGCCGCATTGGTATTCGTTAAGTTCAGGGATCTTATTCTGACTTTCTACCTTCAGCACATCTTCCATTGCTGCAATCCAAGCATCTGCGACTTGCTGCTCTGATGGTGTGCCAATCAGGCTCATGTAAAAACCTGTGCGGCAACCCATAGGCGAAATATCGATGATCTCAACAGAATCATCGTTTAGGTGATTACGCATAAAGCCTGCATAAAGGTGCTCTAGGGTGTGAATACCTTTTTCAGAAAGAATGTCTTTGTTTGGCGCAGTAAAGCGTAAGTCGAAAACAGTAATCGTATCCCCTTTTGGGGTCTGCATGGTTTTCGCCACTCGTACAGCGGGTGCATTCATACGAGTGTGGTCCACGGTAAAACTATCGAGTAAAGGCATTACATCTCTCCTGATTGTAACTCCAGTACCTTTCGGTAATGGATAAATGTCATTCATCCCTACAGCACATGAACTGACTGTGGGCTAAAAGAACCAGCTGCTGTTGTCTTCTAATTCCTGACGACATTGCTTCAGCTGCCAGCCATAAGTTTTCGCTGTTTGTTCAACACGTCGAGCGACTTTGATTAAACTAGGCTTTCGATTATAAGTACCTCGCTTATACCCACCTCGCCCTTCATGATAAGCCAGATACTGGTTATAGGGATCCCATAATGAAATCCCTAGCTGACGCCGTGTTTCATGAGTATACCAACCGACAAACATCATAGAATCATCGAAGTTGGTACGAGAGCCACCCTGACCTGTGGCATCTTGGAAGTCTTCCCAAGCAGGGTCTTGAGCTTGAGCGTAACCATACGCACTGCTGACTCGTCCCCAAGGAATAAACCCTAGCAAATAATCTTTAGGTGGTTTTGCATCGTGCCGAAAGCTGCTTTCTTGTTTAATGATGGCCATAGCGACATGAATAGGGGTCCCCCATTCATCTTCCATATCTTTGGCATCATCGTACCAACCGGATTTCTCTCGGAATATCTCGCATAAGTTATTCTGCTGCTTTGGCGGTGCCGTAGCACAACCTGCAAGTAACACGCTTCCAAGTACCGCTACTACTGACGACTTAATGTTCAACCGCACCAATCCTTAGTTAGTCATTACTGCTTCAGGTAAGCAAAGTAATCTTCCAAAAAATCATCAAAAGAAAGCGTGTCACTCTGCTCTGCTTGCTTTTGTTTTTCCACGGACGACGCTACTTCCGTTTCCATCGTATCTTGTGAGTAGTACTGATAACCGTGAGCTAGGTTTTCATCACGGTACTTCATACCAAGAGTACAACCAACTTTACCTAGCCCACCCAGCTCTTTCGTTAGCTCTAATAGTTGACCAGAGATCGTTAGTTCTGGGTTATCAATCCATGTCTCGAGTTGATTACACACATCTTGGTATGCACTGCCACCAGCGGTCATATCCATTTGCTGTGCTATTTGACGTAACTCGACGAAAACTCGGTGTGCCCAATCTTGTAGAGATAGACGCTCACCTTGGCAACCAATTTGCAGCATTAGACCTTTTTCACGGCCTGAAACAATGACTTTATTCCAGTTATCGCGCCAACACTCTAATTCACAGTTATCCATAGGGTCTGAGTCTGACAAGGCCGCCCAGGTAAGGAAGAGATCCAAGAATCGTACTTGCTCTTCATTTAAGCCCACTGCGCTGAATGGGTTAACATCTAGAGAACGAACTTCAATGTATTCGACACCACCGCGTCGTAACGCATCTGAAGGCTTCTCACCACTTTTCGATACACGTTTTGGACGAATCGGAGCGTACAGTTCATTCTCAATTTGTAAGATATTGGAATTAAGCTGGCGGTATTCACCATCCACTTTTACCCCAATTTTCGCAAACTCTTCTGATGGGTGGCGAATCGCATCACTCAAACCATCGAGGTATTGGTCAATGCTGTTAAAACCAATTTTCAGCACACTTTGAGCACTATTGGTATAGCCAAGATCGCTCAAACGCAAAGACGTCGACTTCGGCAAATATAATGTCCCGCCAATCTTCTCGAATGGCAGATCGGTTTCACGACCTTGAATAAAAGAGCCACATAACGCTGGTGATGCACCAAAGAAGTAGGGAATCATCCAGCCAAAGCGGTAGTAATTACGGATCAACGCAAAGTACGCGCCAGACTTAGCATCTAGGCGGGCTTGTTCATCTTGCTCGCCATAGAGCGCATCCCAAAATGTTTCAGGAAACGAGAAGTTAAAATGGACACCTGAAATAATTTGCATCAGGCTGCCATAGCGACGCTTTAGGCCTTCTCGGTACAGCGTTTTCATTTTCGCTGCATTCGAAGAGCCATACTGGGCTAACTGAATATCATCCTCTGAGCCTACGTAGCAAGGCATTGATAGTGGCCACATTTTCTCTTCACCCATTTTGGTTTGAGTGAAATGATGGATATCTTTCAGCTGTGCCATCAGTTCTGGAATTTCATGTGACACAGGCGTAATGAACTCTAACAATGATTCCGAAAAATCCGTTGTGATCCATTGATTTGTGAACGCAGAGCCTAACCCTTCAGGATGAGGAGTTGTAGCTAGATGTCCATCCTGACGATAGCGCAAAGTTTCTCGCTCAACACCGCGTCCAAACTGCTTAAATACTTCGGGGTTTGATGCAACTTTTTTTAGTCGCGCAGCAAAATCAGTCAAAATGAGGTTCGCTTATATTGGGAGCAGGACACTTGTTACATAACACAAGTGTAAGCTAAGTTATTGATAGTTAATGCATCTAGATAAATAACCCACGAAAAGTTGCTTATCTAGATGAATAGCGGAGAAACGTTTCTCCGCTATTAAATGTGTACTCTATCGAATGATTTCAAGCTCTTCTACGTCTTTCCCCAACTTTTCTAATTGAGGACGCAACGATTTAGCATCACCAACGACGATAATTTGATAGTCATTTGGATCAAACCATTTCTGAGCCAGCGCATTCAACGTCTGCTTATCGACTTTTTCTACGATAGCGTTTCTTTGCTGCAAGTAATCATGATCGAGGTTGTACTTAAGAATATCACTGATGAGCTCCGCTTTTTGTGTTGGCGTTTCATATTTCAGTGCATCTTTTTGACCGACCGCTTGACGCATAAATTTCATCTCTTCATCAGTAATACCTGACTGCGAGTATTCATTTAGCTCATTTTCCATCTCAATGATCGAAGCAACCGTTGCATCCGCTCGTACTTGCGCGGTGAAAACCACCGAGCCTGTTTCTGGATTACCAGAGAAGTAGCCGTAAGCACCGTATGTGTAACCCTTGTCTTCACGTAGATTTTGGTTAATGCGGCTATTGAAGTTCCCAGCTAAGTTGAAGTTTGCCAGTTGGCTTAGGTAAAAATCGCCCGTTGCGTCGTAAGGCATACCTTGACGAACCATCATGACCACACTTTGCGGCGCTCCTGGTTTATCAACAAGATGGATCTTTTGCTCACCTAATGCAGCAATGCTTTGCGGTGCATACAATGGCGCAGCTTCATCTTGCCAGTTTTTCCAGAACGTCAGTTGCTGCTCAATTTCCTGTTTATTGATGTCACCAACAACGACGATTTGCGCACTTTGTGGCGTGTAATGCTTCGAGTAGAATTCACGGACATCATCCAACGTTAATGCACTGACACCTGCTTGCGTGCCGTCTTTTGGTCGAGCAAAAACCGAATCCCCATAGAGCACCTGGCGACTCGCTTGTGACGCCATCCAACTTGGATTTTGGTGCTCATATACCAGGCCTTCTAGCGCTTGCATTTTTACACGCTCGAAATCATCTTGATTAAATGCAGGAGACAGCAACATCTCTTCGACAATTTTTAACGTCGGTTCTAAGTTCTTTTCTAGAGCAGAAACACTGATGTTTGTTGTATAACCTGTGGCATTAACAGAGATAACACTACCCAGTTTATCAAGTTCAGCTTGAATCTCTTCGACACTGCGTTTCGTTGTGCCTTCTTGCAACATCGCAGCGGTCAATTGGGCAAGACCTTCTTTACCCTTTTCAACAAAACGTGTCCCTGCAGGTAGACTAAATTGCATCATCACCGTCGGCGTTTCATCGCTAACTGCACCAAGCAGCTCTGAGCCATTCTTGAAATGTAACTCGTACAGCTCTGGCATCGTCGCTTTCACTGGTTCTCCTACTGGCGGTTGCACTGAGCGATCGAAGTTATCGGTCGCACGACGATACGCCAATTGGTCATCGGAAATCTTCTCATATTCTGGCAGCGTACGCTTTGGTGTCACAAAGGTCGCAGGTTTTACGACAAGGTCTGTTTTTCCTTTTGGGACCACGCTTAGGGTCACTTTGTTCTTACCTTGGATAAAGTCCGTATACGCTTTTTCTACCGAAGTCGGCGTAACTGCACGGATTTGTTCAAGCTGTTGCTCAAGACGATCAGGATCGCCGAAAAATGTCTCGTTGGAAGCCAACTGAGTCACTTTACCTTTAACGCTTTCTAGCGCAAAAATAGCATCCGCTTCCGCTTTACCCTTCAACTGCTCAAGGCGATCTTCTGTCACGCCTTTTTCCGCAAACTGATTCAGTGATTGTAAAAGCTCGTCGTACAGTTTTGATAGGTCGCCTTTGTCTCCAGAATCGCCCATTGCGTAAACGTAAAAGTTACACGCCAGTTCAGCACAGTCATGGAATGAACCAGCATCGACCGCTTTTTGAGTCTTCACTAGGTCTTGATAGAGCACGCTGTTGGTACCGCCCCCCAATACTTCTGATAACGTGTCGAGAGACGCTTGGCTTTCTTCGCCGTTGTAGGTTGTTGGCCACGCGATCATCACCATAGGTTGTTGAATACGATCTTCTAGCGTGATGTATTTGTCTTCTTGCAGTTTTGCAGGTTGTTTCGGCGCATTTTCAACCTCAGGACCACGAGGAATCGAACCGAAGTACTTATTTACCCACTCTAGAGTTTGTTCAACGTCTAAGTCACCACCGATCGTGATAGTCGCATTGTTTGGGCCATACCAACGCAAGAAAAACGCTTTGAGGTCGTTCACATCCACACGATCAAGATCTTCAACATAACCAATGGTTTGCCACGAATACGGATGACCTTCAGGATATAGCGCTTCGGACATGCGCTCCCAAATTAAGCCATAAGGACGATTATCGTAACGCTGGGCTCGCTCATTTTTTACAGTCGAACGCTGAATTTCAAATTTGCGTTGAGAAACCGCATCCAGCAAAAAGCCCATACGGTCAGACTCTAACCACAGCATTTTCTCGAGCTGGTTAGCAGGGACAGTTTCAAAGTAGTTAGTACGATCGCGGTTTGTTGTACCATTTAACGTGCCGCCAGCCTCTGTGATGATCCTGAAGTGCTCTTGGTCACCAACGTTCTCTGAACCTTGGAACATCATGTGCTCAAAAAAATGCGCAAAACCAGACTTACCCACTTCTTCACGAGCTGAACCAACATGGTAAGTCACATCCACATGGACCAATGGGTCAGAATCTTCAGGAGCTAAGATCACCGTTAAACCATTATCGAGTTTATACTTTTGGTATGGAATCTTAACTTTACCTTCTTCAGCTTTCGATGACTCAACGAAAGTTACCCCTTTCGGCAGTGATGAAACTGGCGTATTTGATGCGCAGCCCGTGATCACCAACAGTGAGCACGCGCCAACCCAAAACATCTTCATGTACTTTCCTTAAAATAATCCGAGATAGATGGCCGCAAGCAAGCTATACCTAGCAGCCTTTCCTAAAAATATTAAAATCACGCAAGGCAGAAGCTTCATTCTCAGCCACCCTGCGGCTAAACACAGCGGGTCTCCAATTACAGGTAACCAGCTAAAAAATAATCCCCAATAGCCATACTTAGAGAGCCACTTTAATGCGGTATGACCGTGCTTTTCCTCTTGTGCTTTGTTGGGAATCCACAAGCCAAGCCAATAATTTGTTAAGCCACCAAGCGTATTACCGATAGTAGCGACCATAACAATTGAAGAAACGGAGTATTGATTTAATGAGAGAGTGGCAACTAAGCCCGCCTCAGAACCACCAGGCAACAACGTGGCACTGAGAAAACCGGTCATGAAAAGCACCCATAATGCTGAATCTGAAAACCAAAGCGCTAAACTTTCAAAACTCGTGTTAAATGCTTCTAGCATGTCATATCAAGCAACACCTTGCCTCTGGTTCTTCCTGATTCGACCTGCTGGTGAGCACCAATGACATCACTCATAGGATAAACCTGTTGAATTTCAGTCTTCAGTAAGCCAACGCCGACCATGTACAACAAGGTATCTAACTGCGCAGGGTCTGGTTCAACCAACATGCCACTAGCCTCAAAGCCTAGGAGTTTGGCTTTTTCACAAATCAGCTCAGCAGTTATGGTTGGAACGGTGATGACTCTCGCATTGTCTTTCAGGCATTTAAGCGCATCTAACGCAGCATCTCCGCCTACTAAATCAATCAAAACATCAACATCTTCAACACGTTCTGACACTGGTGCAAATTGATAGTTCACTGCATGAGCACCGAGCGTCGCAAGGTAATCTAAATTTCGTTCACTGCAGGTTGTAAAGACTTCCGCTTTCGTCGCGATCGCAATTTGTACCGCGAGGTGTCCAACACCACCGGCACCAGCGAGGATAAGTACGCGATCGTTTTCCGTCACATTAGCCTTACTGAGAGCTTGTGCCGCAGTTTGTCCCGCCAACGGTAATGCAGCAGCTGCCTCTAAAGTGACAGAGCTAGGAACATGACTTAACTCAGTTTCTGGAACACATATGTATTGACTGTATCCACCGCCTCGAACTGGGAAACCAATAAATCCAGCCACCTCATCACCTTGATTAAAACGTGATGCCCCCTCTCCACAAGACATCACTTTTCCTGAGATGTCGTAACCTGGCACCCAAGGTAAATTATCCTTATTCTGCGCTGCCGCCCAACCGAGCCCAGCTCGAGTTTTGACATCAATAGGATTTACGCCTGAAAAAGCGACTTTTACTAAGACTTCACCAGGCTGTGGTGATGGTGTAGAAGCATGCTGAATCGCGAGTACGTTGGCATCACCAAACTCAGTGATAACGATCTGTTTGTGTTCCATAAACCATTCCCTGCAAGAAAACAAAAAGGGATGCGAAAGCATCCCTTTGACTATAAACCATTTTGTTAACCTAAGTTAATCGTGATTTTGTAAATTGGTTGATCATTCCATTTTCAATAATGTCTAACCAACAAGTGCTAACAATATACCAGCCGCAACGGCTGAACCCAGCACACCAGCAACGTTTGGTCCCATCGCATGCATTAACAAAAAGTTTTGCGGGTTAGCTTGTAAACCAACTTTGTTTACGACTCGCGCGGCCATTGGTACCGCAGAAACGCCAGCCGCACCAATAAGTGGGTTGATGTCTTCTTTCGAGAACTTGTTAAGCAGTTTCGCCATCAGGACGCCCGCACCAGTACCGATACTAAATGCAACTGCGCCTAACCCCAAGATACCTAACGTTTCTAGGTTCAAGAACTGCTCAGCTTGCAGCTTAGAACCAACACCAAGACCTAAAAAGATAGTCACTATGTTGATCAATTCATTTTGAGCAGTTTTCGATAAACGATCGACCACACCAGCTTCACGCATCAAGTTACCCAAACAGAACATACCAACCAATGGCGTAGCTGAAGGCAAGAACAGAATCGTCATCAGTAATACAGCAAGCGGGAAGATGACTTTCTCCCATTTACCAACATGACGAAGCTGAGCCATCTTGATTTGACGCTCTTCCTTGGTTGTCAGTGCTTTCATGATTGGTGGCTGGATGATCGGCACCAATGCCATATAGCTGTATGCCGCGACTGCAATCGCACCTAACAGATCTGGAGAGAGCTTACTCGCCAAGAAAATCGCTGTTGGCCCATCAGCACCACCGATGATCGCGATAGACGATGCATCCGCCATGGAGAACTCCATGCCAGGTACATAGTTGAGCAAAATAGCGCCAAACAGTGTTGCAAAAATACCAAACTGCGCAGCCGCACCTAACCACAACGTTTTTGGGTTTGCGATCAAAGCACCAAAGTCAGTCATCGCGCCCACACCCATGAAGATCAATAGCGGGAACACACCCGATTCAATCCCAATGTAGTAAACGTAGTAGAGCAAGCCACCAGGCTCAGTAAAGCCAGCATTTGGAATATTCGCCAAAATAGCACCGAAACCAATCGGCAATAACAGTAAAGGTTCAAATCCTTTTTTAATTGCCAAAAACAGCAAGGTACAACCAACCAGCATCATACAGATTTGGCCGAACTCGAAGTTAGCGATCCCTGTTTCTGCCCAAAGGGTTAACAATCCGTCCATGATACTCCCTTACGCCAGGCTCAACAGAGGCGCACCTACTGTGACAGCATCGCCTTCTTTAACGTTCAGCTCTTGAACCACACCACCACGCGCCGCTCGTACTTCAGTTTCCATTTTCATCGCTTCAAGGATGAGCAATACATCGCCTTCAGCTACCTCAGCACCAGGTTGAACATTCACTTTGAAGATGTTACCTGCAAGAGGAGCAGGCACCGCTTCAGCTGAAGCATTAGAAGGTGTGCTAGGTGTAGCCGATTTTGCCGGTGCATTAGAAGGAGCAACAGATGTCAGTTCACCTTGAGGGCCAACTTCCACCTCATACACCTGCCCGTCAACACGTACACTATAAGTTTCTACACCACCAGTTGCTGGTTGAGCTGCAGGTACAGCAGGCTTCGCAGCTTCTAGCGTTGGTGCAGGCTCAAATGCTTCTGGGTTTTCACGATTCTTAAGGAATTTAAGCCCAACTTGAGGGAAAAGTGCATAAGTGAGTACGTCATCAACACGCTCACTTGCTAGCTTAATGCCTTCTGATTTCGCTTTCTCCATCAGATCAACCGTAAGCGTCTCCATTTCAGGCTCAAGTAAATCGGCAGGACGACAGGTAATTGGCTCTTTACCATCAAGCACTTTCGCTTGCAGTTCTGCATTTAACTCGGCTGGTGCTTGACCGTACTCACCTTTCAATAGACCTGCGGTTTCCTTGGTAATACTCTTATAGCGCTCGCCAGTAAGCACGTTAATCACCGCTTGAGTACCGACGATCTGTGAAGTTGGAGTCACCAATGGAATGAAACCAAGATCTTCACGTACACGAGGGATCTCTTCTAATACTTCATCAATGCGATCCGCAGCGCCCTGCTCTTTCAACTGGCCTTCCATATTGGTCAGCATACCACCAGGCACTTGAGCAATCAGGATGCGTGAATCGACTCCTTTTAACTGGCCTTCCCACTTCGCATACTTCTTACGTACCTCACGGAAATATGCGGCGATAGGTTCCAGTTGCTCGAGTTTCAAATTGGTATCTCGCTCGGTACCTTCTAGCATAGCGACTACCGTTTCAGTCGGTGTATGGCCGTAGGTACAACTCATTGAAGAAATCGCAGTATCGAGAATATCAATACCGGCTTCTACTGCTTTTACCGCCGTTGCTGTAGACAGCCCCGTTGTTGCATGACAATGAAGTGCCAATGGCACATCACAAGACGCTTTGATACGCGTGATAAGCTCTTCCGCTTCATAAGGCTTAAGTAAGCCAGACATATCTTTAATACACAGCGAGTGACAACCTAAATCCTCTAGGCGTTTTGCCAAGTCAACCCAAGTGTCTGCGTTATGCACTGGGCTCGTTGTGTAAGACAACGTACCTTGAGCATGCGCACCAACATCAACCGTTGCTTTAACGGCTTTCTGGAAGTTTCGCACGTCATTCATTGCATCAAAAATACGGAATACATCCATGCCGTTAGCATGCGCGCGTTCCACAAACTTCTCTACTACGTCGTCGGCATAATGGCGGTATCCTAAAAGGTTTTGACCACGCAGTAGCATTTGCATTGGTGTATTAGGCATCGCTTTTTTTAGTTCACGTAAACGCTCCCAAGGGTCTTCCCCTAAGAATCGAATACAAGAATCAAATGTTGCACCACCCCAAGTCTCTAGAGACCAGTAACCAACCTTATCCAACTCAGCTGCGATAGGCAGCATATCCTCAATACGCATACGCGTAGCAAATAGTGATTGATGGGCATCACGAAGGACCACATCAGTAATAGCTAGTGGTTTAGACATGCTCTTAAACTCCTTTTTAATCCTAGTTCGGCTACTTCGCGAATGAGGCGCGATGTTTATGAATCGCAGCCGAGATCGCCGCCACTACTTGTGGACTAACAGCTGAAGAGGTTGATTGAATATTAGTGTTTGTTTTTGGTGCTGCGATCGGCTCTGGTACTTCTTCTGGTACCAATTTCGACATTAACCGAACGAGATAAACAAGAATAGTGAGGAAAATAAATACGACCGCCATCCCCGTTAGCATCAGGGTGGCCGCATCTACTAGCAGGCTTCCTATATTAGTCATGTTGCTTCCTTTCTTTGTCATCCTGACAACGTGCAGGACTTTAATAGTGTCAAATCCCGACCCATGGATTATCTCGATTGGTTAAATTTTGTCAATTTTGTTTAAGGAAGGTTTGTAGTAATCCTGATAAATGATTATTTATTCACTACCCAGATCACAGTTCATGACAAAATAATCACTTCAAATCGCTATCACCTTACGAACAGAGTAAAGGAGGACATAAATAAAAACTGCGATTTAGATTTCAAAATCAAATCGGGACTCACGAAGTAAAAACCAACAAAAACAAAAAGATGAACAAAATTAACAATCAATAAACAAATAACAAACAAAGTGACTACATGAGAGTAATTGAAATGAAAAATGGAAGTCAGTGTATAGGAGGGATAATCAGGATGATTTCACACGATGCGACAGAAGCTTGATAGCAAATTGCTTAGATACGCACATATTCGCTTTTAAAAAAGAGGAACATAGGCTCTAGTGATCCTACGCCATATTCCAGATGTCTAGATACAAAAAAGCCTCGCAATTGCGAGGCTTTTTCAATAAGTGGCGCGTCCTGGAGGATTCGAACCTCCGACCGCCTGGTTCGTAGCCAGGTACTCTATCCAGCTGAGCTAAGGACGCGCAGTTTTCGATATCGACTTTCGTCAACATCAGGGCATTACCCTTTAATAAGTGGCGCGTCCTGGAGGATTCGAACCTCCGACCGCCTGGTTCGTAGCCAGGTACTCTATCCAGCTGAGCTAAGGACGCGCAGTTTTCGATATCGACTTTCGTCAACATCAGGGCATTACCCTTTAATAAGTGGCGCGTCCTGGAGGATTCGAACCTCCGACCGCCTGGTTCGTAGCCAGGTACTCTATCCAGCTGAGCTAAGGACGCGCAGTTTTCGATATCGACTTTCGTCAACATCAGGGCATTACCCTTTAATAAGTGGCGCGTCCTGGAGGATTCGAACCTCCGACCGCCTGGTTCGTAGCCAGGTACTCTATCCAGCTGAGCTAAGGACGC
>NZ_JALNTL010000001.1:657554-739922 GCF_023161825.1 Vibrio sp. 2CM40D
TGGCGCGTCCTGGAGGATTCGAACCTCCGACCGCCTGGTTCGTAGCCAGGTACTCTATCCAGCTGAGCTAAGGACGCACTTTTTGTTGATAAATCAACGTTGCAAGAATGGCGGTGAAGGAGGGATTCGAACCCTCGATACGGGATAAACCGTATACTCCCTTAGCAGGGGAGCGCCTTCAGCCTCTCGGCCACCTCACCGTCTTGCGGAGGCACATATTACGTTTTACCGAAAATATGTCAAACACTTTCTTTGAAAAAATCTACGAAACTGGCTTAACCGTTGCTGATTTAATCAAAGTGACTATTAAACGAACTTTATCACTCTATTATGATGAAAAAAAGAGAGTCTTCTCTGAAAAAAAGACATTTATTTTCAAATAACTTTCTGAAGTTCGAATCAACATTATTGATGAATTCACAGCCATACTCAACACAATAGTTTCTGCAAATTTTCAAAAACAGTAAAAACTAAAAAGGCCAACCCTTCGGTTAGCCTTTTTCATTCAAACTAAGCTCTGTAAACAGGAGCGACTTAGTAGTTACCTGAAGCAACGTTGCCATTGCCTTTTTCAGCTTGAATGCGCATGTAGATTTCTTCACGGTGAACTGAAACCTCTTTCGGAGCGTTAACGCCGATACGCACTTGGTTACCTTTAACACCTAGTACAGTTACAGTCACTTCATCACCAATCATCAGTGTTTCGCCTACGCGGCGAGTCAAAATTAGCATTCTTTGCTCCTTGAGTAATCTCTAAATTTTCTTGCTACAAAGCTATTATCCAACAAAAGTTATATTTTCGTAAACTACCTTGTTAGCGAAAATCAGCCTAAAAAGGCATGTTTTTGTTGAATGTTTAATGCTTCACTAGACGTAATGTAAGCATCATGCAGAATGTTTGCTGCTGTATCCACACATTCGGGTGCTAAAACTAGCATCATAGTGAGTGCATTCGTTGCGCTGAAATTGATCTCAATATCTCGCTTTGCCAACAAATCGCATGCGTGCTCTACCATTCCATTGGCCTCAAGCCCCACTGCGGTCAACAGGCTTACCACTTCACTATTACGGATTTTGTCGCTGAACACCAGATCGAACTTGGCACATGCATCTTGTTTTATCATGATACCTGCCCGTTCTGTTTCCTCGATCACATTCCAAATGTCGATACCCAACATCTGACATTGTTTTGTAGCACTAGATAAATGTTCTTTATCGACTTCGATTATGGCAAGGTCACGTTGAATGGCTATACCAGAGACGGCTTGATTGCCTAACTCCCCCTTTACCAGACTGCCTTCATTAACATCAAATGTCGAAAGCACGCGCAGTGGCACATTATTCTTCCATGCAAATTGCACTGAAGGTAAATGTAATACTTTCGCGCCTCGGCTTGCCATCGCTTCCATGGAAGGAAAATCGATAACCGCCAATTTTCGCGCGTTTTTCACTACACGTGGGTCACAAGTATAAATACCATCAACGTCGGTAAAGATTTGACACTCATCAGCGCGCAATGCGCCTGCCAGTGCCACTGCGCTCGTATCTGAGCCACCTCGACCTAATGTGGTGATATCCCCGTTCTCATTCACACCTTGAAAGCCTGCAACAATCACGATTTGGTCTTGCTCAAGCAATCCCAGAATTGTCTTAGTATCAATGTGTTTAATCGTTGCGTCATTGTGTTGATTATCCGTCACAATATTCGCCTGTGCTCCGGTAAGCGAGCGTGCAGCATGACCCAACTTATTGAGTGTCATTGCTAACAGTGCCATTGACACTTGCTCACCAGCAGAGAGCAAAACATCAAGTTCTCGAGCTGTAGGCACGCTATCTATCTGTTTAGCGAGGTCCATCAGTCTGTTTGTTTCGCCTGACATTGCAGACACGACAACAACAACTTGATTGCCATCATTTTTCGCCTTAATGATGTGTTCAGCAACTTGGTGGATTCTTTCAATTGAACCCACGGAGGTTCCGCCAAACTTTTGCACGATAAGGGGCTTTTTCACCAGTCTTCACCTTCCCAAGACCGAAGTCTCTTTAGAACTGCTTACATCGTCAGTATTTCCTTTTAGAAAAATTATATAAGCAGTAGTTACAACAAAAACCAAATAGCCTAAATGACTCGGTTAACTTTTGGTCAATTAAACCACTTGGCTGCTAAAAAAAATTACGCTCAATCAAAGAAACTTGATTGAGCGTAATTTTAGTAGTTAAGAGCTTATAAGCGCTCTTCTAACCAAGGCTGAACTGTTTTAATTGCCTCTGGTAGTGCTGCTACATCAGTACCACCAGCTTGAGCCATGTCAGGACGACCACCGCCCTTACCACCGACTTGCTCAGCAATCATCTTAACTAGATCTCCGGCTTTTACTTTACCAGTTAGATCTTTAGTCACACCAGCAATCAAGCCAACCTTGTCACCTGTTACGTTGGCAAGCAGTACGATACCAGACCCCATTTGGTTCTTGATGTCATCAACCATAGTACGTAGGTTCTTGCTGTCAGCGCCTTCAAGAGCTGCGACTAGAACTTTTGTACCATTGACTTCAACCGCTTTGCCCATGATGTTAGCGCTTTCTGCTGCCGCCATCTTATCTTTTAGCTTCTGCACTTCTTTCTCTAGCGCTTTTGCTTTCTGTGCAGATTCTGCCAGTTTCTCTTCGTACTTCGCGTTTTGAGCTTCAATCGCATCTAATGCAGCCTCGCCTGTTACCGCCTCAATACGTCGAATACCTGCAGCAATGCCGCTTTCTGAAGTGATTTTGAATAGGCCAATATCACCTGTGCTTGATGCGTGAATACCACCGCAAAGCTCTGTCGAGAAGTCACCCATAGACAGTACGCGTACTTCGTCATCGTACTTCTCGCCGAATAGAGCCATTGCGCCTTTCTTCTTAGCTGACTCAATGTCCATCACGTTGGTTTCAATCGTGTGGTTGCGACGAATTTGCGCGTTAACTAGACGCTCAACTTCTTTCAGTTCTGCTGCAGTTACGGCTTCTAGATGCGAGAAGTCGAAACGTAGGTTGTCTGCCTTCACCAATGAGCCTTTCTGCGTTACGTGCTCACCTAAAACTTGGCGTAGTGCTGCGTGTAGCAAGTGCGTTGCTGAGTGGTTTAGAGAGATAGCTGCGCGACGCTCTGCGTCAACGATAGTTGCTACTTCATCACCTTTCGCTAGAACGCCTTCTGCCATTACACCGTGGTGCGCGATTGCGTTACCTAGTTTTTGAGTGTCCTCAACGTGGAATACACCAGACTCAGTACGGATTTCACCAGCGTCACCACACTGACCGCCTGACTCTGCGTAGAATGGCGTTTCACCAAGTACGATGATTGCTTTGTCGCCCGCAGATAGTGAATCTACTTCGTTGCCTTCAACGAACATCGCAGCTACAGAGCTAGAGCCTTTAGTAGCTGTGTAACCACAGAATTCTGTTTGCGTATCAACTTTGATTGCTGCGTTGTAGTCAGTACCAAAGTTACCCGCTTCACGCGCACGTTGACGCTGCTCTTCCATCGCTTTCTCGAAACCTTCTTCGTCGATTGCGAATTCACGCTCACGTGCTACGTCGTTAGTTAAGTCAGCTGGGAAGCCGTAAGTATCGTAAAGTTTAAATACGGTTTCGCCGTCCAGTACTTTACCGTCTAGGTTATCTAGTGCTTCGTTTAGAATCGCCATACCGCGCTCAAGTGTACGACCAAAGTTTTCTTCTTCGATACGCAGTACTTTTTCAACCACAGCTTGTTGACGCTTCAGCTCTTCACCAGCCGTACCCATGATGTCAGCTAGAACGCCAACCAACTTGTGGAAGAATGCACCTTGTGCGCCCAGCTTGTTACCGTGACGAACTGCACGACGGATGATACGGCGTAATACGTAACCACGACCTTCGTTTGAAGGCATAACGCCATCCACGATCAGGAATGAACATGAACGGATGTGGTCAGCGATAACGCGTAGTGATTGGTTTGATAGGTCTTCGTAACCGATCACTTCTGCTGCTGCTTTGATAAGAGCTTGGAACACATCGATTTCGTAGTTTGAGTGAACGCCCTGCATGATTGCAGAGATACGCTCGATACCCATACCAGTATCTACCGATGGTTTTGGTAGCGGTTCCATAGTGCCGTCTGCGTGACGGTTGAACTGCATGAATACGTTGTTCCAGATCTCGATGAAACGGTCACCATCTTCTTCAGGCGTGCCAGGACGGCCACCCCAGATGTGCTCACCGTGATCGTAGAAGATTTCAGTACATGGACCACAAGGGCCAGTGTCGCCCATTTGCCAGAAGTTATCAGACTCATACGGCTTGCCGCCTTCTTTATCACCAATGCGAACAATACGATCAGCGGGCACGCCAACTTTCTTGTTCCAGATGTCAAACGCTTCGTCATCGGTTTCGTAAACAGTTACCAATAAACGATCCGCTGGCAGTTTAAGAACTTCGGTTAGGAATTCCCAAGCAAAGGAGATCGCATCTTCTTTGAAGTAATCGCCAAAGCTGAAGTTGCCTAACATTTCAAAGAATGTGTGGTGACGAGCAGTGAAGCCAACATTTTCTAGGTCGTTATGTTTACCACCTGCACGTACGCAACGCTGAGCCGTAGTCGCTCGAGTGTAGGCTCGTTTTTCTAAGCCTAAGAAACAATCTTTAAATTGGTTCATACCTGCGTTTGTGAACAGCAGGGTTGGGTCGTTATGTGGAACTAACGATGAACTTTCTACGATTTGGTGTCCTTTGCTCTCAAAGAACTTGAGGAACGCGTTACGAACCTCATCAGTGCTCATGTACATGCAGCTCTTCCTGAAAATAGTCGAGTTAGAATTTTGCCGTATTGTAGATCATGCAAACAGCTGAGACTAGTTTTCTTGAGGAAAAGAGGGAGTAGGAGAAAAAATTTGAAGCAAAACAAAAATCAGTGCGAACGACTGACCGTTAATCTTCGTCCTCAAAGCTCAGCGCGTAGCTGATTTGGTCAAAACTGTAGCCACGATATTGCAGAAAACGAACTTGTTTTGCGTACTCTTTTTGGTCTTTGGCTTTAATACCTTTGAATTTCTTTTCTGCCGCCTGTTTAGCCAGTTCAAACCAATCTTGCGGCTCTTCAGCCATAGCTTGCTCAATCACCGATTCCGCAACACGCTTCTGGTTTAACTCTTGACGAATTCGACGCTCTCCATGTCCTTTGTATACATGCTGTCTAATTTGACTCTTCGCGTAACGTAAATCATCTAAATAGTTATGGTCTAGGCAAAAATTAATTGCGATGTCGATGTCTGATTCTTCATAGCCCTTCATCGATAATTTTTGGTAAAGCTCATACTGACCATGATCGCGACGGCTAAGCAATTGGATAGCTGCCTCTTTGCTCGATAATGTTGGCGCCTGGCGTTTTTGGTACATGATGATCCTAAAAGTATTTTTGCTGTACAGGCTCTCAATGGCCTTTATGATAATTCGATTTTTGATTTCAATAGATACAACAAAGCCCCGCATTGCAGGGCTTTGTCATTTATTAATCTATGAGAGATTAAAACTCTTCAGCTTGCTCTGGCGCTTCACCAGCTTCAGGCGCTTCCGCAAGTGCTGGCGCTAGCAACATTTCACGCAGTTTTGTATCGATAGTTTTAGCCACTTCAGGATGCTCACGCAGGTAGTTACACGCATTCGCTTTACCTTGACCAATCTTATCGCCATTGTAGCTATACCAAGCACCGGCTTTTTCAACTAACTTGTGCTTCACACCTAGATCGACAAGTTCACCTTCGCGGTTAAAGCCTTGGCCGTACATGATTTGTGTGTTTGCTTCTTTAAATGGTGCTGCAATCTTATTCTTAACAACTTTGATGCGCGTTTCGTTACCTACGACTTCGTCACCTTCTTTGATTGCGCCAGTACGACGGATATCTAGACGAACAGAAGCGTAGAACTTAAGTGCGTTACCACCTGTTGTTGTTTCTGGGTTACCAAACATCACACCAATCTTCATACGGATTTGGTTGATGAAGATACACATACAGTTAGACTGCTTTAGGTTACCCGTTAGCTTACGCATTGCTTGAGAAAGCATACGTGCTTGCAGACCCATGTGGCTATCGCCCATTTCGCCTTCGATTTCTGCTTTCGGTGTTAGCGCTGCAACAGAGTCGACAACCATAACATCGATAGCACCAGAACGTGCAAGTGCGTCACAGATCTCTAGCGCTTGCTCACCTGTGTCTGGCTGAGAAACCAGCAATGCATCGATATCTACGCCAAGTTTCTTCGCGTATACAGGATCTAGAGCGTGCTCTGCATCGATAAACGCACACGTTTTGCCTTCACGTTGCGCAGCAGCAATAAGCTCAAGGGTTAATGTTGTTTTACCTGAAGATTCTGGGCCGTAGATTTCTACGATACGACCCATTGGTAGACCACCAGCACCCAAAGCGATATCAAGAGAAAGAGAACCCGTTGAGATGGTTTCTACGTCCATTGCGCGGTTATCACCAAGGCGCATGATAGAGCCTTTACCGAATTGCTTTTCAATTTGACCTAGCGCAGCGGCGAGCGCTTTCTGTTTGTTCTCGTCCATTACTTTCTCCGATTTATTCATCTTCTTTGGGCGACGAATAGTAATTCATTTTTCTTAAGCAGAAGAACTGCTCAGCAATGAAAGTTATTATACTGTTGATTCATACAGTGTCCATACCTGTATGAAAAAAATTTGGCTGACCTAAAGTCGTGATTTGCTCTAGCCCTTATCAATGCTGGGCTAAAACAATTTAAGAAATTCTAGAGTAGATGTTGATACAATTGAGTCAGCGCATGCTCGACCGCTTTTTTGCGAACTTCTGCACGGTCACCAGTAAAATGCATGGTTTCGACTTGCTGCCAACTTTGGTTATCAGCAAAAGCAAAGCAGACCATGCCGACTGGTTTCTCTTCACTGCCACCACCCGGCCCTGCAATACCACTGATGGACACACCGATGGTCGCATTGGAGTTTTTAATTGCACCCTGCACCATTTCAATCACAACTGGCTCACTCACTGCACCATGCGCTTCTAACGTTGAAGCTTGCACACCAAGCATCTCCATTTTCGCTTCATTACTGTAGGTGACAAACGCACGGTCAAGCCACGCTGAACTACCAGCAATGTCAGTAATGGCGGTTGCAACACCACCACCAGTGCATGATTCTGCGGTCGTTAAAAGATGCCCGTGTTTAGCCAATAATGCGCCTAAATCGGCACTCAATTTTGTTGTTTTTTCCATAGCCAAAATGCCCTTTGTCTCTTTTTACTTGATAGGGATTCACGTATCCTAAGCCGCTACGGAAATAAACAAAAGAACTTACCTGTGAAAGCTGAACAAAAACACACTCCGATGATGCAGCAATACCTCAAGCTAAAAGCTGAGAACCCAGAGATTTTGCTGTTCTACCGCATGGGCGATTTCTACGAACTCTTTTACGATGATGCCAAGCGAGCTTCTCAGCTTCTTGATATTTCATTGACCAAACGTGGTGCGTCTGCAGGTGAACCTATCCCAATGGCGGGTGTGCCATTTCACGCCGTAGAGGGCTACCTGGCAAAACTTGTTCAGCTTGGTGAGTCTGTGGCGATCTGTGAACAGATTGGCGATCCGGCCACCAGCAAGGGCCCAGTAGAACGTAAAGTTGTGCGTATCGTGACACCAGGTACAGTGACGGATGAGGCGCTGCTTTCTGAGCGTGTCGATAACTTAATCGCAGCAATTTACCATCACAACGGTAAGTTCGGTTATGCGACGCTGGATGTCACCTCTGGTCGCTTCCAACTGACAGAACCAGAAACTGAAGAAGCGATGACAGCCGAGCTTCAACGTACCGCACCACGTGAGCTACTGTTCCCAGAAGATTTTGAACCTGTACATTTAATGGCGAGCCGCAATGGTAACCGTCGTCGCCCAGTCTGGGAGTTTGAGCTTGATACGGCTAAGCAACAACTCAATCAACAATTTGGCACAAAAGATCTGGTTGGTTTTGGTGTAGAACATGCGTCCTTAGGGTTATGTGCTGCTGGTTGTTTGATCCAGTACGTAAAAGATACTCAACGTACGGCTTTACCTCATATTCGCTCTTTAACGTTTGATCATCAGGATCAATCCGTCATCCTTGATGCTGCTACCCGACGTAATCTGGAAATTACTCAAAATCTAGCAGGCGGAACCGATAACACGCTCGCTGCAGTACTCGACCATTGTGCAACTCCGATGGGCAGCCGAATGCTGAAGCGTTGGTTGCATCAGCCTATGCGTTGCATTGAAACGTTAAACAATCGCCTTGATGCGATTGGTGAGATTAAAGAACAAGCTCTGTTTGCCGATCTTCAACCAACGTTAAAGCAAATTGGTGATATTGAACGTATCTTAGCGCGCCTTGCATTACGCTCTGCTCGCCCTCGCGATATGGCTAGACTTCGCAATGCCATGCAACAGCTACCAGAGCTAGAATCTGTCACCGCTTCTTTGACCCATCCGTACCTAACGAAATTGGCGAAGTATGCAGCTCCGATTGACGAAGTATGTGACCTGTTAGAGCGCGCGATTAAAGAAAATCCGCCGGTTGTTATTCGTGATGGTGGCGTCATCGCTGAAGGCTACAATGCGGAGCTCGATGAATGGCGAAAATTGGCAGACGGTGCAACAGAATATCTTGAGCAGCTTGAGCGAGATGAGCGTGAACGACACGGTATCGATACGCTTAAAGTAGGCTATAACAACGTTCATGGCTTCTTTATCCAAGTGAGCCGTGGCCAGAGCCATTTGGTTCCACCGCATTATGTACGTCGCCAAACCCTCAAAAACGCTGAACGCTACATCATCCCAGAGCTTAAGGAACACGAAGACAAAGTACTTAACTCGAAATCTAAAGCGTTAGCACTTGAGAAACAGTTGTGGGAAGAACTGTTTGATCTATTGATGCCAAACCTTGAGAAGCTGCAAAACCTAGCTTCTGCTCTGTCTCAACTGGATGTATTACAAAACCTAGCAGAGCGTGCAGATTCGTTAGATTACTGCCGCCCAACGCTTGTGAAAGACGCAGGAATTCACATTCAAGCTGGTCGTCATCCAGTCGTAGAACAAGTAACAACAGAGCCGTTCATCGCGAACCCAATTGAGCTGAACCCAGCCCGTAAGATGTTGATCATTACCGGTCCAAACATGGGTGGTAAATCAACCTACATGCGTCAAACTGCGCTGATTGCATTGATGGCACATATCGGCTCTTATGTACCGGCAGAATCCGCACAGATTGGTTCTTTAGATCGTATATTTACTCGTATTGGTGCGTCAGATGATCTTGCATCTGGCCGCTCGACCTTCATGGTAGAAATGACCGAAACAGCCAATATTCTTCACAACGCAACTAAGAATAGTTTGGTGCTAATGGATGAAATCGGACGCGGTACTAGTACTTACGACGGTCTGTCTTTAGCTTGGGCAAGTGCGGAATGGCTCGCAACACAAATTGGTGCGATGACCCTATTTGCAACCCACTACTTCGAATTAACAGAGTTACCAAGCCAGCTGCCAAACTTAGCGAACGTTCACTTGGATGCCGTAGAACATGGAGATAGCATTGCCTTTATGCACGCAGTTCAAGAAGGTGCGGCAAGTAAGTCTTACGGTCTGGCTGTTGCGGGCTTAGCAGGCGTACCAAAAACGGTCATCAAAAATGCGCGTAACAAGCTATCTCAGCTAGAGCTACTGGGGCAAAACAGTGACACACCACGTCCAAGTGCAGTAGATGTGGCTAACCAGTTGAGCCTGATTCCAGAGCCTAGCGAGGTCGAACAAGCTCTGTCAGGTATTGACCCTGACGACTTAACGCCACGCCAAGCTCTTGAAGAGCTGTATCGCTTGAAGAAGATGCTGTAAACAGACTCACACCGACGAGCAAAAAAGAAAAAAGGCTATGGGGAACCATAGCCTTTTGTGTATCTAGTGAAATACGGATTATTTAATCGTCTTCTACGTTAAACAAGTTTTCCATATTCAAACCTTGTTTGATTAGGACTTCACGAAGACGACGTAAACCTTCCACTTGTATTTGACGTACTCGCTCACGTGTCAGACCAATCTCTCGACCAACTTCTTCCAGCGTCGAAGGCTCATAGCCTAGTAGGCCGAAGCGTCGTGCAAGCACTTCTTTCTGTTTCGGATTCAACTCTTCTAACCAATGAATCAACGATGATTTGATGTCGTCATCTTGAGTCGAAACTTCTGGATCAGAGTTGTTTGCATCAGGAATAATATCCAGCAGCGCTTTCTCACCGTCACCACCGATTGGCGTGTCGACAGAGCTAATACGCTCATTAAGGCGTAACATTTTGCTTACGTCTTCGACTGGAATATCTAATTGAGCAGCAATTTCTTCTGCGGTCGGTTCGTGATCGAGCTTTTGAGAAAGTTCACGCGCAGTACGCAGATAAATGTTCAGCTCTTTCACTACATGGATAGGTAGACGGATCGTGCGAGTTTGGTTCATCAACGCTCGCTCTATCGTTTGTCGGATCCACCACGTTGCGTAAGTAGAGAAACGGAAACCACGTTCTGGGTCGAATTTTTCGACCGCTCGGATCAAGCCGAGGTTACCTTCTTCAATCAGATCAAGTAGTGCTAGACCACGGTTACTGTATCGACGAGAAATCTTAACAACCAAACGTAGGTTACTTTCGATCATACGTTTGCGTGCCGCTTCGTCGCCACGTAGGGCGCGTCTTGCGTAAAGCACTTCTTCTTCGGCAGTAAGTAAAGGTGAGAAGCCAATTTCGCCCAAATACAACTGAGTTGCATCTAAGCTTTTACTGCTCGCGTCAAATTCTTCACGCGCAGTCGCTTTGCTTTCTGTGGATGATGATCTTTCGAGTTCGTTATCAATGGTCTTCACTGACGCATTGTCAAATGCAAACTCTTCAACTTTGGTTACTGTGTTGCTGATACTCATAACGCCTCCCCCTGGCGAGTTAGCAAGACATGACAACTCAATATGTCGCTAAATGATGTCGCAAGTTGTTTTTCAAAGTTTTAAGGCAAATAGCGTTTTGGATTCACTGATTTACCTTGATAGCGAATTTCAAAGTGTAGTTTGACCGACTTTGCACCTGAACTACCCATGGTGGCGATTTTTTGTCCGCTTTTTACGCTTTGTCCTTCTGTGACCAGCAGTTTGTCATTATGTGCGTATGCGCTTAAATAATTGTCGTTATGCTTTACTATAATTAAGTTGCCATAACCTCGTAGCGCATTGCCTGAATAAACGACTGTGCCGGCTGCGGTTGAAACGATAGGTTGACCACGCTGTCCTGCGATGTCGATACCTTTATTTCCCTGTTCTCCCGCCGAAAAGTTCTTGATTACTCTCCCTTTTGTTGGCCACAACCACTTTGAGACTTTATCACTCTTTGCTGTGGTAGTTGGCGCTTTTTGCTTCACTTTTTGGTTATCTTTTGAACCAACATACTCCTTTGTTTTCGATTGTTCAACCTTCTTTGGAGGCTGTTTTTGTACGACTTTAGGCTTAGTCTCTGTAGGTTTTTGACTAGAGTTTTTACTCGAAGGTTTAGGTTTAGAGGCTGTTGATGTTTTCGTCACTGGAGCTGGGGGTGTCGTAACAACAGGAGCCACAACGGGTTCAACTTTTTGACCATATTTAGGGGCGACATATTTCGGAGCCCAAAGTTTTAGCCTCTGTCCTGGGTAGATAGTGTAAGGCTGAGTTAACTCATTGTAACGAACAAGATCATTTACATCTTTATCTGTGACATAAGCTATGAAGTAAAGTGTATCGCCTTTTTTTACCTCATAATAACTCCCTCTGTAACTCCCTCTTTCAAGGCTTGAATAGTCTTTTTTTAGGCTAGAGACAGGTGCAGGGGAATGCGCTGCACAACCAACTAGTCCTGCAGCAAACACAAAGCTAATACCAATATGACGTAGTAACTTATTCACCTATCCCTAACCCTTAAGCTAAATCACCCGCAACCAGAGGTACGAACCGAACCATTTCTACAACGGTAGAGAGATATTCGTCTCCCTTACGCTCTATTTTTAATAACTGTTGTTCCGTATCTCCAACAGGAATGACCATTTTGCCGCCATCTCTTAATTGTGAGAGAAGAGCTTGGGGAATCACTTCAGCGGCAGCGGTAACAATAATAGCATCGAAAGGACCTCTCGCTTCCCAGCCCTGCCACCCATCAGCATGCTTAGTTGAAACATTGTAAATATCCAATTGCTTCAGGCGACGCTTTGCTTCCCATTGCAACGATTTAATTCGCTCAACGGAGTATACATGATCAACAATTTGCGCCAGTACCGCGGTTTGATAACCCGATCCCGTTCCGATTTCCAGAACACGACTCGCCGGCTCTAGCTCAAGCAACTCGGTCATACGCGCAACGATATAAGGCTGAGAAATAGTTTGTCCCTGACCAATTGGTAACGCATTGTTATCATAGGCTTGGTGCATCATCGCTTGAGAAACAAAGCTTTCTCGTGGCAAGCGTTGGATAGCATCCAGAACTCTTTGGTCTTTGATGCCACTGGAGATAAGAAACGCTATCAACCTGTCAGCATGTGGGTTACTCATTACTTCTCTTCCTTTAACCAACTATCCATAGCACGCAGCGACTCGTGAGCGGTGAGATCAACTTGCAGAGGCGTCATTGAAACTCGGCCATGCTCAATTGCATAAAAGTCCGTGCCCTCTCCTGCATCTTGCTCCTTTCCTGGTGGCCCTAACCAATAAATGTCATGGCCTCTCGGATCTTTCTGCTTGATCATATTCTCTGCGTGATGACGTGCACCTAAACGCGTAACTTCAATTTCACCTAAATTCTCTGATGGTAAGTCAGGCACGTTTACGTTCAGTAGACGATTCGTTGGAATCGGCGACGCTAAATGCTGTTGTACAATTTGACGTGCAATTTTAGCGGCGGATTCGAAATGTCGCTTACCCACTAGAGAAAAAGCCACCGACTGAACGCCAAGGAAATGACCTTCCATGGCTGCTGCTACTGTTCCAGAATAAAGAACATCATCACCCAAATTAGCGCCATGGTTGATTCCTGACAGAACAAGATCAGGCAAATCATCTTTCATTAGCTCATTCAGCGCGAAATGCACACAATCCGTGGGCGTGCCTTGCACTGAGTAGATATTTGGGGCAATTTCAGTCACGCGTAATGGTTGTTCTAATGTGAGTGAATTCGAAGCACCTGAACGATTTCGATCAGGTGCGACAATGGTCACTTCAGCGATATCTCTCAACTCATCAGCGAGGGCATGAATCCCTTGAGCATGAACACCATCATCATTGCTGATTAAGACTCTTAAGGGCTTCGGGTTTCGTGAATCCTGTTCCATTAGTATTCTCTTTCTACTTCAACCTCATTAACTAACTCACGAACAATAGAGGTCGCAAAAGATCCCGCATCCAGTGAGAAAGTCAGCGTAATGTTGTTACCTTCAACCGTCCAAGCTAAATCTTTTGGCTTCAGCGCAATATCGCGACGATCGTGGCGCATGCGATTACCACGAATCAACGCCATGAGGTCAGGCTCTTCGTCTAAAAACGGTTGCTCTAATGCCAGAGCCTCGGCTTGAGTAGGCAGTGCATTATCGCCAGCAAGCGCAGCGGTAATTGCCGCTTCACCTTGTGCAAATTGCACTTGCAAATCAGTGATGTTGTTTGCATCAATCAACTGAGTGCCTGAATTCGTCTGTGCAATGTCACCATCAATGAACTTATCAAACACACAATTCTCTAGACGAGCTGAAACGATGCGGTTGAAAATCCACGAACGAGCCGCTGATAAATACATGCTTCGCTTGTTTTGATTGCGGGTACGAACGTTTTCGCGTCCCCATCGACGTGCTTCTTCAAGGTTGTTGCCATCGTTACCAAAACGCTGACTACCAAAGTAGTTTGGCACGCCAACTTGTTTCACTTTTTCAAGACGTTGCTCTACATCCGCTATATCTGTCACTTCAGACAAAGTAACCACGAACTCGT
The DNA here is from genome assembly GCF_023161825.1 of Vibrio sp. 2CM40D. Lineage (NCBI taxonomy): Bacteria > Pseudomonadati > Pseudomonadota > Gammaproteobacteria > Vibrionales > Vibrionaceae > Vibrio > Vibrio sp. 2CM40D. The sequence continues at coordinate 671,610 of NZ_JALNTL010000001.1, forward strand.
TCCCTACTAGGTCACCAGGACGCAGTTTTTTATTGTGACGATCTGTTGCAAGGATTTCGATACTTGGGTATTGAGCCAAAAACGCTGAAAAATCTGGCGTTTCACCTTTTGGTAAATGGACACTTAACCACTGTTCCGTCACCGCATGACGGTCTTTAAGACCCGCCCAGCTAACGTCTTTCGACTTAACACCACAGGCTTTTGCTAACTCGTTAGCAACGAAGCTGGTGTTCTCGCCCGTTTTACGGATACGAACCATTAAGTGCTCGCCTTCGCCCGTAAAGGCAAAACCTAAATCTTCGCGAACCTGAAAATGCTCTGGCTGCGCTTTAATTTTTGCCGATGCAACTGGCTTACCCGTTAGGTAAGCCAATGAAGATAAAATGTCTGACATGATGTGTTTCCGCTGATATCACAGCTTAGAGGAGCAAATTGCTAGTTATTGCTTAAACAGAAGTACAACGGCTTCCGTTGCAATGCCTTCTTTGCGTCCAGTAAAACCGAGACGTTCTGTCGTCGTCGCTTTTACGTTAATGTTACTAATGTCGGTTTCTAGGTCTTCGGCTATCGCCGCACACATTGCGTCAATGTGTGGTGCCATTTTAGGCGCTTGTGCCATGATGGTTACATCAGCATTGCCAAGACGGTAGCCTTGCCCTTTAACTCGACGGTAAACGTCTTTCAGTAATTCACGACTGTTTGCGCCTTTCCATTTATCATCCGTATCTGGGAAATGACGACCAATATCGCCGGCAGCAATCGCGCCCAGCAGAGCATCCGTTAACGCATGCAACGCTACATCGCCATCTGAGTGTGCAATCAAACCTTGCTCATAAGGGATTGCTACACCACCAATAATGACTGGGCCTTCACCACCGAATTTATGTACATCGAAACCATGACCAATTCGAATCATTTTCTATCCTTTCTTTATTCGCCGCGCTCACGGCTTAGATAAAACTCGGCTAACGCAAGGTCTTCTGGCTGAGTGATTTTTATATTGTTCGCATTCCCTTGAACTAAGGCTGGCTTCTCGCCTAACCACTCCAAAGCCGAGGCTTCATCAGTAATAGTTACACCCTGTTCTAATGCGTCAGCCAGTGCTTGAGTAAGCTGCTGAGTTTTAAACATTTGTGGAGTCAGTGCATGCCACAATGCTTCTCTATCTACCGTATGATCGATATCTTGCACTGCGTTTGCTCGCTTCATTGTATCTCTCACAGGAGATGCGAGAATGCCACCCGTTGAGTGGGCGCAGCAAACATCAATCAAACGGTCAATGTCGGATGTTAATACACATGGCCTTGCAGCGTCGTGAACTAATACCCACTCGCTTTCCAGATGCTCATTGACATAGTTTAGCCCTGATAACACAGAGTCTGCTCTTTCTTTACCACCAGCTACACGAATCACATCTGGGTGCTTAGCAACGGACAATTCTGGGTAATATGGGTCGCCGTCAGTAACGGCAACGACAACCTTAGAAATATTTGGGTGAGAAAGCAGTTTCTCTACGGTATGTTCCAGTACCGCTTTACCTTCGATCAATAAATATTGCTTAGGGCGATCTGCCTTCATTCTGCTACCCACACCAGCAGCAGGCACAATTGCGATATGCGATGAGTTCATATCCAACATTTTAATGGTTTTCCTCACCTATAATGCGGTAAAAAGTCTCGCCATCTTTAACTAAACCGAGCTCATGACGCGCACGTTCTTCAATCGCATCAAGACCTTGCCTTAAGTCATCAATCTCAGCGAACATTTCATTGTTGCGAGCTTGTAGCTTGCTGTTCACTTGTTGCTGAACTTCAATTTCATCTTTTACTGTGTAGTAGTCAGACACTCCGTTTTTACCAAACCATAGAGTGTATTGAAGCAAGCCAAACAGTAGCGTAAGGGCTATAACAAAGATTCGCATATCGCTGCTAACATTCTGTACCGGAAGGAATTAGATAAGGTGACATATATAGCATAAATGCGAGGTTGCCTCTAGGGGAGAAAGGGAGACTCACACGCTCCTTACAAGAAATAAGCAGCAAAATGAAACAAGCTCATAGGAAGCGCTCCTTACCCATGACCAAAGTAAGAGCCAAAAATACAAACTTATAAATACAAAAAAACCGCCGTAGCGATGGTTTCAAAAAGCTATTTAGCGAAACTTTACTCAATAAGAATTAAGCTTGACCTTTAACTTCTTTAAGACCGCTTCCTTGAAACATGGAGGAGCGCGCTCACTTAGCGCTTCCGTCATATAAAAAACGCCCCACAAGTGCGAGGCGTTTTCAAAAGCTTTAAGTTAAGCGGTTAATTCAATTAAGAATTAAGCCTGACCTTTAACTTCTTTGAGACCGCTTCCTTGAAACATGGAGGAGCGCGCTCACTTAGAGCTTCCGTCATATAAAAAACGCCCCGCAAGTGCGAGGCGTTTTCAAAAGCTTTAAGTTAAGCTGTTAATTCAATTAAGAATTAAGCTTGACCTTTAACTTCTTTAAGACCGTTGAAAGGAGCGCGCTCACCTAGAGCTTCCTCGATACGGATTAGCTGGTTGTACTTAGCAACACGGTCAGAACGGCTCATAGAACCAGTTTTGATTTGACCTGCAGCTGTACCTACCGCTAGGTCAGCGATAGTTGCATCTTCAGTTTCGCCAGAACGGTGAGAGATTACTGCTGTGTAACCTGCGTCTTTAGCCATCTTGATTGCAGCTAGAGTCTCAGTTAGAGAACCGATTTGGTTGAACTTGATAAGGATAGAGTTAGCTACGCCTTTCTCGATACCTTCAGCAAGGATCTTAGTGTTAGTAACGAATAGATCGTCACCTACTAGTTGAAGCTTGTCACCTAGTAGTTCAGTTTGGTGCTTGAAGCCATCCCAGTCAGACTCGTCTAGACCGTCTTCGATAGAAACGATTGGGAATTGGTTAGCTAGCTCAGCTAGGTAGTGGTTGAACTCTTCAGAAGTGAAAGTTTTACCTTCGCCTTTCATGTTGTAGATGCCAGCTTCTTTGTCGAAGAACTCAGATGCAGCACAGTCCATAGCTAGAGTTACGTCTTTACCTAGTTCGTAACCAGCAGCTGCAACAGCTTCTGCGATAACTTCTAGAGCTTCAGCGTTAGATTTAAGGTTAGGAGCGAAACCACCTTCATCACCAACTGCAGTGCTGTAGCCTTTAGACTTAAGAACTTTAGCTAGGTTGTGGAATACTTCTGCACCGATACGTAGACCTTCTTTAAGAGTCTTAGCGCCAACTGGTTGGATCATGAACTCTTGGATGTCAACGTTGTTGTCTGCGTGCTCACCACCGTTGATGATGTTCATCATTGGTAGAGGCATAGAGAACTGACCTGCAGTGCCGTTTAGCTCAGCGATGTGCTCGTATAGAGGCATGCCTTTCGCAGCAGCAGCAGCTTTAGCGTTTGCTAGAGAAACAGCTAGGATAGCGTTAGCACCGAATTTAGATTTGTTTTCAGTGCCGTCTAGTTCGATCATTACTGCGTCGATTGCAGCTTGGTCTTTAGCGTCTTTGCCAACTAGAGCTTCAGCGATTGGGCCGTTTACAGCTTCAACTGCTTTAAGAACACCTTTACCTAGGAAACGTGCTTTGTCACCGTCACGTAGCTCAAGAGCTTCGCGAGAACCAGTAGATGCGCCAGATGGAGCTGCCGCCATACCTACGAAACCGCCTTCTAGGTGTACTTCAGCTTCTACAGTTGGGTTACCACGTGAGTCGATGATTTCACGACCTAGAACTTTAACGATCTTAGACATTAATGTTTCCTCTCGTTTCAAATATAAATGTCAATCTTAAAGGGCAGCAGCACAACCTTCGCCGCCGCCCGTATCCTTTTACTTCTCGAATTCGCCGCGTGCGTTTTGGCCCGCAGCCTTAACAAAACCTGCAAACAATGGATGTCCATCGCGAGGAGTCGAGGTGAATTCTGGGTGGAACTGAGCCGCTACAAACCATGGGTGAGCTGGGTTCTCAATCATTTCCACTAACTTCTTGTCCGCAGATAGACCTGATACTTTTAGGCCTGCTTTTTCGATTTGCGGACGAAGCACGTTATTCACTTCGTAACGGTGACGGTGACGTTCATGGATCGTCGCGCTACCGTACAGTTCACGAGCTTTAGTCCCTTTCTCTAGGTGACACAGCTGTGAACCAAGACGCATCGTACCGCCTAGGTCAGACTTTTCAGTACGCTCTTCTACGCTACCTGATTCGTCTACCCACTCTGTGATCAAACCTACCACAGGGTACTTAGTCTCTTTGTTAAATTCTGTTGAATGTGCACCTTCCATACCCGCAACGTTACGCGCGTATTCGATTAGTGCAACTTGCATACCCAAACAAATACCTAGGTAAGGCACGTTATTTTCACGTGCATATTGAGCCGCACGGATCTTGCCTTCAATACCACGATCGCCGAAGCCACCTGGTACTAGGATTGCGTCCAAACCTTCTAGAAGTTCAACGCCTTTTGTTTCGATATCTTGTGAGTCTACATACTTAATTGTGACGCTTAGGCGGTTTTTCAAGCCAGCGTGTTTAAGCGCTTCGTTCACAGATTTGTATGCATCTGGTAATTCAATGTATTTACCAACCATACCGATGGTTACTTCACCAGTAGGATTTGCTTCTTCGTAGATAACCTGTTCCCATTCAGAAAGGTCTGCTTCAGGAGCAGTAATACCAAAGCGAGCACACACAAGGTCATCTAGCCCTTGAGATTTAATCAACTGAGGGATCTTGTAGATAGAGTCTACATCCTTCATTGAAATTACTGCTTTTTCTGGAACATTACAGAACAGTGCGATTTTTTTACGCTCATTCGCAGGAATAACGCGATCGCTACGGCAAACTAGGATGTCTGGCTGAATACCGATAGATAGAAGTTCTTTTACAGAGTGTTGCGTCGGCTTAGTTTTCACTTCGCCCGCTGCCGCTAGGTAAGGAACAAGTGTTAGGTGCATGAACATTGCGCGCTCACGGCCTAGCTCAACAGCTAGCTGACGAATCGCTTCCATAAATGGTAGTGATTCGATATCACCAACAGTACCGCCAACTTCAACGATAGCCACATCATGGCCTTCAGAACCTGCAATAACGCGATCTTTGATTGCGTTAGTGATATGAGGGATAACTTGAATAGTTGCGCCTAGGTAGTCACCACGACGTTCTTTACGAAGTACGTCGGCATAAACACGACCTGCAGTGAAGTTGTTACGCTTGGTCATCTTGGTACGGATGAAACGCTCGTAGTGACCAAGGTCAAGGTCAGTCTCTGCGCCATCTTCTGTAACGAACACTTCACCGTGCTGAGTAGGGCTCATTGTGCCCGGGTCAACGTTGATGTAAGGGTCAAGCTTCATCATAGTCACTTTAAGACCACGAGCTTCTAGAATAGCCGCAAGAGATGCTGCTGCAATACCTTTACCTAGAGAGGATACAACCCCGCCAGTAACAAAAATGTAATTTGTCGTCATGTTTAACCTGAAATTGGTTGAATGAGGGAAATGGAGTGCTTCTGGACGGGAGATAAATATACCAGAAGCTCCTTACCGCCACAACGTGAAATCTATCACACCGTAATTTTTTATTTTTTGCTTCAAATCAAAGTGAGCAAAGACAAACCAAAGTCCGTTTTCGTGTAACCAAACAAGCTGACCTTATATTATGTATTCTGCCAGTTTACCTCTGCCTCGATTCTTCTTGTTTTACTTCATCCCAAAAATGGTCAAGTTCTGATAAAGAACAATCTGTAAGTACTTTGCCTGACTGCTGGACCTTGCCTTCAACTTGTTTAAAACGTCGCGCAAACTTTACGTTTGCTTTTCCTAGTGCGACTTCTGGGTTTTTATCAAGGTGGCGAGCCAAATTGACAGTCGCAAATAGCAAATCACCGAGCTCCAACTCAACTTTCTCTTCATCGGGCTGAACTTGCAGTGCCTCTTCCATGACTTCGTCAATTTCTTCTCGTACTTTATCGACAACCGGGCCAAGTGAATCCCAATCAAACCCAAATTTTGCACATTTTTTCTGAATTTTTGTAGCACGAGAAAGTGCCGGCAAAGAGTTTGGTATTGAGTCTAGGATACTTTCTTCCGCTTTGCCTACTAGGGCTTTTTCTTTTGCTTTTTCCGCTTCCCAGTTCGCGTTAATTTCCTCGTCAGATTCAAACTCAACATCTGAAAAAACATGCGGGTGGCGACGAGTCAGTTTTTCGTTCACGGTTTCGACGACATCCGAAAAGTCGAACAGCTCTTGCTCTTTCGCTAGCTGACTGTAAAAAATCACCTGAAACAACAAATCCCCTAGCTCTTCTTTTAGATTGGGCCAATCTCGATTTTGAATCGCGTCCACCACTTCGTAGGTTTCTTCTATAGTATGCGGAACGATGGTGTCAAAGGTTTGTTTTAAGTCCCAAGGGCAACCGTTTTCTGGGTCACGCAACTTCGCCATGATTTGTTCTAACTGTTCAATTGGATGACTCATTTTTTGTTCCTTTAAACCTTTCTATTAAAGAAAAAGGTGAGCAGCCAAAACCACTCACCTTCCACATTGTATTTTCTCAGCAGCTTTCACTAAGTAATTGTTACTTTGACAAGGCAACAAATTTTCGCGACTCCTGAGCATGGTTCACCATGTGATGGAGCAAGTGCGTACAGTCAACAACGCTACAACGATAACTATGACGAGAGTTTTAGCCGAGGCGTTTCACCGTCATGACATCCTTGATCTGTTCCACGCGCTTCGAAACCCGCGAAAGCACCTCAATATTGGTGACTTCTAGGTCAAAGTCCATGATGGCAAGTTGACGTCTGTAGTCGACTCGGTTCTTCATACTGGTCACTTTGATCTTTTCGTTGGCGAACAGTGTCGTAATGTCTTTGAGTAGACCACCTCGCTCCATCGCTTCAACACGCACGGTGAGGATGTATGACCCCACAAAGCCGCTGCCCCAGACTGTATCGATGATGCGCTCTGGCGCATGATGGCGCAGTTCTTCTAACTGTTCACAGTCACTACGGTGTACTGAAATCCCACGACCTTGCGTTATGTAACCAGAGATATCGTCACCTGGAATTGGCTGACAGCAACGTGCTAGATGTGTCATTAGGTTATCGACGCCTTCTACTACAACTGCGTCTTTTTTCGGTCGGCTTTGCGCGGGTGATTTATGCTCAGCTTCTTGCAGTTTTTCCAGTGCTTGCTGGTCTTCTTCCTCTGCCGTTGGCTTGTTAACTAACGCGTTGATATGGTTAATGATTTGATTGATGCGCAAATCACCGCTACCTACCCCAACATACAATTCATCTGGTGTTTTGACGTTAAACCGCTTGAGGGCGTAATGCTCTGCATCTTTTAACGTTGCGCCAATTTTGGCTAACTCATGCTCAAGGATTTCACGACCTGCTTCGAGGTTCTTCTCACGGCTTTGTTTTCGGAACCAGGCGTTAATTTTGGCACGCGCACGACCAGAATGAACGAAGCCTAATGATGGGTTTAACCAGTCACGTGATGGGTTAGGTTCTTTCTGAGTGATAATCTCGACTTGGTCACCCATATGTAATTTATGCGTGAACGGCACAATACGACCTCCGACTTTGGCACCGATACAACGGTGTCCCACTTCGGAGTGAATGTGATAGGCAAAATCTAGCGGCGTTGCCCCCATTGGCAAATCGACAACATCACCACGTGGTGTAAAGGCATAAACACGGTCATCAAAGACTTGGCTACGCAGCTCATCGAGCATTTCGCCAGAGTCAGACATTTCTTCTTGCCAATCCAGTAGCTTACGCAGCCACGTGATCTTCTCATCATAACCGCTTCGGCTGCTTGCCCCTTCTTTATATTTCCAGTGCGCTGCAACCCCCAGTTCCGACTCTTCATGCATTTGCTTGGTACGAATCTGGATCTCGATGGTTTTGCCTTCTGGCCCTAGAATTACTGTATGGATCGATTGATAACCGTTTGGTTTAGGGTTAGCAACGTAGTCATCAAACTCGCTCGGTAGATGCTTGTATTTGGTGTGAACTACGCCTAAAGCCGCGTAACAATCTTGCAGTTTGTCTGCGATGATACGCACTGCTCGCACATCAAACAGCTCATCAAAGGCCAAACTCTTTTTCTGCATTTTTCGCCAAATGCTGTAGATGTGCTTAGGTCGACCACTCACTTCGGCATTGATGCCCGACACTTCCATTTCGTGCGTGAGGTCTTCAACAAAGTCTTTGATGTACTGTTCACGAACGATGCGTCTCTCAGAAAGCTGTTTGGCAATTTGTTTGTAAGTTTCCGGTTGTTGGTAGCGGAAAGCGTAATCTTCAATTTCCCATTTCAGCTGACCGATGCCTAATCGGTTTGCTAGCGGCGCATAGATGTTGGCACACTCTTTTGCCGCCGCACGTCGAACTTCATCTGGCGCTTTTTTAACTTCAATAAGGTTACAAATTCGTTCCGCGAGCTTGATAACTACGCAGCGGAAGTCATCCACCATGGCAAGCAGCATACGGCGTACGTTATCTACCTGAGATGACGCTGCACTGCCTTCCATGTTGACGTTGAGTTGGCCAATAGCAGCCATTTCTTCAACGCCGTCGATTAATTTTATGATTTCTTTGCTGTATTTCTCTTCCAGAATTTCTCTGTTAAAAGCACCACTTGAAACCAAAGGAAACAGTTGAGCAGCCACTAAAGTGGCTTGATCCATAGACAAGGTGATCAAAATTTCGATCATTTCTCGTCCACGCCACAACAACAGCTCCGCTTGCTCGTTATCAGCTAATACCGTCTGGCAATCTCGATATACTTCGATTAAGCGTGAGGCTGTGTTTTTCTCTTGTCCTAGGCTAGCCACCCAGTTTTCGAGTTCAAACTGTTCATCTTGGTTTAAATGCGCGCTTCTTACCGCAACCATCTCATCATCCTAATTATTATATTCGTGTGGTTTGACTAACACCGTCCAGGTTAGTTCTTTTTACCGCGCGTACACGCTGGCTTTATGACCACCCACCACAAATAAGGGGTCAAAGTCCTAAAGTTAGGACTTTTCAAACAATGCCATCGATTCTAGATGACTGGTATGAGGGAACATATCCAGCATACCTAATTTCGTTAATTTATAGCCTTGCTCTATCAAGCTTTGACTATCCCTAGCAAGGGTAGCAGGATTACAAGAAACATAAACTACACGCTGTGCGCCAAGCTCAGAAACTTGATCGATGATCCCACTCGCTCCCGCGCGTGCCGGGTCTAATAATACTTTATCAAACCGCTCTGCGGCCCAGGCTTGGCCTTCAAAATCTTGCTCAAGGTTAGCGTGATAAAATTGCGCGTTATTGATTTGGTTCAAAGATGCATTGTTTGTGGCTTTTTCTACCATCTCTGCAACACCCTCTACTCCAACCACGTACTTAGCTAATTTCGCAACTGGTAAACTAAAGTTGCCTAAACCACAGAACAAATCTAACACTCGGTCACTCTTTTGTGGGTCTAACCACTCAACCGCTTGTTTGACCATTTGTTGGTTTACACCTTGGTTTACTTGAATAAAGTTATTTGGTGCAAAAGGGATTTTCACTCCAACTTCTTGATAAAAAGGCATATCGCCTTCGATAAGGTCTAATTGTTCTGTCGATGGCATTAAGTACAACGATGCGCCATGACGTTTTGCCAACTCCGTTAGAGATTGAGTTTCACTCGTTGTCAGAGCGCTCAAGTGGCGCAGCGTAATACACGGACCATTATCACCAAGTACCAGCTCTACATGACCCAATTGTTCCGGCTTTTTGAACGCTTTTAGGGCTGAGTAAATCTCTGGCAGCAAAACATTCAGTTCCGGTGCCAGCACTGGGCAATCGGTCACTTGCGCAATTTGCTTACTCTGCTTTTTACGGAAACCAAAATGTAGCTGACGTGTTCTTTTATCAACAAACAAGCTCACTCTCGCACGGCGACGGTAGGCCTGCGAATATCCCAATAACGGGGCATCTAGTTCAATGTCACTGCCTGAAAATTTTCGCATTAGCTGACGCAACGTTTGCTGTTTGTACGTCAATTGTTGGTCATAATCTAGATGCTGCAAATCACAGCCACCGCACTCATGATAATGTGGGCAAAATGGCTCCACACGAGCTTCACTCGGCTTAAGGATTTTAATCAACTTACCGCGAGCGTATTTGCTCTTTTCTTCCACCAATTGAGTGACCACCTCCTCACCTGGCAGTGCTCCATCAATAAACAATGGCTTCTTTTTGAGGTAAGCAATGCCTGCGCCGTGGTGATCTAAACGCTCTACTTGCACTGCTTGGTGCCGAGTATTGAGTTGGGTTTTCTTTTTCGGTTGAAAGATGCGTGCCATGCTCTATGCCTGATTTATGTGTAATTGCTCTTCGGCTTCACTATTCTTGATTGCAGCCGTTGTGTGATTCGAGTGACTTGATTATGCTTACCGTTTATTCGGTGACGTCACTTCTTTGCTCAAGGCTTTATCGTGCGCTTGAGAAATAATGCGTTATTTTCCCATATCCAGACTCCGATGTAATTAGATAACATGACCAGATATGGCTTACGAGCACGTGTAATTACACTAACTCTCGCTCCCACTCTCATTATTGGTTTATTACTGAGCGGCTTTTTCTCATTTAACCGCTACCAAGACCTTGAGAAACAAGTTATCACCACTGGTAACAGCATTATTGAGCCGCTGGCGATTGCCAGTGAAACTCATCTACTATCAGAAAGCCGAGAGGCGGTACGTCGCTTGATAAGCTACGCGCACCGTAAAAACTCCAAACTGGTTCGTAGTATCGCGGTATTTGATGAACATCATGAGCTCTTTGTAACCTCTAACTTTCATCCTAATTTTGAAGCCTTGATGTTTCCCAAAGATAAACCGATCCCGCAACTGGGTAATTCGGAAATCTACGAAAACTCACTGATATTGCGTGTCCCCATTTTGTCAGAAGGTCACTACTTAGCGGAGTTGTCGAACGAAAGCCAAGGCACAAAAGCGATTGGTTACATCGCCGTCGAGTTAGATCTCTCCTCCTTGAGGCTGCAACAGTATCAAGAAGTCTTCTCTGCTTTTTTAGTTCTGGTTCTCGGTCTTGGCTTAGCAAGTGTGTTTGCTTCACGTCTAATGCACGATGTGACCCAACCTATCACCCACATGAAGAATGTCGTTGACCGCATTCGCCGTGGTCATCTGGATGTGCGTATCGAAGGCAAAATGCACGGTGAGTTAGACCAGCTAAAAAATGGCATCAACGCCATGGCGGTATCGTTATCAGAATATCACGTGGAGATGCAGCACAGTATAGACCAAGCCACGTCCGACTTACGTGAAACGCTTGAGCAGCTAGAAATTCAGAACGTTGAGTTGGATATCGCGAAGAAACGCGCGCAAGAAGCGGCCAGGGTTAAGTCAGAGTTCTTGGCGAACATGTCGCACGAGCTGCGTACTCCGCTCAATGGGGTGATTGGCTTTACTCGTCAAATGCTTAAAACGCAGCTTTCTAACAGCCAAACGGATTACCTACAGACGATTGAGAAATCGGCGAACAACCTGCTGAATATCATCAATGACATTCTCGACTTCTCGAAACTTGAAGCGGGTAAGCTGGCACTCGAAAACATTCCTTTTGATTTCCGAGAAAGTTTAGAAGAGGTAATTAACCTACAAGCCACAAGTGCACATGAGAAAGGGTTAGAAATCACCCTAAAAGTGGACCCTAAAATTCCACCAGGTTTAGTTGGGGATCCACTACGTATCCAGCAAATTTTGACGAACTTAGTCGGTAACTCAATCAAGTTTACCGAGCGAGGCAACATTGATGTTAGCGTAGAAATGCGCTCTCAATCAGGAGACTCCGTCGAACTGCAATTCATGGTGCGTGATACCGGTATTGGTATCTCTGAGCGTCAGCAAGCGCAGTTGTTCCAAGCCTTTAGCCAAGCAGATGCAAGTATTTCACGTCGTTACGGCGGTACTGGTCTTGGTCTGGTTATCACTCAGAAACTGGTGAGCCAGATGGGCGGCGAAATCAGTTTAACCAGCCGTCTACACCAAGGTTCAACCTTCTGGTTTACGGTGCGCTTGCACTCAACCGAGATGCCAATGAGCGAACTGATTGAAGTGGAACTTCTGACTGGGAAGCAGTTACTGCTGATTGAACCAAACATGCAAGCCGCGTCCGTAACCCAACAGATTCTAAGTCAGGAGGGTATTTTAGTAACCTACCGCTCTTCGCTACCAAACAACGAAGAACAATATGATTATGTACTGTTGAATTTAGCGGCCAACCAGACTCACGATGTGGAAGTTATTACACCTTGGATAGAACAAGCGAAACGCATGGCTCCGAGTGTTCTCCTAGGGACACCGAGTACCGAATTGGCGCTTGCGGACCAAATAATGACAGAGCATCACGTCCAGTGCCTGACGAAACCATTGTCTCGCCGTAAGTTGCTACAAAGCCTGATTAGCGAACATGTAGAATCGCCACCGGTATTAAGCGCTCCAATTACGCCAAGCGAAGGGGACCGTTTACCTCTCACTGTACTAGCAGTGGATGACAACCCTGCAAACTTGAAGCTGATCTCTGCACTGCTCCGCGAACGAGTAGAAACCGTCACCGCCTGTAGCAATGGCCAGCAAGCGGTGAACCTGGCGACAGAGAAAAAGTACGATTTAATCTTCATGGATATTCAAATGCCACAAATGGATGGGGTGACCGCTTGTAAGCACATTAAAGAGTTGGAGCTAAATAAAGACACGCCAGTGATTGCGGTAACGGCACATGCCATGGCAGGGGAACGAGACCGCTTGCTCTCGGCAGGAATGGATGACTACTTGACCAAACCTATTGAAGAGCATGTGCTACAACAGGTTTTGGTTCACTGGAACCCAAATGCTTGTACAGAGAGCATTGGCAAAGTCGCCCCTTCATACGTTGATGAACCTGAAGGAAGCGCACCACAATCCGTTTCTTCGCCTCAGCAGGATGTGATTATTGATTGGCAAGCAGCCTTGAAACAGAGCGCGAATAAAGAGGATCTCGCCAAAGATATGCTGCGCATGTTGATTGAGTTCATCCCTGAAGTAGAAGCAGTTGTTGACCAAGCTCTGGAGCAAGAAGATATCTCTCGTGACGACCTAATTCATGTCATCCATAAGCTGCACGGCAGTAGTTCATATTGTGGCGTTCCAAGGCTGAAATCACTCTGTGCGACGCTTGAGCAAGCACTGCGCTCAGGGATCAGTCTTGAGGAAGTTGAGCCTGAAATGTTCGAGCTGCAAGATGAAATGATTAAAGTAACAACAACCGCAAAGTTATACCTTGAACAGTGATCTATTGAAGAGAAACAAAAGCCAGAGCAAATGCTCTGGCTTTTTAGTATTTTGTTTGAGACTTACAAGCTAGGATTCAAAAATGACCGTCGCCACAGCGTAATGACGCTCATCGGAAATGGACAGGTGAATGTGGTTAACGCCCATCGCATCCGCTATTTGCTTGGCTGTGCCCGTCAATGCGAGCACTGGTTTTCCAAGCTCATCGTTCGAGATGGAAAAGTCGTGAAACGTGACCCCTTTTGCGATCCCTGTACCCAATGCTTTTGAGGCCGCTTCTTTAACAGCAAAGCGCTTAGCAAGATAACGCCCTTGCAGCTTAAGCTGTGAGAATTTGGCCATTTCTTCTTCTGAAAGAATCCGCTGAGCAAAAGGTTCACCACTACGAGCTAACGCTTTTTCAATACGCTCAATTTCTGCAATGTCGGTCCCTAACCCTATAATCGCCATCTAGATAGCCCTATGACTGGCGAGCCTCAATCATCAGTGCTTTCATGTCAGCAACCGCTTTATTTAAACCATCAAATACTGCGCGACCAATGATTGAGTGACCAATGTTGAGTTCGTAAATTTCTGGTAATGCAGCAATTGGTGCGACATTGTGATAAGTCAGGCCATGCCCGGCATTAACAATAATACCTAGGTCATGTGCATAACTCGCACCAGCAGCAATCTTCTTCAGTTCAGCTTGCTGTTCGTCTTCTGTCGTCGCATCTGCATAGTGGCCAGTATGTAGCTCAATAAACGGAGCGCCACACTTTTTCGCAGCTTCAATCTGTTGACGGTCAGCATCAATAAAGAGCGAAACTTTAATGCCGGCATCTGTCAGCTTTTTCGTCGCAGCTTTAATTTTTTCAAGCTGCCCTACAACATCTAAGCCACCTTCCGTCGTCAGTTCTTCACGCTTTTCAGGCACTAGACACACAAACTCTGGCTTAGTTTGCAGCGCAATCTCAACCATTTCGTCCGTCACTGCCATCTCTAGATTCATACGCGTTTGAATGGTTTCACGCAGAATACGTACATCACGATCCAAAATATGGCGACGGTCTTCACGTAAGTGGATAGTGATACCGTCCGCGCCTGCACGCTCTGCAATTTCAGCAGCGTGAACAGGATCCGGGTATTTTGTACCACGTGCATTACGTAGAGTGGCAATATGGTCGATATTGACGCCTAAATAAATTGAGCTCATTTTCCGTTACTCCGTGCTCTGGGGGTCTGAATGAAAAATTCACGACTTTTTAAAGGTTTGCCGCCAAGATACGGCTTTAAGGCTATACGTGTAAAGCGTTTTGCCGCTTTTAGCTGCTCTTTAGTGACGAACCGCCGCTCACTGATAGCAATCAGTTCATTCCCTAAAAAAGTGAGGTTATCGCGCCTAACCGAAGCAATAAACCCTTTCTGTTCCCGGTAACGATAGGTCATTTCTGGATCGACGGGCTCGCCGGTACCTGCACAATGCAAAAAATCCACGCCATACCCCATCGCAGACAGCAAGGCTAACTCAAAACGACGCAGTGCAGGCTCAGGGTTCTCGTTGTGCGCCAACTCGGTTAACGCATGCAAATAATCATGAAATAGTGCTGGCATCGGCACTTCAGCCATCAAAATACGGCCAATCAGTTCATTGACGTACATGGCTGAGTAGAGATTAATGCCCGTTAACGGCAAACCTAGACTTATCGGCTCGGCTTGACGCAAAGTTTTCATTGAGCCTTTCCCCGACCATTTAAGTAATAGCGGGGTAAAAGGTTGCAATGCGCCTTTTAAGTTCGAACGCTTACTGCGCGCGCCTTTGGCCATTAAAGTCATTCGGCCATATTCCTCACTAAATACATCAAGGATTAAGCTCGATTCACTGTAAGGGCGTCGGTGCAATACAAAACAGCGCTGTAAACCTTCGGAAGACAGATTACTCATCTAAGTCATTGTGCCTAAAAAGTGTGAAATAAAAAATAAGGAGCCGAGCGGCTCCTTATTTTAATCGATACTGATTTTTCATCGATGTTGGAGCGAAGCACCTTCGCAGCCAAGATTATAAATCGTCTATATAACCCAACGATCGCAACGCTCGTTCGTCGTCTGCCCAGCCAGATTTCACTTTTACCCAGGTTTCTAGGTAAACTTTACGACCGAACAATTCTTCCATATCCAAACGCGCTTCGCGACCAATGGTTTTAATCTTCTCGCCGCCTTTGCCAATCACCATTTTCTTCTGACCATTACGCTCAACAAGAATCAAGGCATTGATGTGGAAACCGTCGGTTTCGGGGTTGTAATCAAAACGTTCAATTTCAACCGTTACTGAGTATGGCAGCTCTTCACCAGTAAAGCGCATCAGCTTTTCACGCACAATCTCAGACGCCATAAAACGCTGAGAACGGTCAGTCACGTATTCTTCTGGGAAGTGATGCGTTGCTTTAGGTAAGTGATTACGCACGTGCTTACGCAGTACGTCAATGTTCTTACCTTGCTTGGCAGAGATTGGCACAACATCCACGAAGTCCATCTTCTTCGACATCTCCGCCATGTGTAGCATCACGTCGTTACGATCTTGTACGTTGTCGACCTTGTTTACACAAAGCACAACTGGGAAGTTCGATTTTTGAAGTTTGGTCAGCACCATCTCATCGTCTTTAGTCCAATGCGTACCATCGACTAAGAAGAACACAAGGTTTACATCACTCAATGACGAGTTAGCTGCACGGTTCATCAAACGGTTGATCGCACGCTTTTCTTCAATGTGAAGTCCAGGCGTGTCGACGTAAATCGCTTGGTAATCGCCGTCCGTATCCACACCCATAATACGGTGGCGTGTCGTTTGCGGCTTACGAGAGGTGATCGAAATCTTCTGACCCAAAATCTTGTTCAAAAGTGTCGACTTACCTACGTTTGGACGACCAACAATAGCAATAAAGCCACAGTGTTGGTTTTCTGGCGAGCTTGGCTCACCTTGTGATGCGAAAAACGCATCGATATCGAATTCGTTATCAGCCATTTGTTAATTGCTCAAGTGCTGTTTCAGCAGCCGCTTGTTCTGCCTTGCGGCGGCTGGTGCCTTTACCGATTACAGGCTTATCCACACCTGCTACTTCACACTCAACCGTAAACTCTTGGTTGTGCGCTTCACCTTTAATATTAGTCACTGTGTACACAGGCAGCGGTTTTCTTCTGCCTTGTAGGAACTCTTGTAGGCGAGTTTTCGGATCTTTTTGTGAGACGCCAGGTTTAATGGCTTCAAGGCGTGAGTTGTACCAACTCAGTACAATGCCTCGCACGACTTCAAGATCGCTGTCTAGGTAAATTGCGCCAATAATGGCTTCAACCGCATCGGCTAAAATAGAGTCTCGGCGGAAACCGCCACTCTTCAATTCACCTGGACCTAATTTTAAATAATCTCCTAGATCGAATTCACGACCCAGTTCCGCCAATGTATGTCCACGAACCAAAGTAGCACGCATACGGCTCATGTCACCCTCGTTCACTTTCGGGAAACGATGGTACAGATCATCAGCGATGACAAAACTTAAAATTGAATCGCCCAGAAACTCAAGACGTTCATTATGCTTACTGTTGGCGCTGCGGTGAGTCAGCGCCAAGTTGATAAGCCCGGCATCTTGAAACTGGTAGCCGAGCTTTCTCTCTAGTTTATCAATTGGAGAATTCATACTCTCTCGATATAAAATGGTTAGTGAATACCACCGATGCGGTTAAAACGCACACCAGTTGGAATCCATGAAGGTAGAACGCTATCTGCGCCACGATCAAACTCGAAGCTGATCCAAATGGCGACAGCTTTGCCGACTAAGTTTGCTTCAGGAACGAAGCCCCAGTAACGGCTGTCAGCACTGTTGTCACGGTTATCACCCATCACAAAGTACTGACCTTGTGGTACAACCCACTCTGTCGTGCCGCTGCGTGGGAAATATTGCTCCACGCGGTTACGCACAAGAGGGTTAACCAAAATATTGTGCTCAACGTTACCCAATTTCTCATCCAGTTGGATCATTGGAATACCGTTCGAGCTAAACTGACTTTCTTCAACGTTGCTCAGTTTAACTGGCTTACACGCCGATTCGCCTTGGCTTTGCACGCAAAGCTGCTTATCACCTGAATAACGCACGATATCACCAGGTAAACCAACTACACGCTTAATGTAGTCCACACTTGGTTGTGGTGGGTATTTGAATACCACGATATCACCACGCTCAGGCTTACCAGTTTCCACTAGCTGAGTACGCCATACTGGGTCTTTTAGACCGTACGCGTACTTCTCAACTAAAATGAAATCGCCAACCAGCAAGGTAGGCATCATTGAGCCTGATGGGATTTGAAATGGTTCGTAGATAAAAGAACGTAATACTAAAACGAACGCGATCACAGGAAAAATAGAGACGCTATTTTCAACCCACCAAGGCTGACGCTCAACTTTTTGCAAGGTCACTGCATCCAAACCATTAGACGTCTGAGCTTGAATCTCAGCCAGTTTTTCCTGACGCTTTTTCGCGAAAACCAGCTTTTCCAATAGCCAAACCACGCCAGTTACCAAAGTCGCAATAACCAACATCAGTGAGAATGTATTCGCCATTAAATTCCCTTATCTAAAAATACGAAAGTGAAAGAGCCGAAACCCTTTCACTTATTTTAATATCTAACGTCTTAAGACCGACAAGTGTGAGACAAAGTTCAACTTTAGTCTTTACCTACGTGAAGGATGGCTAGGAACGCTTCTTGAGGCAGCTCAACGTTACCGATCTGCTTCATGCGTTTCTTACCTTCTTTCTGTTTCTTCAGAAGTTTCTTCTTACGACTTACGTCACCGCCGTAACATTTCGCAATAACGTTCTTACGCAACTGTTTTACCGTTGAACGAGCGATAATGTGGTTACCAATTGCCGCTTGGATTGCGATATCAAACATTTGGCGAGGGATGAATTCTTTCATCTTCTCTACCAACTGACGACCGCGAGTCTGAGACTGATCTTTGTGTGTGATCATCGCCAATGCATCAACAGTGTCACCGTTAAGAAGAACGTCTACACGTACCATGTTCGAAGCTTCAAAACGCTGGAAGTTGTAATCCAAAGATGCGTAACCGCGTGATGTTGATTTCAGACGGTCGAAGAAATCCAGTACCACTTCGGCCATTGGAATATCGTAAGTCACAGCGACTTGGTTACCGTGGTAAACCATATCAACTTGACTGCCTCGCTTTTCAACACACAGGGTGATTACGTTACCTAGGTACTCTGAAGGCACAAGGATATTACAACGCGCAATCGGTTCACGAATTTCTTCAATGTCATTGATCGCTGGTAGTTTTGCTGGGCTATCAACATACAGCAGATCGCCATCCGTCTTCTCAACTTCGTAAACTACCGTTGGTGCTGTGGTGATAAGATCCAAGTCGTATTCACGCTCTAGACGCTCTTGGATGATTTCCATGTGCAACATGCCAAGGAAACCACAACGGAAACCAAAGCCAAGTGCCGCAGAGTTTTCTGGCTCGTAGAATAGCGATGCGTCGTTAAGGCTTAGTTTGCCTAGTGCGTCACGGAAGTTCTCGTAATCGTCAGAAGATACTGGGAACAGACCTGCGTAAACCTGAGGTTTAACTTTCTTAAAGCCTGGTAGCGGTTTATCACAACCATTCTTCGCTAGAGTCAGCGTATCACCAACAGGGGCACCAAGAATGTCTTTGATACCACAAACAACCCAACCTACTTCACCAGTACGAAGGGTATCGGTATCCACTTGTTTTGGCGTAAAGATACCAAGGCGGTCCACACCCCAAACTTGGCCCGTACTCATCACTTTGATCTTATCGTTCTTCTTCAGTTCGCCGTTTTTAATACGCACTAGAGAAACAACGCCAAGGTAGTTATCAAACCATGAGTCAATGATCAGCGCTTGTAGTGGCGCATCTGGATCACCTTCCGGTGCAGGGATCGCTGACACAATGTTCTCTAGAACGTCATCAACACCGATGCCTGTCTTCGCAGAACAGCGGGTTGCTTCCATTGCATCGATACCAACGATTTCTTCAATTTCTTCCGCTACACGCTCAGGATCGGCTGCTGGTAGGTCAATCTTGTTCAAGATTGGCACAACCTCTAGATCCATTTCGATCGCGGTGTAACAGTTAGCCAGTGTTTGAGCTTCAACACCTTGACCCGCATCCACAACCAATAGCGCACCTTCACAAGCCGCTAGAGAACGTGATACTTCATATGCAAAGTCAACGTGCCCCGGAGTATCGATGAAGTTCAGCTGATACGTCTCACCGTCTTTAGCGGTGTAGTTTAGCGTCACACTCTGAGATTTGATGGTGATGCCACGCTCACGTTCAAGATCCATAGAATCCAGAACCTGTGCGGCCATTTCACGATCGGTTAACCCGCCACAAACTTGGATTAGACGGTCTGATAGGGTCGACTTACCATGGTCGATGTGGGCGATAATCGAAAAGTTACGAATGTGCTTCATAGATTTAGGGTGACTAACTCTTTACAAATAGGGACAGTAAGAAACGCCATCTACTGACGGCATTTCAATCAAGTTGGCAGATTCTACCGAATTTCGTTAACGGGCGCACGTAATTTAAAGTACATACCCAAATAACCTTTAGTGGAGGGGGACAGCACTTACTGGATTGGCTCTCCAAGTACCCGAACGAGGGTAACTTGGCGCTTGGATTCATCTTCTAACGGACGAGAAACACGTTTTGCGATCCACATTCCACCAGCGGCAAACAATACCGATGCCAATATGATGATGCCTTCCCCGCCGGCTGTCAGCGGCGCTAATAGGAAGTGACCAAACATCGCACCGATAATCAAACCAAACAATGGCAGTAAATAAACCGCCATTGCTGATTTTATTAGGCTTGACTCAGGAAAACCAATCTCGACGACTTGACCTATTTTCACCGATTTATCCGTGCGCAGGTGCCAAGATAAACTCTTGTTACCAATGGCTTTAGTAACAACGCCCGTTCCACAGCTTTTCTGTGAAGAGCAACTACTGCAACTGGTCTGCTGTTCGCAACTTAAATCAATTTCGAATTGCTTGCCGCGACGATGCACGTCTGTCACGGTAGCCAACGCGGTCATCATTGTTATTTACTCTTTGTTACATTAAATGTGACAGATTGGGCGATACGCTGTGCTGTGGTCGGTGGAATGTCTCCTACAACAGAGATTTCATGTTGACCGCTCACAAAACTGTGTAGCGTTCTTCTGCCTTGGCGAACCAACTGCCCTTTTAACGAATGCTCATCTTTGTTTGCTACGTAAACAGAGAAGCTAAACAGACCATCAGAATACAGCTGGCTCTCCACCATTTGATTAGTAACGGCCATTCGATAGCGGTTGAGCTCGTTCGGCTCGAAACCCTCAGGGATCCAACCAACCTGCCAATTACTGGTCCCAATATCGCCTTTTGGCATGGTGAGAACAGCAGGTAATTGAACATCTTGCAGGCCACTCATTAACTCTGCGATTTTTGGGTTTACCGTGTAAGAAATAGTGCGATATTGTTCAAGCATCTCACCATCGCGGTCCACAAGGTCGGCACGTAACGGCAATTTACTCTTCTCATCGATCCATAGTACGTATGAATAGCGCAGACCGTCTTTAGGAACAATACGCAGCACTTGTGTTGCCACACCAGCTTCACGAGCTCTACCCACTTTTACATAGTCGTAATACAAGTTTAGCTCATCGATATTGGTGTTGAGCATCGGCATAGTCGGAGCGACCATTTTACCTGACTCGATGGTGAACGGTTCTAAACCCGTTTCGATGTAACTTACTTCAGTTCCGCGACGAATCACTTCACGCACGGGGCCACTTAAGTAGACAAGGTGAGCATATTGATCGTCACCATGCGTGGCATGACGATACAGCAACGGCTCAATGCTGTTCTTTTTGATAAGGATATAAGAGAGTTCGTAACTTAAATTCTTACTCGCCTCGCTCATTTGATGCAATAAAGCCTCCGCTGGCTTGTCACCAGCAAAGGCTTGAGAAGACATCATACTGAACAGAGCGCAAGCGCTGATCAGAAATTTTTTCATTCAATATCCGGATTCAGATTTGCATCTTGTTGAGATGCATCACTGTTAATTCGTAACTGTAATTCGTAGTCTCGCAGCATAGCATGAACACGCTTGCGCTGCTCTTGCATATTTGCCTCGCCTACAGAACGTTCTACAGACTCACGAGTCAAACTCACTGGTTCTGCGCTGCCAGCAAACGGAACCGTCTGCAATACAGGTAATTGATCTGCTTGCGGCGACATTGAATCGCTACCACCGTACTGCTGTACACCTAAAATAACAACAAGCGATACACATGCAGCAACAGCAACTTGACCAAACTGCGTCAACCAACCTGGCAAGTGACGTTTTGCTTTTTGCGGTTCTGGTTGCGACTCTTTTGGCGTATCCGCAATTGAGATAACATTTGCACTGTGCGAATCAAACGCACGGTGTGCAGGTTCATCTTCTAACGCTAACGCCACGCTTTCAGCAATATTCCACTCAGGTTTTGCTGGCGCTTCGCCTCGCATCACATCACCAATCAGGTGATAGTTCTGCCAAGCATCACGGCTCTCTTGGTCTTGCTCTAACTCTTGAATTAAAGCCTTATCGACCAATTCTCCATCCATGAGAGCTGAAAGTTTTTCTTTGTCAGCCATTATTTTCACCATAGTTATTACTTGTACTAGCGTTGCAAAAGAGGTCTGATTTTCTTTTCCACCGCCTCACGAGCACGGAAGATACGCGATCGTACCGTTCCTACCGGGCAATCCATCACTTCTGCAATTTCTTCATAACTCAAGCCATCGAGCTCTCGTAATGTCATTGCGGTTTTTAAATCTTCAGGTAAAGCTTCGATTGCACTGAACACCACCCGTTGCAATTCTTTGGACAACGTTAAGTTCTCAGGGTTCGATATTTCTTTAAGTGCACTACCTGTTTCGTAAAATTCAGCATCTTCAGCATCGACATCTGTCGCTGGAGGTCTACGCCCTTGAGCAACAATGTGATTTTTCGCAGTATTCACTGCAATGCGATACAGCCACGTATAAAACGCACTTTCCCCACGAAAGCTAGGGATAGCTCGGTAAGCTTTAATAAACGCTTCTTGTGCTACATCTGGTACATCGCCAGGATTACTAACGTATCTGGAAATAAGATTACATACCTTATTCTGGTACTTTGTTACCAACAGGTTGAATGCTTGCTTATCGCCATTCTGAACTCGCTCAATCAATACTTGATCGGTCAGCTGCTCGTTCATTCGAGCGGATACTCCTATTTGTTATGCCCCTACTCTTCTCAGATATGGGTACTAATTATGCAAAACGTAGTATTGACACCACTGCTTACTTGAGCACTATTGTGACCCTAACGTGAATGAGAAAGTTCCATGGTTTCTCAAGTTTTTTGTCATTGTTTTTTCACAGTGTGATGTCTGTACCCAAATGACCACCGCTGCCTGACTTTAGTCTAAGTTTGACAAGCGAGCATCTTGGAGGGAAATGGGTATAATGAATGATCTCTGTCCCAGATTGTGCTGGGTCGGGCATGGAAAAGCAATGGCATTGACAAACTATTACTTTTCATTTGCATGGCTAATGGCTATCTGAACACCGCGTTACAAATTATAACTTAGGAAGCATGCTCATGCTCTGCATGAAAAAGAAGAGTGGCTCAGTCACCGCCGTAACACGGACGTCGATAGGTCTCCCAACTTAGCCCTTAGCGACAGATGTCGCGATAATGGAATGCACATGGTGTGCAAATAATACACAAGGTAACTTTGTTACCTTAGCTTGGGATTATAAAAGTTATATGAACACAAATCGTGAACATGAGTGTGATGTATTAGTGGTAGGGAGTGGCGCGGCAGGTTTGTCGTTGGCTTTGCGCGTTGCTAACCACTGTAAGGTGATGGTGCTGAGTAAAGGACCACGCAGCGAAGGGGCGACCTACTATGCTCAAGGCGGTATCGCTGCCGTATTTGATGAGTCAGACACCATTGATTCACACGTTGAAGACACGCAAATCGCCGGGGATGGTATTTGCGATGAGGAGACCGTAAGGTTCATTGCTGAGCATTCAAAAGAGTGTGTACAGTGGTTGATTGACGGTGGTGTACCATTTGATCGTGAAGAAGATGACTCTGACGATGAACCTCGCTACCACTTAACTCGTGAAGGTGGTCATAGCCGTCGTCGTATTCTTCACGCGGCAGATGCGACAGGTATGGCGATGCAAACCTCCCTGCAAGATAACGCTCATAATCATCCAAACATTCATGTTCTCGAACGTCATAATGCTCTGGACTTAATCACCGAAGACAAAATTGGCGGTGATAAAAACAAAGTTATCGGTGCTTATATTTGGAACCGCAACGAAGAGCATGTCGAAACCGTGCGAGCCAAATTTGTGGTTCTCGCTACAGGTGGTGCTTCAAAGGTTTATCAATACACCTCTAACCCAGATGTGTCGTCTGGTGATGGTATTGCGATAGCTTGGCGTGCAGGGTGTCGTGTAGCGAATATGGAATTTAACCAGTTCCACCCTACGTGTTTATATCACCCAGAAGCACGTAACTTCTTGCTGACTGAAGCGTTGCGTGGCGAAGGTGCTTACCTGCGCCGTCCAGATGGTTCTCGCTTTATGCCGGATTTCGATGAACGTAAAGAGCTTGCTCCGCGTGACGTCGTGGCTCGTGCTATCGACTTCGAAATGAAGCGTTTAGGCGCCGACTGTATGTATCTCGACATCAGTCATAAGCCTGCTGACTTTATTACGAAACACTTCCCAACCATTTATTCACGTTTGATGGACTTGGGCATTGACATGACTAAAGAGCCAATCCCAATCGTACCTGCTGCACACTACACTTGTGGCGGTGTCATGGTGGATAGAAATGGCTGCACCGATCTGAAAAATTTGTATGCGATTGGTGAAGTTAGCTACACCGGGCTGCATGGTGCTAACCGCATGGCATCAAACTCACTTCTCGAATGCGTGGTTTATGCTTGGTCTGCGGCAAAAGATATTCTAAAACATCACACTAACGTTGAGCTACCTTCACAGGTGCCATGTTGGGATGAAAGCAAAGTAACCAATAGTGATGAAGAAGTGATCATTCAGCACAACTGGCACGAGCTTCGTCTGTTTATGTGGGACTACATGGGCATTGTGCGAACTGACAAGCGTTTAGAGCGCGCCTTACGCCGCATCCAACTGTTGCAACAAGAAACACACGAGTACTACAGCAATTTCCGAGTGTCGAACAACTTATTAGAACTGCGTAACCTTTTACAAGTAGCAGAGTTGATGGTTCGTTGTGCGATGCAGCGTAAAGAGAGTCGAGGTTTGCACTACACGCTTGATTATCCGAACCAACTGGAAAACAGCGGACCAACGATTTTGGTTCCAGCTAAACAGCTTTAACTCTACCAAGTAAACTATTACATCAGCAGGGAGCATTAGCTCCCTGTTTCATTTCCCATTGGCGTAATACCAAAGATAGTTGACGATACTGCTCATCGTCACAGCTATCACGCCAAATCGTAACACTACGGCCAGATTGCAATTGGAATGTTATCTTGAATGGTGATGCCGATGTATCGACTCGCTGTAAATGACCCTTTTCGGACTCAATATCTTCCGAGTATTCGCCATACTCAAGGGCATCAAACCTAACCGAGCCATCGCAGTGCACATACCAATGCCCATGACTTGTAGGTTGAACAAGGCCTTGGCTTGAGAGAGCCTTAACAATCAGTAATAACAAATAAGTCGATAATACGAGCGGAATGCTAGAGAAGATAACAGCCCAAGTCATCAATAAGAAAAGTACAACATTGAGGACTCGGGCAGTCAGAGAGGGAGAAGCAGTAAAATTAACGAACTTTGCTGAGGTTATGGGCGACAATTTTATCAACCATTGCTGCATGACCTAAATTTTCGCTACGGCCATGCCCCATTACCCAAGTAAACAGATCAGGATCATCGCATTCAAGTAAAGAAACAAAGTCACGCTGCTCTTGTTCACTCAGAGTATCAAAGCACTCTTCAAAAAACGGCATAATTACTACGTCAAGCTCAAGCATGCCTCGACGACAAGCCCATTTAATACGCGCTTTTTCTTCCGGAGTGTACATTCACTATTCCTTCATAGATGTCTTGTTGTTAGTGCGGAGTGTAACAAGGGATGTGCTACGTCACTAGTGTGCGGGTCACAATACGATAGTGAAAGCAGACAAATGTTGATTCGTAAATCGCTCCCCTAGTATCTCAAGGTTATTTGGGTATAACATAGCGGAAAAATATCTTCAAAAGGCATTGTAATTATGGAATGGCAAACTCGTTTTTCAGCATTACCTCTCTCAACTCAAGACGCACTTCCAGAGTTATCTATCTCACTGCTGGATAACTTCGGCATGATCACCATGATCGGTGACGATAAAAAATCATACTTACAAGGTCAGGTTACCTGCGATGTTGTTTCTTTAGAACAAGACCAATCAACACTGGGCGCACATTGTGATGCGAAAGGCAAAGTGTGGAGCGTGTTCCGCCTTTTCCATCATCATGATGGCTACGGCATGATCCAACCAAAATCGGCGATTGACGTAGAACTTAGTGAAATAAAGAAATACGCCATTTTCTCTAAAGTAACGATTGAAGCTTCTGATGACGTTATCTTAGGTGTCGCTGGCGTCAAAGCCGATGAATTCATTTCAACAATGAGCAAGACAACTGGCAGCGTTCGCCCAGTTGACGGTGGCACAGCAGTGCAAGTTGCACAAGATCGCTGGTTACTGATATTAAGTGCGCCAGAAGCACAGCAAATCGTTGAAACTACCGACGCTGTCTTTACGACAAATGAGCTTTGGAATCGTTTCGATATTGAGGCAGGTTTACCATTTGTCTCTGCATCCGCACAGAATGCTCACATTCCACAAGCACTCAACGTGCAAGCTTTAGGAGGCATAAGCTTCACAAAGGGCTGCTACACGGGACAAGAAACGGTAGCACGAGCGAAGTATCGCGGTACCAATAAACGTGCGATGTATATCGTAAAAGGTGCAACTTCTGCTCCATTCAGTGACGAACCAATTGAGCTCGAACGCAGCGTAGGTGAAAACTGGCGTTCAGTAGGTGCTTTATTAAATCACTACCAGTTCAGTGACAATCACGCGATTGGCCTGATCGTACTGCCTAATAATCTCGATGAAGACACTCGTCTTCGTTTGGTTGCGCAACCAGAGTGTGAATGGACAATCGAATCACTGCCTTACAGTCTTGATGATGAGTAATACAATCAATACTCCTTTGATGCAATTTCTCACAGACCAACACATTCCGTTTCGTCTGTTACCGCATCAAAGACCAGCAACCACCATTGAGGATGCCGCGCACCAACGCGGCATTCGCCCTTCTCAAATGGTGAAAGCAATCTTGCTACGAGACATGGGTAATCAATATGCACTCGCCTGTGCGCCAGGTGATCGTAGCGTTGATCCCAAAAAAGTGCGCTCGTTACTGAAATGTCGCCGGATGACTTGTGTTGATCAAGCCGATGTTGAGTCCATCACTGGTTACAAAATTGGTACTGTCACTCCTCTGCTACTCAAACGTCATATGCCAATCGTGTTCGACCCTAGCTTACTAGAAGAACAGGAAGTCACGATCAGCAGTGGCGATCGCATGGCTGGACTGGCGCTTTCTATTCAAGATCTTATCCAATTGTGCCAGCCGACCGTGGCTGAGATCTGTCGTTAATCGTCTAAAAACAATGCAATGACACGTAGTGTTTCTATCACTGCGTGATCTCGATCATATCTACAAAAATAGATATGAGAATTTTTAATCACATATAAAACATAAATAGTCACAAAGATAAAACTCGTATATGCTGAATTTGTTGGTTAAGTTTCAAACAAGCACTTAACCGATATAAAGTGAGTCAGCTAGCTGAGTGACAGCATTCATGCAGTTAGTTATCCACTTTTGTGTAATGCATCTGTGACTATTCGCCCGCTGAAGCGGGCTTTTTTTTACGTGGAACTTTTTCTCTTTCATTTCCTCTAATCGTTAGAACGCAAAGTGTGTTGCGCGAGGCACGACCTTAATAGAAACAACTAGCAAACAACCGTTTTCGTTCTATTCTTAATTCTGTAACAAAACTATTGCTTAATGCGTCACGTAAAAAGGAGTGTATTGGCGTAAGGGTTCCTTTAGAGAGGTTATTTTTGGGGTAATCCTCACGCTATTTAAGAGATGACACTGTCAAATTGTCTAAGACAACACAATTCTCTGACGCAACACCCTACATCTGTATTTAATACTATTGCTGTCACAATAATTTTCGCGTCCAGAACGTAGAATACCTAGGCTAGGTTAGATAAAAGGAAAGTAAATATGAGACTGTTTAAGCGCTATACACCAAGTATGATTGCTAAACATATAAGTCGTCTTTTTAAAGGAAGAATTTATATTTACGGGGTCGGTAGATTCGAGTTTGATAACGGTAAGTTAATACTGCCGGAGAAAGCAGAGCAACGCCATTTCCGAGCGGTCAAAGAGATCAATCAAGAAATAATGAAACTCCGATGCGCATATGCTTAGCAAGATGTTGATAAAACAAAGGCTGGATTAACCAGCCTTTTGTGTATTTGAAGTTCGCTTTGCACTTACTGACGCGCTAGATCCGGCAAGTGTCCCTTTAAACCAAGCGCGCGCTTCATGATCTCATCTTTCGCTCCCGGCAGTTGCCCCGCTAAACTTAAGCCAATGCCACGAACGAGCTTCTTAGCTGGGTTCTCGCCAGAGAACAAATCTCGAAACCCTTGCATAGTAGCGATCATCTTTGCCGCTTCCGCTTTTCGCCAACGCTCGTAGCTTCTTAGGTTGCGTTTACTACCGATATCTTGTCCCTGCTTCCAAAGTGCTAACACCTCTTGAGCAAGACTGGCCGCATCTAATAAACCTAAATTCACACCCTGCCCCGCTAATGGATGAATGGTATGAGCTGCATCACCAACCAGCGCGACTCGCTCGACAACAAAATCTCGCGCATAGCGCATTTTCAAAGGAAACGCAGCACGCTCTCCCACTACTTCACATAGACCAAGTCGAGCATCAAACTCACTCGTCAACGCTTTATTGAAATCATGTTCACTCATTGCCACTAACTGCTCTGCTCGATTTGGCTCCGTGGACCAAACAATAGAGCACATATCTGGTTGCGACATTGGCAAAAATGCCAACGGTCCGTGAGGAGTAAATATCTGGCGCGCAATGCTGTTGTGTGGCATGGCAGTTTTGACATTCGCGACCAAAGCATGATGACCATAGTCCCAATGCGTTAATGGAATATCCATTTGATGGCGAAGCCACGAATTCGCCCCATCGGCTCCGACCACTAATTTAGCGGTCATGGCTTGGCCATTATCGAGCGTCAGCCAGCTTTCTTGCTCACCGACCGCGAGAGTCGCGCAACGTGCAGGCATAAACATAGTGACGTTATCGAGCTTTTGGACTTGTTCAAGCAGTGCAAGTTGAATCACACGATTCTCAACAATATGCCCTAAATCAGGTTGTGCCATACTTTGTGCATTAAATTCAATGCTGGCAAAGCTATCTTGTTCCCATACTTCCATGCCATGGTAAGGCGAAGCTCGGCGCTGTTCTATGCCCTGCCAAGCACCAAGTTTACGCAAAATCGTCTCACTAGAGCGGCTCAACGCAGACACACGAACATCGGGTAATTCTTTCAACGAATCATCTGGCACTTTACCTTCAATAATGGCGACACGCAGATCACTGTCTTTGAACGCGGCAGCAAGTGCCAACCCAACCATCCCTCCGCCGATGATGGCGATATCTACACTTTGCATCATTGCTTTTTATTACCTAATTCAGTGCGGCCGTTCATCGTTTTACCAAGCCAAGAGTATGGCGTAGTAGCGGCTGCTTAAAAATAGAAAGGTTATCCATCGCTGCTAAGGCAGTATTTCGGCCAATTCGCATCGCGGGTAAATCATTTGAAAAAACATGCACCAAGGCACTGGTTAGCCAAATAGTTTCGCTTCGATCTGCTTCTCTACGTTGACTAAAGCGCATCAGGCCTTGATAAAGACCCACATCCTCACTTTGCTGCACAATTTCTTCTGCTAGTGAGACTACATCGCGAATACCGAGATTAAAGCCTTGTCCAGCTATCGGGTGCAGCGTTTGCGCCGCATTTCCAACAATCGCAAAGCGATGTGAAATATTTTGCTTTCGATGACGAAGAAGTAATGGGTAACTTGCACGACGCCCCACTTTTTTCATCGCGCCTAAACGCCAACCAAAATCGTTCTGTAAATGCTGGAGAAATGCTTGATCAGATAACTCAAGAACGGCTTGGGCTTCTTCAGGGTGCAAACACCAAACTAAGGACATTCGATTGTCACTCATTGGCAATAAAGCAACAGGGCCATTTTCAGTAAAACGTTCAAAGGCTCTACCTTGATGAGGTTCTTGAGTCACAATATTGGCAATGACAGCCACTTGTTCAAAATCTTGCTCAGAAATTTCTAGACCAATTTTCTGACAACAGGTCGAAACAGCACCATCTGCAGCTACCAACAGTTTTGCTTCAAGTTGCTCACCACTTTTCAACGTCACATGGGTACAGTTTTGCTCGCGCTCGATATCGGTAACGGAGTCAGGACAAAACAGCGTAATTGATTCGCTGCTGTCTAATAATTCTTGATATACACGCCCAACATCGGCTAATTCTACAACATACCCTAGAGCTTCAACCCCAACCTCTTGCTTGGTAATCTCCGTCATCCCAGCATGAGAACGGTCAGAAACGTGGATATGTTCAATGGGGGTGACAAACGGTTCTACTGACGTCCAGAGCTGTAGTTGACGCAACAGATTGACAGTACCGTAAGACAATGCGATTGAGCGAGAGTCAAAACCAGGATGCATATCTGATTGTGCTTTAAAAGGCTCAACGACTGCAATGCGGAGCTTTCCCTGAGACAAATGGTCAATCGCCAATGCTAACGTTGCACCAGCCATGGCACCACCAGCAATGACTACATCATATTGCTTCATACTAACCTCTGGACAGTCTACGATTAGTGAATAGTAGGTTTTTTGTCGCTGCTTTCAGGACGAACACCAAATTCAGCATGAATCGTTAGTACGCAAGCTTTGATGTGCTCAATCACTTGCTCTAGCAATTGCGCTTGTTCACCAAGATCGTCATCTTCATCGATGCCTAATTTGGCAATCTCTTCTAAGTCAGCCAGTGCTTCTTTAGCGTCATCAGATGCTTTATTAAGAGCAACGCCTGCTAGACCTAGCCCAGAAATAAAGTGGTTTACAAAGTCGGACACACTGTCGGCTAATACGAATAAGCCTTCTTCGCCCGGCTCATCTGGCAATAATAAAGACAGCTCCATCGACGTGCCAGTTAGTTCATTGACAGTAACAGTGAATACGCTTTGAGCAAAAGCTAGCGCGGTAGAAGGCCAACCCATACCATCATTGGTGTAGTCAAACAGAATAGGCTGCCAAGTTTGATCATTGATCGCCAATCCACCACTTAACATGCCGACAAATAAGCCATGTAATTCCGCAGGTGTTACTGCTAGGCTTGCAGATTGCAGTTCAGCAGCAATAGATTGGTATTCAGGAAGGGTGATTTCACTCATAACTTGGCTCATTCTTGCGTAATAATGTATTGGTATATCCTACCATCAAGGTTAGTGGTCTGAAACGGCTATCAAATTCAATTTTGGACAGCATTTGTTCAATTTGCCCAATTCCTGTGTGATCTCGTCATCATTTCTCTTTCTGTGATGGGAAATGCTTGAATCTTAATAGCGGTTTTCCTATAGTTTGCTCCTCGGTAGTTGTATGAAGCAACACCTTAGATAGCGCGAATATAGAGTTTATTCATCATGAGCAATCAAGCGATCGACGTTGAAATATTAGGCAAACTTACACGAGTGAATTGTCCGACAGGACAAGAAGAGTCTCTTGTTGCAGCGGCAAAAGATCTGGATCGCCGATTGAAAGAAATGAGCGAACGTACTAAGGTAACCAATGAAATCCAACTGCTGACCTTTGCTGCATTGAATATTTGCTATGAGTTGCACACCAAGTCATACGAATCCAATGGTCAACAGCAAGAAATTACTGAGCGAATGGAAAAGCTCACCGCGTCTTTAGAGAACGCACTAAGCAAAGTTACGCAAGGACAGCAGTAAATACAAAATTTACCCTGGGGTGTGCGTCAGCAGGATTTAAGTCCCTGAGCCGATAAGCAATACCTAAGGGTTAGTATTTGGTAACTATTGAGCAAGCTCGGCATGCACCGAGAAGCCTACGGTTGTCATTGCTGATCCGCCTTGAACCAGCTGGTTCAAGGGCCACAATCCTCAACGGCACCCTGGGGTATTCTCTCTATGTCAGACCTCTCTCGACAAGACTTCCGCAAACTGATTCGTGAAAAGCGCAACGCTCTGTGCAGTGATACACAATACCAAGCGGGAATCGACCTTATTACTCAATTTTCCCAACTTCCTGAAATCGAGCAGGCGCAACATATTGCCATCTACCTTTCTGCAGACGGTGAGCTTGATACTAAACCGCTCATTGAATGGTTATGGCAACAGGGAAAATCGGTTTATCTGCCCGTCATCCATCCCTTTTCTAAAGGTCAGTTACTGTTTCTTCAGTATATAAGTGATGAACAGCTCGTCTACAACAAGTACGGCATCTTAGAGCCCAAGCTCGATATCAGACACCTCAAACCCGTTCGCCAGCTTGATTTAATCTGCACGCCTTTAGTTGGGTTCGACAGCATCGGACACCGCTTAGGCATGGGCGGAGGGTACTACGATCGTACTCTGTCACGTTGGTTTATAACTGGAGAGGGTGCTAAACCTGTCGGTATCGCTCATGACTGCCAACATGTAGAACGCTTACCAATTGAAAGCTGGGACATTCCATTGCCTAAGATCGTGACCCCAAGCCAAATATGGCAATGGGAAAGTGACAAGTAAGCCGCTATAATCACGCCCGCAAACGTTAACGAACATCTATTCAGGAGATTGGCATGACTCAAGATGAAATGAAAAAAGCGGCTGGTTGGGCAGCACTAAAATATGTTGAGAAAGGCAGCATTGTCGGTGTTGGTACTGGCTCTACCGTGAATCACTTCATCGATGCACTAGGCACTATCAAAGATGATATTAAAGGTGCAGTGTCTAGCTCTGTCGCTTCAACTGAGCGCCTTAAAGAGCTTGGTATTGAAGTATACGAGTGTAACGATGTAATGAAGCTGGATGTGTATGTTGATGGCGCAGATGAGATCAACCCAGCACGTGAAATGATCAAAGGCGGCGGCGCGGCTCTGACTCGTGAGAAAATTGTCGCAGCAATCTCTGATAAGTTCGTATGTATCGTTGACGGCACTAAAGCAGTTGACGTACTTGGCCAGTTCCCATTGCCTGTTGAAGTAATCCCAATGGCACGCTCTTACGTGGCTCGTGAATTGGTAAAACTAGGTGGTGATCCAGCTTACCGTGAAGGCGTTGTGACTGACAACGGCAACGTGATTCTGGATGTGCACAATATGCAAATTACCAACCCGAAAGAAATGGAAGACAAAATAAACGGCATCGCTGGTGTGGTGACTGTGGGTCTTTTCGCTCATCGTGGTGCAGACGTAGTGATCACTGGCACACCAGAAGGTGCAAAAATTGAAGAATAAATAACAGCCCAAAATGAACCTATCTGGTTCACTTTTCTGTTATTTCATTACATACGGTGCTGAAAGGCACCGTTTTTTATTCCTTTCTATAAGAAAATTATCTCTTATTCCGTAATTTTCTTACCCAAAGCAATTTTTTTTTGTTACTTTATTGAACAGAAGACGCACAGGGAAACGTTTGTCTTCCTACAAAACTGTTAATTATCCCCTTTTTAATAGTTTTGTCCAATGTGCGCCACATTAGCCCACCTTTCCATTTTAAGGACGAGAAAAAATGGCCAAAGTTTCACTGGAAAAAGAAAAGATTAAGATCCTCTTGTTAGAGGGACTCCACCCTTCTTCAGTTGAAGTTCTTCAAGCAGCTGGTTATACCAACATTGAATACCATAAAGGTTCCCTTCCGGAAGAAGAACTAATTGAAGCGGTAAAAGACGTGCACTTCATTGGTATCCGCTCCCGTACGAACCTATCCGAAGAGGTAATCAATGCGGCGAACAAGCTGGTTGCAATTGGCTGTTTTTGTATTGGTACTAACCAAGTAAACCTAGATGCAGCAGCAAAACGCGGTATTCCTGTCTTTAATGCACCATTCTCTAACACTCGAAGCGTGGCAGAGCTTGTACTTGGGCAAATCCTTTTACTAGTGCGTGGTATTCCTGAAAAGAATGCACTTGCACATCGCGGTATTTGGAAGAAAAGTGCAGACAACTCTTACGAAGCTCGTGGTAAGTGCCTTGGCATTATCGGATACGGTCACATTGGTACGCAGCTTGGTATTATTGCCGAAAACTTAGGTATGCGCGTTTACTACTACGATATTGAGAACAAACTGTCCCTTGGTAATGCGACGCAAGTACATACCATGAGTGAACTATTGAACAAATGTGATGTGATTTCTTTGCACGTTCCCGAAACACCGGAAACGAAAAACATGATGGGTGAAGCTGAATTTGCTCGAATGAAACCAGGTTCCATCTTTATCAACGCGGCACGTGGCACCGTTGTGGATATTCCTGCACTTTGCCATAGCTTAGAAGCTGGTCACCTTGCCGGCGCTGCAATTGATGTATTCCCAACTGAACCAAAAACAAATGCTGACCCGTTCGAGTCTCCTTTACAAAAATTCGATAACGTCATTCTCACTCCACACGTTGGTGGTTCAACGCAAGAAGCACAAGAGAATATCGGCTTAGAAGTGGCGGGCAAACTGGCTAAGTACTCTGATAACGGATCGACACTTTCAAGCGTAAACTTCCCTGAAGTGTCATTGCCAGAACACAGTGGAGAGTGCTCTCGTCTGCTTCATATCCACAAGAACCGTCCTGGTATTCTAACTCAGATCAACACCATCTTTGCTGAAGAAGGCATTAACATTGCCGCGCAGTACCTACAAACAGCAGCTGAAATAGGCTACGTAGTGATCGACGTTGAAACTGAACGAGCAGAAGAAGCTCTAACAAAGCTCAAAAACATTGAAGGCACAATCCGTGCTCGTATCCTTCACTAAACAGTGAAACAGAAACGACAAAGGCAGGGGTTATGACTCCCTGCCTTTTGCTTTTTACTGTTTGCTAAGCCTTACTTTAGCTTATAAATGACATCGACTTGATCGCGAATGATCATAGTTGAATCTTGGTAGCTATTCGCTCCTTCTTTACTATCCATCGCCATTGAACGCATTAACACAGGCTGAACGTGCATCTGTCTGTAATTGATCTGCCATACATCGCCCAACTTTTTCTCAAAACCAGTCGCTAATGACCCTGCTTTTTCTCTTGCGTCCTTAATCGCAGCCATTCGTGCCTTTTGCTGATACTCGGCTTGGTTGCTTACCTTAAGTTGAATATTATCAACCTGATTAATTCCCGCTTCTAACGCCATATCTAGGTATTGGTTAAGGTTTTTCAGATCCGTCACCGTGACATCAATACTGCGAGATGCTCGATACCCAACAAGTTCTGCTTTTCCTGATTTAGGGTAATGGTACTGAGGAGCAAGGTATAAATTCGAGCTAGTAATATTGTCTTTTGACAAGCCGGCATCCGACAAGCTTTTTAGAAACTCTTCAACGGTTTTATCTACGGACAATTTCGCTTGTTCGGCCGTCATTGTCGTATCGACTACTTTTACAGAAAACGTAGCCATATCAGGTGTGGCCGTCACTTCGCCATACCCCGTTGTCGTAACATGAGCAAACTCTGGCGTATTCGCCAAAACTGAAGCACTGGTAAGGCTGAGTGCTGAAGCCAGCAAAAATGAATACAATTTCATTCAATAAATCCATCCATACAAAATTAAGTACTTAATCTCAGATTCCAACATCACTATCATGGCTGAGAAAGCGTGTGGTTTCATAATAGAAACTTCCGCCGATTATCCAAGCACCCATAGTGACTTCTAACACAACTTTGACTATGTAACATTGGCGTAATTTTTAAACAAAACACACTTAAGTTAACGATATGCAGCTCTGACAAACTTATTGAGGTAGATGCTGCTGCGCATACCCCACTATCGCGTGTGAGATTTCTTGTAATACCCCAGTTTCTAACTGCCAGTGGTGCCAATAAATCCGATGGGACATTAAAAAACCTGGAGTCACATCAACCAACACACCTCTGTCTAATTCGTCGGTAATTTGCAAGCGGGGGATCAGGCAATAAGCAACACCAGCTAACGCCACTTTTAGAAACGCTTCAGAACTACTGATGTTGTGATGAATAACGCTGTCAGGATTGACGTTAAAATGCTCGGTAAGAAATGTTTTATGTAGATCATCATATTGGTCATATGAAACGGCTGGTGCTTTTGCCAATGTCTGATTATTTACACCTTTAGAAAAATAACGCTGATAGAACTCTGGGCTCGCGACACAAACATAATCGATGCGACCTAAATAGTCTGCTCTGCATCCGGGGATTGGCTGGGACTCCAAGCTGATCGCTCCTGTCACTTCGCCACTTTTGAGTTTTTCAATAGAGCGGTATTCACCATAGATAGTCAGTTTTAGTTCAACTTGACGCTGCTTCATAACATTTTGCAGCGCTGGCAGTAGCCATGTTGCAAGGCTATCTGCATTAGTCGCTAAAGAGAGTTGCACAGGTCGCGTACTGGTATCATTCTTTAGTTCGGGGAGAATTTCATGCTCTAGCAAGCGTACTCGCCGATAAAGACCCAACAATTTTTTACCAATTGGCGTTGGCTTAGGTGGCTGGCTTCGAATTAAAACAGGCTGCGCGAGAAACTTCTCTAACTGCTTGATACGTTGAGAAATGGCGGATTGAGAAACAAATAAATGCTCGGCAGCACGCTCAAAGCTACCCTGATAAACTATAGCGTCTAATGCCTCAATCCATTTGTAATCTAACCCTCGCATACCTTTCCTCTCACTCTTGATCAAACGCCTCCCGTTAAATTAGTCTATCTAATGTAAGATTAAAATCATTAATTATACTTATTTAGATAAACGCTTTATCTTTCCCTTTTCTGTAAATGTATTTGTTATTTTGAAGTGAGGTGAAGTGTGAGCTTGTGGGTTCTATTGCAAGGTTTTGGTTTAGGAGCATCAATGATCATTCCGATCGGCGCGCAAAATGCGTATGTTTTGAATCAAGGCATAAAGCGTAATCACCACCTAACAACCGCCACTATTTGTAGCGTGCTAGATATGATTTTCATCTCTCTAGGTATCTTTGGTGGTGGTGCAATTCTGTCTCAAAATGAAATCTTACTGACGTCGGTGACACTTGGTGGTATTGCTTTCTTGAGCTTCTATGGACTGCTCTCGCTAAAAAGTGCTTTTAAGCCAGAGAGTGAATCGGAATCAAAAGGGGAGATTGTAGCTCGAGGTCGTCGAACGGTTATTCTAGGTGCGCTAGCTGTCACTGTGCTTAATCCGCACTTATATTTAGATACAGTCGTTATTCTAGGTTCGATCGGTGGACAATTTGAAGGCCATGATCGCATTGCTTTTGCACTAGGTACGATTCTGGCTTCCTTTGTTTGGTTCTACACTTTATCGATAGGAGCAGCCAAACTAGGTCCAACACTCTCTAAACCAAAAGTGAAAAAAACCATCGACATTGCAATCGCAATGATGATGTTCACAATAGCGTATATCTTAGCGAGTGAGCTTATTGATAAGTATTGGTAATCACCAGGTAGTAAGGCAGCAAAGACATGGAGTCACTAAAACGTATTTATAACAACAATAGAGAGCGATTCAACGCGCTCTCTATTCCTTTTCGGGAATGGCAGCACGAAGCCATCTTAGACTTTGAGACAGATATACGCATTGCGAGAGAGCTTGGTTGGACGGGTACGCATACCAAAAGCCTCTTTTTAACACTCAAAGGACAAGGTTACGCGGTTTATCTGACAGATAAGGACTCGCGCCTCGATGCCAAGCAGATTAAAGCGATTACAGGTAAACGTCCCTCTATTTGTAATGACGATGAAATGGTCGAAGTGTTAGGTTGCGTACCCGGCGCGGTTTGCCCAATAGGCTTACCGGAATACATCACTATCATTGTTGATACCAATCTCTATCAACATCAAGAGTTGCTCTATACGCCTGGCTTACCTGAGTTCACATTTGGATTTGCAGGTAAACATCTAAAACGCCTCTTACTTGCTGGTCATCACACCCTTTACGAAATATAAAAAAGCGAGGCCTATTGGCCTCGCTTTTGAATATCGACTGCTTTTGATTAAGCGTCGACTTTGTTCAGGTGAACATCCATTTGTGGGAATGGAATCTCGATACCATTTTCATCCAATGCTTCTTTAATACCTTGCATTGCATCAAAGTATACGCCCCAGTAATCTGCAGTTTTCACCCATGGACGAACCACAAAGTTAACTGAAGAGTCTGCTAACGTAAGTACACCAATTGTGATATCTGGGTCTTTCAAGATACGTGGATCTTTCTCTAGCGTCTCACGAATCACTTTCTTCGTTAGTTTAAGGTCTGCTTTGTATGAAACACCAATCACTAGGTCGACACGTCGTGTCGCATGGCGAGAGTAGTTAGTAATGGCACCGCCGATAACTGAAGAGTTAGGCACAACAACCATTTTGTTGTCTGGTGTTTTTAGAACGGTTTGGAAGATTTGAATTGCTTCAACACTACCCGCCACACCACCGATTTCTACGTAGTCGCCTGATTTGAATGGACGGAACGCAACAATAAGTACGCCTGCTGCAAAGTTTGATAGTGAACCTTGTAGTGCAAGACCAACAGCAAGACCTGCCGCACCAATCACAGCAACAACAGAAGCGGTTTGAACTCCTAATCGACCAAGAGCCGCGATTAGCACGATTACAAATAGCAAGTAACGAACAAGACCGTGAATAAATTCAACGACGGCCTTATCCATGTTTTTCTTTTCTAGTACTTTAGAAACACTACCAGCGACTGCCTTAACGATAAGATTACCGATAAACAGAATAAGCAGCGCAGAGATAATGTTCACACCGTACTGAACCAGTAGATCTGAATTGTTTGTCAGCCAAGTTTCAGCCTGAGTTAGACCATCCGTTAAAGTGGTATCGATACCCACCGATTCACCTGCCATAATTCTTATCCTCAAAAATAAAGAGATATAAATCCAATTGCCGTTAATTTATGAACCTTGTTTTTTAAAGGCTCTTTTCTAAAACAACATCCCTATTGCTCCACTGAACAGTGTCAGATTTTTGGCACAATATCCCAACTCTGACTTTTTTCAAAGTCAGAGTTTCGCAAAGATATGCAAAACAAGACTTTATCAGAGCTTTCTGACACTGACTTGTTACAGGTTACGCAATGCACTCTGATTTCGCCACTCTTAAGACTGATATTCCCATGTTTTCTTTAAAAAAACGTTAAAGGTGAGATATCTCACTAGCAAATACAATCTAACGCATAAAAATATTGGGAGAAAGCAGCAGGGAAGAAAGTGATAGACATAAAAAAACCCGCTCAAAGAGCGGGTTTTTAAGTAACTTAATCAGTAACGATTATAGTACGTCAACTGCGTTAAGGTCAGCAAATGCTTGCTCTAGACGAGTAACCATTGAAGCTTGGCCTGCACGTAGCCATACGCGTGGATCGTAGTACTTCTTGTTTGGTGCATCTTCACCAGTTGGGTTACCGATCTGACCTTGTAGGTAATCGTGGTTTTCAGCTTCGAACTTACGGATACCATCCCAAGTAGCCCACTGTGTATCAGTATCGATGTTCATTTTGATTACACCGTAGCCGATAGATTCACGGATTTCTTCTAGAGAAGAACCTGAACCGCCGTGGAATACGAAGTTTAGAGAGTTCGCTGGAAGACCGAATTTCTCAGAAACGTGCGCTTGAGAATCACGTAGGATAGTTGGAGTTAGTACAACGTTACCTGGCTTGTATACGCCGTGTACGTTACCGAAAGATGCTGCGATAGTGAAACGGTGGCTGATTGCGCTTAGTTTCTCGTATGCGTATGCAACGTCTTCTGGAGAAGTGTATAGCTCAGACGCATCCATATCAGAGTTGTCAACGCCGTCTTCTTCACCACCAGTACAACCTAATTCGATTTCTAGAGTCATGTTCATTTTAGCCATGCGCTCTAGGTACTTAGCAGAAATTTCGATGTTCTCTTCTAGAGACTCTTCAGAAAGGTCGATCATGTGAGAAGAGAATAGTGGCTTACCAGTTTGCGCGAAGTACTCTTCACCAGCGTCTAGTAGACCGTCGATCCAAGGAAGTAGTTTCTTAGCTGCGTGGTCAGTGTGTAGGATTACTGGAACACCGTAAGCTTCAGCTACAGCGTGAACGTATTTCGCACCAGCAACAGCACCTAGGATTTGAGCTTCTTGACCTTCAAGTTTTAGACCTTTACCAGCAAAGAAAGCAGCGCCACCGTTAGAGAACTGAACGATAACTGGAGCTTTAACTTTTGCAGCTGCTTCAAGTACTGCGTTTACAGAGTCAGTACCCACACAGTTTACTGCTGGAAGTGCAAAGCTGTTTTCTTTTGCAACTTCAAATACTTTCTGAACGTCATCGCCAGAGATAACACCTGGTTTTACGAAGTCGAAGATCTTAGACATGGATGTAATCCTATTTATCTGTCGTTTTTAAACAAAACTTGTTAAGTTGAAAATCTTGCAAACGTTTGCTCACAACTGAGGCTATTCTAGCAGAGTTCCTCACACGTTGCAGCAAACAAGAAAGCGGGAGAATCACTCCCCCGCTTTGCTTTAATTACTTAGCGCGTGCTTCTAGCATTTCTACTGCTGGAAGAACTTTACCTTCTACGAATTCAAGGAAAGCGCCGCCGCCAGTAGAGATGTAAGATACATCCGCTTTGATACCGAACTTGTCGATAGCCGCTAGCGTGTCACCACCACCAGCAACAGAGAAGCCTTCAGAAGCTGCGATAGCTTCAGAGATGCCTTTAGTACCTGCTTCGAAGTTCTTGAATTCGAATACGCCTACTGGACCATTCCATAGGATAGTCTTAGCGTTTTTAAGGATTTCAGCTAGTTCAGCAGTTGAATCTGGACCAAGGTCGAAGATCATGTCGTCGTCTTGTACTTCAGAAACGTGCTTAATTTCAGCTTCTGCGTTCTCGTCGAATGCTTTCGCACATGCAACGTCAGTTGCTACTGGAATTGCACACTCGTCCATTAGCTTCTTAGCTGTTTCAACTAGGTCTGCTTCGTATAGAGACTTACCAACGTTGTGGCCAGCAGCTGCGATGAATGTGTTAGCAATACCACCACCAACAACGAGTTGGTCAGCGATTTTAGATAGAGACTCAAGAACAGTTAGCTTAGTAGAAACTTTTGAACCACCTACGATAGCAACCATTGGACGAGCTGGCTTGTCCATTGCTTTGCCTAGCGCTTCTAGTTCGTTCGCTAGTAGAGGACCAGCACATGCTACGTCTGCGTGCATACCAACGCCGTGAGTAGATGCTTGAGCACGGTGAGCCGTACCGAATGCGTCCATTACGAATACGTCACATAGTGCTGCGTATTTCTTAGATAGCTCTTCGTCGTTTTTCTTTTCGCCTTTGTTGAAGCGAACGTTTTCAAGAACAACAAGTTCACCCGCATTTAGCTCTAGGCCATCTAGGTAGTCTTTTGCTAGCTTCACTTCGCAATCTAGTGCGTCGTTTAGGTAGTTAACAACTGGTTGTAGAGAGAACTCTTCAGCGTATTCACCTTCAGTTGGGCGACCTAGGTGAGACGTAACCATTACTTTAGCGCCTGCTTCTAGGCAGTGCTTAATAGTTGGAAGAGATGCGATGATACGTGCATCCGAAGTTACTTTACCGTCTTTTACTGGCACGTTTAGGTCAGCACGGATAAATACACGTTTACCTGCAAGATCCAGGTCAGTCATCTTGATTACAGACATGATGTGTCCTCTCAAATATTTAATAATTAAAGTTTTTGAAAACTCGGCAACCCTGCCAAGCCTGTTAATTCTTCAAACTGGTTATAGATATGGAGATATTATGGATTTATTTCAAGGCTTGAAATAAAAATTCTCCATCACTTCTTCGTCATTACTGTTCCACTTGCGAAGAAGCTTGCATTGCTAAGGCAGTATCCAGCATCCGGTTAGCAAAGCCCCATTCGTTGTCGCACCAAACGAGCATTTTTACGAGTTGCCCGTTACTCACTCTAGTCTGGCTTCCATCCACAATCGCACTATGGGGGTCGTGGTTAAAGTCGATGGAAACGAGTGGCGATTCAGTATAGTCAACAATGTTACGTAATGTACACTGAGATGCGTTAACAATGGTTTGATTTACGTCATTAACTTTCACATTTGTACT
The DNA here is from genome assembly GCF_023161825.1 of Vibrio sp. 2CM40D. NCBI lineage: Bacteria > Pseudomonadati > Pseudomonadota > Gammaproteobacteria > Vibrionales > Vibrionaceae > Vibrio > Vibrio sp. 2CM40D. Next base: position 713,598 of record NZ_JALNTL010000001.1, read on the forward strand.
AATTGTGACACTTAAATCCATTGCAGTGACGTTAACCGTTGGAACACGAACAGAAATTGCTTCGAATTTGTTGGAAAATTTCGGGAAGATTCTTTCAATCCCCTTATGCAACTTAGTGTCCACCGGAATAATAGATTGGCTTGCAGCGCGGGTACGGCGTAAGTCGTTATGATACGCATCAATTACTTGTTGATCGTTCATGGACGAATGAATTGTGGTAATGGTGCCAGACTCTATGCCGAAGGCTTCGTCTAATACTTTAATGATGGGAACGATACAGTTGGTGGTGCAAGAGCCATTGGAGACAACACGGTGCTCGTCTTTCAGAGTTTCGTGGTTCACGCCATAGATAATCGTATTATCTAGGTCGTTTGCGCCCGGGTGCGAAAACAGTACTTTCTTAGCGCCAGCTTCTATATGCGCTTGCCCATCCGCTTGCGAACCAAATACGCCAGTGCAATCCAAGACGATATCAACTTCTAAATCACGCCAAGGAAGTAATTCGATTTCGGAGAGATGGAGAATGCGAATGGAATCATATTCACCGCTGTCATGATGAACATGCAAATGTTCTTGGTCATGGGAAATTTTTTTACCAAAGCGACCATGACTGGTGTCATATTGCAGTAGGTGTGCCATCGCCTCTGGCTGTGCTAGTTCGTTTACCGCCACAACCTTGATCTGCTGGTGTTTTCCGCTTTCATACACCGCTCGCAGAACATTACGACCTATACGTCCAAATCCATTGATCGCAACCTTTAGCATTTATCCTTCGCCCTACCAAAAATTTCGTGTCACAGATACTACCTGATCAGGCTGACAAACGCACCTGTTGAATCACAGTAAAGCAGGATTAAAAAAGGTCGAGACTATGCTCGACCTTATTACAACGATAGATAATTAAAATGCGACGTCTAAACCTAACCAGTAGCGACGACCATCTTCAATATATCCGTATTCTTCGTAACTGATTTCCTCGTCTAGCAAGTTATAGATAGCGCCTTTAATACGAGTATTGTCGGTTAACTGGTATGTCACACCGGCGTCCACAAAGGTATAAGCTGGTTCTACAATACTGTTTCTTGATGGGCCAGTAACCGGATCCATTTCTTTACCTCGGTACGTGACTTTCGCCCAGCTCTCTAGATCTGTTGTCGTTTGCCAAGTCACATCCACATTAAACAGATGCTTTGGTAACTGCTGCAGCGGCATGCCTTTGTATTCACCTGTTTTTTGCTCTGAGTCGGTAAATGTGTAGCTCGAGCTAAGGTAAATGGTTTCCGTTAACGGCGATGCTAAGGTCGCTTCAATACCTTGTGTGACGGCTTCATCCACGTTAATACGGTACGTTGGATCTGCGCCCCATTGGTTTGGGCCATCAGTACAGATAGTGTCTGGACAAACAACACGTGTGATCTTGTCTTTGAATTCGTTATGGAACGCAGTCAAAGAGACATCTAAGCCAGAATCACCTTGATACAAGACGCTGATTTCTTTGTTTAGCGACGTTTCAGGGTCAAGATCTGGGTTACCGTAGATATTACCGCCACCACTGACTTGCGCCCAGCCAGGAGTAATTTCACGTAATTGTGGAGAACGGAAACCTGTTGCCACGCCGCCTTTCACCGTCCAAGACGGATCAACTCGCCATACACCGTAAACACGCGGACTAAAATGCGCGCCATAGTTTTCGTCATGATCTAGACGGCCGCCAAGCGTAACGCTAAACGGATCAGCAATTCTCCATTCATCTTCAATGAAAACAGCCCACTGCGTATTCGATGTTTCAGTCTTCGATGACGCTTTGTTGGAGGTGAAATCCTCAAGCTCTGCATGAGTAGCGTCCACACCCGTCGTCAACGTATGGTTTCCAATACCAGTCACCAAGCTCGATTTGAACGTGGTGTTGGTGATCGTCATCTCACGAGATTTGTTCTCGCTCTCTTCTCGCTGTAAGTAAGTATCTGAAATTCCCACCGAATCCCAATCACCGTTGTGGCTTACCGTTACGTAATTACGACGATATTCATTCAGTGAATCTTCACACCCACCACGACACCCTGTGGTCGGCACTGAAAGGCCCACATTGCCACGACGACTTTGTGCCGACGTGCCGCCCTCTAATTGCACCGAGTGGCGATCATTAATCTGGTAAGTCAGTTTTGAAGAGATACTCTGCATATCTTTATCTTCATAACCGTATTCGATGTCATCTTCTTCTCTGGTTGTGTACTGACCATATACTTGGAGAGATAAATTTTCAGCCAACGGACCATTAACGAAAAAGTTCGCGCTCTGCTCTCCCCCTGAGCGACTATTCTCTTGTAGTACCGTGCCCAGTTGAACATTACCCGTCCACTCTAGCGCATCTTTTCGTGTGATGACGTTAATCACACCACCAATCGCATCAGAACCGTAAAGCGTCGACATTGGGCCACGAATAACTTCGATTCGCTCAATCGCTTGAAGAGGAGGTAACCAACCTTGTTCGATACCAGGACCGTCACTATTTGGACGAGTTTCACGCGTGCTTTGACGTTTACCGTCGACCAGTATCAAAGTGTATTTAGAACCCATACCACGGATACTAATGTCGGTGGTATCACCACCACCTGTCACGACGACACCTGGCACACTTTTTAGTGCATCAGTCACATCGCGGTAATAACGAGAGTCCAACTCCTCACGTGAAATCACACTAATACTTGCAGGCGCGTCCGCTTGAGATTGCTCATAACTTGATGCAGTTACAACCACTGTTTCCATTTTAGAAACTGCATCATTGGCAAAAACATGAGGGACACTGACGAAGGCTAAAATACCAGTTGCGGTAATAACTGGCAGTCTAAGAGTAGACATCTACATCTCCATAATTGATAATGATTATTATTTTCGAAAGTGAATTATTCACAAATAGAATGAGATGCATAGTGAGAGTTATGGAACGGTTCTTTCCATTTATGGAACTCGTACATAACGCAGTAAGGAGTAAAAGAAATATGCACGACTTAGCATCAATTAGAGCCTTTGATGCGCTCAATCAGCATAAAAGTTTGACAGCCGCTGCTAAAGCCCTTAATCAGCCAAAATCAACGCTAAGTCGTCGCTTGGCACAATTAGAAGAAGACTTCGGTCAGGCTCTAACCGCCAGACAAGGTAATCGATTAGTTCTGACAAGAGCTGGAGAAATCTTTGCCCACTACAGCCGCCAGATTCTTGAGTTAAGTGAAGAGAGTTATGATGCACTTCAAGGTTTAACGAACCAAGTTTCAGGGCCACTGCATATTGTTTGTCACACTGCCTTAGTTAGAAGCTGGCTCGGCGGCGTACTCAATCGTTTTCTTGCTGCTAATCCCGATGTTAGAGTTCAACTTACCAGTGACTTTTCTGAGGCGCATCATGACCCAGATTTGTTCATCTGGCTCGGTGAACGTAAAGAGCTAGACTGGCGAAAAGAAGTGCTGGGGGTATTTCGCTATACGCCTTTTGCCTCTCCAAATTATCTAAAACAACATGGGCCTATACCGCACCCCAAAGAACTTGAAGCACATCCATGGATCGATTTTGGTTCAGTGCAAGAAAATGGATTGATGCTAGCACACCCTCAACACGGTGAGTTCTTTTTAGAGCCCTTTGTTAGTCGCTTATACAGCGACAACATAGCAATGCAAATAGACAGTATCGCGAATGGTCATGGTATTGGACTGCTGCCGACTTGGACAGCATGCGGCTATGAGAAACATCACCCAGGGCGAATCACACCTTGCTTAGAAGGTTGGCTTTCTGAGCCTATTTCCATTAACTGCTATACACCAGCAGGACGACCACCACTGCGCTTATCCGTACTTTTAGACTGCATTCACCAAAGCATTCCACAAGGTTGGAAAACCTGACAAAAATAAAAAGGCCATCATAATGATGGCCTTTCTAACTTTAGCATCTAACAGTTGTCGTTTACGTTCGACTGTTTAGACGGTCCTGCAATTACGCTAGCAATTCTTTTGCTGTGTTCACTACGTTTTCAGTCGTGAAGCCAAACATCTCGAATAGCTGACCAGCAGGTGCAGATTCACCGAATGTTGTCATACCGATGATGCGACCGTCGAAGCCAACGTACTTGTACCAGAAATCAGCAATGCCCGCTTCAATAGCGATACGTGCCGTTACGTCTGATGGCAGTACAGCTTCACGGTAAGCGGCGTCTTGTTTGTCGAATGCATCTGTTGATGGCATTGAAACAACGCGTACTTTCTTGCCTTCTGAAGTTAGTTGCTCAGCGGCTTTCACTGCAAGCTCAACCTCAGAACCTGTTGCGATAAGGATTAGCTCAGGCTTACCTTCGCTATCTTTCAGGATGTAAGCACCTTTCGCGATGTCTGCGACTTGTTCAGCAGTACGCTCTTGTTGCGCTAGGTTTTGACGAGAGAAGATAAGTGCAGTTGGTGCATCTTTACGTTCAATCGCTAGTTTCCATGCAACTGCAGACTCAACTTGGTCACATGGGCGCCATGTGCTCATGTTTGGAGTTACACGTAGAGACGCCATTTGCTCAACAGGTTGGTGAGTTGGGCCATCTTCGCCAAGACCGATCGAATCATGCGTGTAAACTTGGATGTTCTGAATTTTCATCAGCGCAGCCATACGCATTGCGTTACGAGCGTATTCCATGAACATTAGGAATGTTGCGCCGTAAGGAACGAAACCACCGTGCAATGCGATACCGTTGATGATAGCAGTCATACCGAATTCACGTACACCATAGTGGATGTAGTTTCCAGAGAAGTCCTCCGTTTCTAGAGACTTAGAACCAGACCACATGGTCAGGTTAGAAGGCGCTAGGTCAGCAGAACCACCCATAAACTCAGGAAGCATTTGACCAAACGCTTCTAGTGCATTTTGCGATGCTTTACGTGATGCAATGTTCGCTGGGTTTGCTTGGAGATCAGCAATGATTTGGTTCGCTTTTTCTTCCCACTGTGCAGGAAGTTCGCCGTTTAGACGACGTTTAAGCTCTGCCGCTTCAGCAGGGTAAGCTGCAGCGTATGCTTCGAATTTTTCATTCCAAGCTGCTTCTTTCGCGGCGCCCGCTTCTTTTGCATCCCACTCAGCGTAAACATCTGCCGGGATCTCAAATGGGCCGTACTCCCAACCTAGGTATTCGCGAGCCGCTTGGATTTCATCGTGACCTAGTGGTGCACCGTGACAGTCGTGCGAACCAGACTTGTTAGGAGAACCGAAACCGATAATTGTTTTGGTACAGATAAGCGTAGGACGTGGGTCCGCTTTTGCTGCTTCAATTGCTGCGTTGATCGCGTCTGAGTCGTGACCATCGACTGCTGGGATTACATGCCAGCCGTACGCTTCAAAACGCTTAGGTGTATCGTCAGAGAACCAGCCTTCAACGTGACCGTCGATAGAAATGCCGTTGTCATCCCAAAACGCGATCAGTTTGCCTAGACCTAACGTCCCAGCAAGAGAGCATGCTTCATGCGAGATACCTTCCATTAGACAGCCGTCACCCATGAACACATACGTAAAGTGGTCAACGATATCGTGACCTTCTTTGTTGAACTGTGCCGCTAGTGCTTTCTCTGCGATCGCCATACCAACAGCGTTAGTGATGCCTTGACCTAGAGGACCCGTTGTTGTCTCGATACCAGGCGCGTAGCCGTACTCTGGGTGACCTGGGGTTTTTGAGTGCAATTGACGGAAGTTTTTCAGATCGTCAATAGATAGCTCGTAACCGCTTAAGTGCAGTAGAGAGTAAATAAGCATTGACCCATGACCGTTTGACAGCACAAAGCGATCGCGGTCGGCCCACTCTGGGTTTGAAGGGTTATGGTTTAGGTGAGAGCGCCAAAGAACTTCAGCGATATCAGCCATACCCATTGGTGCGCCTGGGTGGCCTGAGTTAGCTTGTTGAACACCATCCATGCTTAGAGCACGAATTGCATTGGCAAGATGTTTACGAGACGACATGTCTGCTCCTGAGTACATTAAGCGAAACGAAAAGTAGGTCATAATTCTCTCAAAGCCCTGTTGGGTGTGCAAACGTTTTCCAGTCCAAAACCTCACAAATATTGCACCTTTCGCGCCAAATCGTTCGAAGTTCTTAAAATTATCAATAAATCAGGCAAACGTTTGGTTATAACAAAAACCAAAAAAGAGCTTGTAATTCGAGCAATCAAATTTAGAATAGACGTCTAGATGTAGATACACCTACAAAAATTAGTATTAATTTGCGCTGGAGAGTTTATCATTCCCCAGTTTTAAACCAGATATAGTGGAGCTAACATGGCTAAGCACCTGTTTACTTCTGAGTCAGTATCAGAAGGTCATCCAGATAAAATTGCAGACCAGATTTCTGATGCGGTTCTTGACGCGATTCTAGAGCAAGATCCAAAGGCTCGTGTTGCATGTGAGACTTACGTTAAAACCGGTATGGTAATGGTGGGTGGTGAAATCACGACTTCAGCATGGGTAGACATCGAAGAGTTAACTCGTGAAACCGTTCGTGAAATCGGCTACGTACATTCAGATATGGGCTTTGACGCAGATTCTTGTGCGGTACTAAACACAATCGGTAAACAGTCGCCAGATATCAACCAAGGTGTTGATAAAGCTGACCCTAAAGAACAAGGTGCAGGCGACCAAGGCATCATGTTTGGTTACGCTTGTAACGAAACTGAAGTACTAATGCCAGCGCCAATTACTTACTCTCACCGTCTTGTTCAAAAGCAAGCAGAAGTTCGTAAAAACGGCACACTACCTTGGTTGCGTCCTGATGCAAAATCTCAGGTAACATTCCAATACGATCAAGGTAACATCGTTGGTATCGACGCGGTTGTTCTTTCAACTCAACACTGTGACTCAATCTCAACTTCAGACCTGCGTGAAGCGGTAATGGAAGAGATCATTAAGCCAGTGCTACCTTCTGAGTGGATCAACAAAGAAACAAACTTCTTCATTAATCCAACCGGTCGCTTCGTAATCGGTGGTCCTATGGGTGACTGTGGTCTAACTGGTCGTAAGATCATCGTAGATACCTACGGCGGCGCAGCTCGTCACGGTGGCGGTGCGTTTTCTGGTAAAGATCCATCAAAAGTTGACCGTAGTGCAGCATACGCAGCACGCTACGTAGCGAAAAACATCGTAGCCGCAGGCATGGCTGACCGTTGTGAGATCCAACTTTCTTACGCAATCGGTGTTGCTGATCCAACGTCTATCATGGTGGAAACGTTCGGTACTGAGAAAGTATCTCACGACATCATCATTGAAGCGGTTCGTCAATTCTTCGACCTACGTCCATACGGTCTACAAGAAATGCTTAACCTTCTTCAACCTATCTACAAGAAGACAGCGGCTTACGGTCACTTCGGTCGTGAAGAATTCCCGTGGGAAGCGACAGACAAAGCTGCACTTCTACGCGATTTCGCTGGCATCAAATAATCAAGCCAAGCAAGAATCAATCAAGCCCTCGCCTATGGCGGGGGCTTTTTATTTTCAGCAACTTTTATCTAGCCATTTCGGCTCATACCGCCCTGCCCCACAAAGCAGTCCTGTTTCTCCCTCATTTTTATACCGAATAAATTTTAAGCAATTATTTGTAAATTATCCCATCTCCGCCAATAGTTAAAATATTGTTAACTCCAATTTAAATAGAGACGTCGGATGCTGGCGACTGTGGAAGCAACACTTAAGTAAAGACATGAGTCAGGCATCTTTATGGCCGATACCAAACTAAGCCAATGCTCAGATGTAAACTTGAAAAAGTCGCTTCAAGTTTGACTGAACAAAAACCGCTGTCAGTTGGTATAAGCGGATAATGTGGGAATAAATCAAGGAGGAGTTATGCCTCGAACTGTTAATCCATCGGACTTCCACAACAAACGAAAGGAAGTGCCAGACAACGAATACGCCAGAACTATACCGTGCAATACGGTCAATCTTTCTGCACCTTTTCATTGGCTCGCATTAGGTCTGCATGATTTCGTGCGAATGCCGCTTATTAGTGCTTTCTATGGCATCTGTTTTATGGCAGCTGCCATAGGCATTGTTTTGCTCGTACAGTGGCAAGGCACACACTTGGTCGTCATGCCCAGTTTGATTGTTTACATGTTAATCGGTCCGTTTCTCGCGCTGGGCTTGTATGATGCCAGTTGGGAGAGAGAGCGCGGACACAAAGCAAGCTTGTTCCATTCAATGAAAGCGATCGGTCGTAACTCAACATCTCAATGGGCGTTCGCCGTGTTACTCGCAGTGTGTATGATATTTTGGATGCGCATTGCCGCTCTACTTCATGCGCTCTACCCTTCTGTTCAAGGGGCACCTTTAAGTGAGTTTCTACCCTTCCTTGTCATCGGCTCTTTAGTTGGCTTTGTTTTGGCTTGTGTGGTGTTTAGTATTTCAGCCTTTTCTATTCCGCTCATGATGGAGCGTCGCGTAGACATGATGACCGCTGTATTTACCAGCTTTAATGCCGTGAAATCCAACATTCCAGCAATGATTGTTTGGGCAGCGATCATCTGTGGCGGTATTCTTATCGGCTTTGCGACCTACGGGATCGGAATGTTGTTTACCATGCCAATTCTAGGCTACGGTACATGGCACGCTTACCATGCCACCATCAAGAAAAAACACACACCATAATTAACTGATGCTATGATCTGGCCCTCGCAAATGCGGGGGCTTTTTTATTTGATTTATCGAGGTGAATTGTGGATATAGAACTCAGCTATAAAGCCAAGCAAGTGATGGCGGGCTGTATCGCGATGGCAGAACAAGCTTTCAAACGTTCTTTCCCGATTCCAACAATCACCTTCGACGTCCGTGGGAAAGCGGCAGGAAAGGCCTACCTTCAATTAAATCAAGTACGCCTAAACCCTGTTTTATTTCGCGAAAACACCCAAGCATTCTTAGATGAAGTCATTCCTCATGAAGTAGCACACCTGATTACTTATCAGGTTTACGGGCGAGTTAGGCCTCACGGCAAAGAATGGAAAGGCGTCATGGAAGCCGTATTTAACGTACCAGCCAAAACCACTCACAACTTTGAAGTAAAATCCGTTCAAGGTAAAACCTTTGAGTATCGTTGTGGTTGTATGACCTACCCTCTATCGATTCGCCGTCATAATAAAGTACTGCGCAAAGAGGCGACGTACTCTTGTCAAAAATGCCGCCAACCACTTAACTTCACCGGCATTCAATTATCGTAGCCCTTACCTCATAGTGTTACCTGCGTTCCCAAAACAAAGATCGAGTTGATCAAAACCTTCCCTTCCCCACTTATTGTTAACTTACTCATCACTAAAGCTATTTTATGCGTGTTATCATGAATAAAGCCATACTTTATAAAGACTTTTATCATGAAATACTTATTCTCTCTGTTGCTTATCGCGCTTTCTAGCACTGCGATTGCCGCGCCACCGAGCTCATTCTCTGCAGCCAAACGTGAGGCGGTCAAAATTTATCAAGACCACCCAACAAGCTTCTACTGTGGCTGTAACATTCAATGGCAAGGCAAGAAAGGCTCACCCGATTTAGCCTCTTGCGGTTACCAAGTCCGTAAACAAGAAAAACGGGCTGCACGAATCGAATGGGAGCATGTGGTTCCTGCGTGGCAATTTGGCCACCAGCGTCAATGCTGGCAAGATGGCGGACGTAAAAACTGTAAGAAAAAAGACAAAACTTTTCGTTTGATGGAAGCAGACTTGCACAACCTAACTCCTGCTATTGGTGAAGTAAACGGTGACCGTTCGAACTACAACTTCAGCCAATGGAACGGTATGGATGGCGTGAGTTATGGTCGCTGTGAGATGCAAGTGAACTTTAAGCAGCGTAAAGTCATGCCACCAGACCGTGCGCGTGGCTCAATTGCTCGTACCTATCTATACATGAGCAAAGAGTACGGTTTCAAACTGTCGAAGCAGCAAACGCAATTAATGAGTGCTTGGAACAAAACCTATCCTGTCGATAAATGGGAATGTGAGCGTGACGAGCGCATTGCAAAAGTACAGGGCAATCACAACCCATTTGTTCAAGAAGCCTGCCGCGCACTGTAACCTCCGACCTCGAAGCGTTCCAATTACTGATATTGAAACGCTTCTTGCCCCTTGTTTTTTCGGTGCAAAGCATCCATGTTAGGGTTTAAGTTTATTCTCTTGCTGGAAATCTCATGCGTACCCCTCGAATTTATCATCCAGAAACCATTCATCAACTTGGCTCACTTGCTTTAAGTGACGACGCAGCAGGCCATATCGGTCGTGTTTTGCGCATGAAAGAAGGCCAAGACGTTCTCCTTTTTGACGGCAGTGGCGCAGAGTTCCCAGCGGTTATCAGTGAAGTCAGCAAGAAATCAGTTTTGGTTAACATCACCGAGCGCGTAGAAAACAGTATTGAATCCCCTTTAGATCTGCACCTTGGTCAAGTCATTTCACGTGGCGATAAGATGGAGTTCACCATCCAAAAGTCTGTTGAACTTGGCGTCAATACCATCACTCCTCTGATTTCTGAACGTTGTGGCGTCAAGCTTGATCAAAAGCGTTTTGAGAAAAAACTCGCGCAATGGCAGAAAATCGCTATCAGTGCCTGTGAGCAATGTAGGCGTAATGTCGTGCCCGAAATTCGTCCAATTATGAGCTTGGAAGAGTGGTGTAAAGAAGAGTACGATGGTTTAAAGCTTAACCTTCACCCTCGTGCTAAATACTCAATCAACACTTTGCCAACCCCGGTTGAAAAAGTGCGCCTACTGATCGGTCCTGAAGGCGGTTTATCGTCTGAAGAAATCGAGATGACTCGAGAATACCAATTTGAAGAAACGCTACTCGGCCCTCGCGTTCTGCGTACCGAAACAGCGGCTCTGACAGCAATTACAGCCTTACAAGTTCGTTTCGGCGATCTTGGTTAAACGGAGAAAAATAATGATCAAACTCGGTATCGTAATGGACCCAATCTCGTCCATTAACATCAAAAAAGACTCTAGCTTTGCCATGATGCTTGAAGCGCAACGACGCGGCTATGAAATCCACTACATGGAAATGAATGATCTGCATCTCGATCAAGGCGTTGCCATTGCAGATACTAAAGTGGTAGAACTAAAAGAAGATCCAAACGGTTGGTACGAGTTCAAATCAGAGCAAACTATCGAACTGTCTGAGCTAGACGCGGTGCTAATGCGTAAAGATCCTCCGTTTGATACTGAATACATCTACGCGACTTACATCCTTGAGCGTGCAGAAGAACAGGGTGCACTGATCGTTAACAAGCCTCAAAGCTTACGTGATTGTAACGAAAAGCTGTTTACAGCATGGTTCCCAGAGCTGACACCTACAACGATCGTGACGCGAAAAGCAGAAAAAATTAAAGAATTTCGTGAAAAACATGGTGATGTCATCCTGAAACCGCTTGATGGTATGGGTGGCGCGTCCATCTTCCGTGTAAAAGAAAACGATCCAAACGTCTCTGTAATCATCGAGACATTGACTAACCACGGTCAAAACTACGCAATGGCACAAACCTTCGTGCCAGACATCAGCAACGGTGACAAACGTATCCTAGTGGTAGATGGCGAACCTATGCCTTACTGTCTAGCACGCATTCCTGCTAAAGGCGAAACGCGCGGCAACCTAGCCGCTGGTGGTACTGGTGAAGCTCGTCCGCTAAGCGAAACCGACCTCAAAATTGCGCAAACCGTTGCTCCGACACTGAAAGAAAAAGGCCTTATCTTTGTTGGCCTTGACGTAATTGGCGACAAGCTAACAGAAATCAACGTCACCAGCCCAACCTGTATTCGCGAAATTGAAGCAGCTTTTGATATCTCAATCACAGGCAAGCTGATGGATGCGATTGAGCGTCGAGTAAAAGGCGAATAACTCAAACTGTATTACAGTTAATAGAGAGCGTAGTACATTAACTTAAGCAAACTCATGCACATACCTAGATGTAAATTGTATGATGTTTGCTTAAGGGCATTTACGAGAGTTAAGGGTCAGTATGAGTATGAATCTCACAAATCACTTTTTGGTTGCCATGCCTGGGATGAAAGATCCGTACTTTCAAAACAGCGTGATCTACGTTTGTGAGCACAACGAAGACGGCGCTATGGGGCTGATGATCAATGCTCCTGTTGATATCACCGTCGGCAACATGCTCAAGCAGGTGGAAGTTCAGCCAGTACACCCGCGCCTATTTGAAGCCAGTCTAGATAGACCAGTCTACAATGGCGGCCCAATCTCGGAAGATCGTGGTTTTATTTTGCATAAACCCAAAGATTACTACGAGTCCAGCGTCCAAATGACCGATGACCTCGCGGTAACCACTTCGCGTGATATTCTTTCGGTGTTAGGAACAGAAGCAGAACCAAGTGATTACCTAGTGGCACTGGGCTACTCCGGTTGGAGTGCAGGCCAATTAGAAAGTGAGCTGGTCGAAAACTCTTGGCTCACCATTGAAGCGACGCCTGAAATTATCTTTAATACACCAATCAACGAGCGTTGGAAGAAAGCGGTCGAAAAGCTGGGTATCGACCCAAGTCACCTTTCAGCAGACTCTGGACATGCTTAGTCCAAATATACAGTTACATTAGATAGAGACACCTTATGTCACGCACAATTATGGCTTTTGACTTTGGAACCAAAAGCATTGGTAGCGCTATTGGCCAAGAAATTACTGGTACAGCTTCCCCATTAAAAGCCTTTAAAGCCAATGACGGTATTCCAAACTGGGACGATATCGAAAAGCAAATCAAAGAGTGGCAACCAGATTTGCTAGTGGTCGGTTTACCGACCGATCTGCATGGTAAAGACCTTGAGACCATAACCCCTCGTGCACGAAAATTTGCTAAGCGTCTGCAAGGCCGATACGGATTGCCAGTTGAACTGCATGATGAGCGTTTATCTACTGCAGAAGCTCGTGCGGAGTTGTTCAGCATGGGCGGCTACAAAGCCCTATCGAAAGGTAATGTTGACTGCCAGTCAGCAGTGGTGATTCTAGAAAGCTGGTTTGAAGCCCTTTGGGGTGAGTAAACACTTCAAGCACAATGAAAAAAGGTTGGCTCCTGCCAACCTTTTTTGTTTCTGGATTGGATTAATCCATATCGATCTTAACGTTTGCCAAACTGCCCGTAGAGAATGCTTCACCACGCTGCGTTTTCAACATCAAGCGCAGATCATTCGCCGAGTCGGCACTATGTAGTGCATCCTCTTCGCTGATCTTACCTTGCATCACTAACTTATAAAGAGATTGATCGAACGTCAGCATACCAAACTCATTTGAGCGAGCCATGGTTGACTTCAACTCATGTAAATCTCCGCGACGAATCAAATCCGACACACGTGGGCTATTTAGCAAGATCTCAAATACACCATGACGTCCCTGCCCATTTTTATCTCGGATCAGCTGCTGACCAACCACGCCTTTTAGGTTCATCGACAAATCGAACAAGAATTGTTCTTTTTGATCTTTCGGTACCAAGTGAAGAATGCGCTCTAAAGCTTGGTTTGCATTGTTGGCGTGCAACGTTGCCATACACAGGTGACCCGTTTCGGCGAAGGTCATCGCGTATTCCATTGTTTCACGGCTACGGATCTCACCAATCAAAATCATATCTGGTGCTTGGCGCAGCGAGTTTTTAAGCGCAACTTCATAGCTTTCCGTATCTAACCCAACTTCGCGTTGAGTCACGATACAGCGCTTGTGTTCATGCACGAATTCGATCGGATCTTCGACCGTCAAAATGTGCCCGGTTTTATTGCTGTTTCGATAGCCTGTCATCGCCGCCATGGTGGTCGATTTACCCGATCCAGTAGCACCGACCACCAGCACCAAACCACGCTTAGCTATCGCCAAATCTTGCAACACTAACGGTAACTTTAACTGCTCAAAAGTAGGAATATTGGTTTCAATACGACGAATCACTGCGCCTGGTAACTCGCGTTGAAAAAAGGCACTCACACGGAAGCGACCACAATCTCTCACAATGGCAAAATTCGACTCGCGACTTTTACGAAATTCCTGACGCCGATCTGGTTCCATAGCGCTATCGAGTAATGCAGCCACATCACTCTCGGTGAGTTTTTCCCCTTGCGGACGCAATTCGCCATCCACACGAAATAGAATTGGCGCTCCAACCGTGATGTAAAGATCCGACGCTTTCAGCGCCAGCATGCCTTCGAGAAATTTATCTAGATCCATCTTCCGTATTCACCATTATCTGTATGAACGTTACGAGAATTGCTGCACTTCTAATCCGATCTTACTATCGACCTCTTCACGAGCAACCATGCCTTGCGCCATTAACTGACGAGCATTTTGCTCCATGGCTTGCATGCCGTGAGCCGCACCTGTTTGAATGATCGAATACATCTGCGCGACTTTGTCTTCGCGGATCAAGTTGCGAATCGCAGGCGTTGCCATCATAATTTCATGGCATGCAATACGGCCACCACCATTACGCTTCAGAAGCTTTTGCGCGATAACCGAACGAAGGGACTCAGATAGCATCGAGCGAACCATATCTTTATCACTACCAGGAAACACATCGATAATACGGTCAATGGTTTTTGCCGCCGAGCTGGTGTGCAACGTCCCGAAAACTAAGTGACCCGTTTCTGCCGCCGTTAAGGCAAGGCTGATGGTTTCTTTGTCACGCATCTCACCAACCAGAATAACGTCTGGGTCTTCGCGCAATGCGCTGCGCAGTGCGTTTTGGAAACTATGGGTGTCACGGTGAACTTCACGCTGGTTAATCAAACATTTATTGTTGTTGTGAACAAATTCAATCGGATCTTCAATTGTGAGTACGTGCTTGTTGTGATTACGGTTAATGTAGTCAACAATGGCTGCTAAGGTCGTCGATTTACCTGAACCTGTTGGGCCAGTGACCAGAACTAAGCCTTTTTCAGCGTTCGCAATTTTTTTGAAGATCTCTGGCGCTTCTAGCTCTTCCAGAGTTGGAATGCTACTTGGAATGGTACGGAATACTGCCGCACAACCGCGAGATTGGTTGAAAGCGTTGACACGGAAACGGCCAACGTTATGCAACTCAAAAGAGAAATCGACTTCGAGTTTTTCTTCGAACTCACTGCGCTGGGCATCGTTCATGATTTCGAAAACCAAACGATGCACTTCTTGGTGTGTAAACGCTGGAATGCCTAGTTTTCTTACATCCCCATCAATACGAACCATTGGTGGGACACCTGCAGAAAGATGTAGATCCGAGGCATTATGTTTTACACTAAAATCCAGTAACTCAGTGATATCCATTTAAAATCCTTAAGTCTAAAGTACAGCTATGAGTAGTATTCAACAAAATATTGAACATATCACCTCTCAAATTCGATATGACGAGCAAAAATGTGGTCGAACTCCAGAGTCAGTGCAACTTCTAGCGGTAAGCAAAACTAAACCTGTCGAGGCAATTCTCGAAGCCTACCAAGCGGGACAAACCGCCTTTGGTGAAAACTACGTTCAAGAGGGCGTCAGTAAAGTTCAGCACTTTGCCGAGCATTATCCAGATAATCGAATCGAATGGCACTTCATTGGCCCGATTCAATCGAATAAATCGCGACTTGTTGCTGAACATTTCGATTGGGTTCACACCATCGATCGAACCAAGATTGCTCAACGCCTGAATGATCAGCGGCCAAGCGAACTTAAACCGCTACAAGTTCTGATTCAGGTTAACACCAGTGGTGAGGTATCTAAATCTGGCGTCACTGAAGCGGAAGTATTCGAGCTGGCGGAGTTGATTTCTCGCCTACCCAACCTCACTTTAAGAGGGTTGATGTCGATTCCTGCCAACGTGTCTGACTACGAATCACAACTCCGTGAATTTCAGAAGTTGGCTACGTTGAAGCAAACACTCGAAGCACAGTTCCCAGAAATCGATACATTATCAATGGGAATGAGTGGTGATATGACCGCTGCAATCGAAGCTGGTAGTACAATGGTTCGTATTGGAACCGCTATTTTCGGCGCACGAGACTACAGCTAAATCAACAAAACGTTCACTCGCGACATAAGTTATGTCGTCAATCGTTAGAGCGTAAATGCGCAATCATCTTACTCGCCAATAGGAGCAGTAAGTAACAGCGGCGCCATTATACACCTGGGCGCACAACAAATTCTAAATATCATGATGGAAATCAGACAAATGGAACATAAAAAAATCGCCTTCATTGGTGCTGGCAACATGGTGAGAGCCATTGTTTCAGGCTTGGTTGCTAACGGATACCCAGCGCAAAACATTACCGCGACAGCTCCTTCAGAGGCTCGCCGCCTTCTGCTAGAACAAGATTTTGGCATCCGTACCACCAGCGATAACATCCAAGCTGCGACCGAGGCGGATGTGGTGGTATTGTCTGTAAAACCGCAAATGATGGCTGATGTCTGTAAACCACTGCAATCGATCGATTTCACTAATAAACTGGTGATTTCTATTGCCGCAGGCATCAACTGTTCACGATTGGATGATATGCTAGCCACCAAATTGAACTTGGTTCGTGTTATGCCAAATACGCCATCACAACTTGGGTTGGGTATGAGTGGTTTATTCGCACCAACTCATGTAACCGAGCACGACAAAGCTTTTGCCGCAGAGTTAATGGAATCGGTCGGTAAAGTATGCTGGGTTGAGCAAGAGTCTGGCATCAATAATGTGATTGCCGCAGCGGGCAGTGCTCCAGCATACTTCTTCCTGTTTATGGAAGCGATGCAAGCAGAAGCGATTGAGCAAGGCTTTGATAAAGAGACCGCTCGACTATTGGTTCAGCAAGCGGCACTGGGCGCGGCCAGTATGGTGGTTAGCAACCCAGAAACTGAGCTATCAACCCTGCGTGAGAACGTAACATCGAAAGGTGGGACAACGGCAGAAGCACTGCGTACATTCAACGAACATCAACTTTCAGATATTGTCGCTAAAGCCATGCAAGCTGCTGTGGCTCGCGCGGAAGAAATGGAAAAACTGTTTTAATTATTTGGATGAACTCCGTTTAGTATCATCCATCACTTGTTAAGGGTACCTTATGAATTCAATGAGTTTTCTCATCTCAACCCTATTTGACCTGTACATCATGGTCGTAATTTTGCGAATTTGGTTGCAAGCTGCACGCGCAGACTTCTACAACCCATTCTCGCAATTTATAGTAAAAGCGACTCAGCCGGTCATTGGTCCATTGCGCCGCGTTATCCCTTCCGTGGGGAATATTGACCTAGCAACCGTGTTGTTTGCCTACGTGTTGTGTGTGCTTAAATTTGTCGTGCTTATCCTAATAGCTTCGAACGGTTCCGTCTCTTTCAGCGCTGACTTCTTATTCTTGGGCTTACTATCATTAATCAAAGCCGCAGGTGGCCTATTGTTCTGGGTACTATTGATCCGTGCAATTTTGAGCTGGGTAAGCCAAGGCCGCAGCCCTATCGAGTACGTATTCCATCAACTGACCGAGCCAATGTGCGCTCCAATCCGTCGTATTCTTCCGGCTATTGGTGGTCTTGATTTAAGCGTACTGGTGTTATTTATCGGCTTGCAGTTCGCGAACTTCTTAATGGGCGATATCATTGGTCCAATTTGGTTCCAGCTATAATGTCAGCTGCAGTTTGGCAAGATGGTGAGGACATCATCCTGAAGCTCTATATTCAACCTAAAGCTAGCCGCGATAAAATCGTTGGCTTGCATGGTGAAGAGTTAAAAATCGCCATTACTGCTCCACCTGTCGATGGCAAAGCTAATGCACACCTAACTAAGTTCTTAGCCAAGCAGTTTAAAATCGCTAAGGGTTTGGTTCACATAGAAAAAGGTGAATTAGGACGGCACAAACAAATTCGGATAGAATCGCCTACCCAGATACCGACAGAAATTAAAGCCATCATATGATGGCTTTTTATTTACGATTTTGTACCACACTTACTAATACCAACGACTGAGTACGCATTTTTTACCCCCTGACCAAGGTAAAATTGCAGCTATGGTTGTTTTATAACAAGTGCTTTGAGGAAGTAACAATGAGCAAATGGATTACCGCATTACTGATTAGCCTGTTGTCGTTACCAAGCTTCGCCGATCAGTTTAAAAATATGAAAGATATCGAAGTACACTATGTCGCGTTTAACTCAACATTCCTAACACCCAAAGTCGCACGTAGCTACGATATCAAACGTAATGGATACCTCGCTGTGGTTAATATTAGCGTGTTAGATAGAGCTTCATTGGGTAAACCAGCATTAGAAGCAAAAATTGCTGGACGCGCGAAGAACCTTATCGGCCAAACTCAGACCTTGACCTTTCGTGAAGTCAAAGAAGGCAATGCGATATACTATTTAGCCGAACTACCAATTACCCACGAAGAAACTTTTACTTTCGATATTGACGTAAAAGCTGGAAACAAAGGCTCAGGTAAGCTTAAATTCACCCAGAAGTTTTATGTTGAAGAGTAATTGGGTTGTGATGTTCCAAAAGCTTTTGGATCTAAGCAGGCTAAAAACCACTTATTAGTTAAAGAATATCTAGAGGAGAACGATTTGTTCTCCTCTATCACTATTAAAAGAGATTCCCATGAAAAAAATTGTGCTAGCAACTGGTAACCAAGGCAAAGTTCGTGAAATGGCAGATTTATTGTCTGACTTCGGCTTTGAAGTATTAGCGCAAAGTGAATTCAATGTATCGGAAGTAGCTGAAACGGGTACAACTTTCATTGAAAACGCAATCATTAAAGCTCGCCATGCCGCACAAGAAACAGGGCTTCCTGCCATTGCAGACGACTCTGGATTAGAAGTCGATTTCTTAAAAGGCGCTCCGGGCATTTACTCTGCACGTTACGCAGGCGAGAGCGCATCTGATCAAGAGAATCTAGAAAAATTGCTAGCGGCAATGGAAGGCGTACCAGAAGCAGAGCGTACAGCACGTTTCCACTGCGTATTAGTCCTCATGCGTCACGAGAACGACCCAACGCCTATCGTCTGTCACGGTAAATGGGAAGGCCGAATTCTAACTGAAGCACACGGTGAAAATGGCTTTGGCTACGACCCTATCTTCTTTGTTCCTGAAGACAACTGTGCGTCAGCCGAACTTGAACCTGCACGTAAGAAACAACTGTCTCACCGCGGTAAAGCGCTCAAGTCGTTGTTTGCTCAACTGTCTGAGCAAGTGTCTCAGTAATCACGAGCGAATTAGACCATGTTAACGCCCCCAGCACTCAGCTTGTATGTACACATCCCTTGGTGTGTGCAAAAGTGCCCGTATTGCGACTTTAACTCTCACGCGCTCAAAACCGAGATTCCAGAAGAAGAGTACATCAGTGCCCTTTTAGAAGATTTGGATACCGACATTGAGAAATATCGACTTAACGAAGCGCCACGTCCACTGCATTCAATCTTCATTGGTGGTGGTACGCCGAGTTTGATTTCGGCAGAAGGCATCGAGCGTCTACTTAAGGGCATTGAAGCGCGTATTCCGTTCAAGCCTGAAATCGAAATCACCATGGAAGCGAATCCAGGCACCATCGAAGCAGAGCGTTTTGTTGGCTACCGCAAAGCTGGTGTAACGCGTATCTCTATCGGCGTGCAAAGCTTTGAGCAACAAAAGCTTGAGCGTTTGGGGCGCATTCACGGCCAAGACGAAGCCGTCAATGCTGCTAAGCTGGCGCACCAAATCGGTTTGAACAGTTTTAACCTCGATCTCATGCACGGCTTACCTGATCAAAGCATCGAACAAGCCTTGGCAGATTTGGACAAAGCGATTGAGTTGGCACCGCCGCACTTGTCTTGGTATCAGCTGACCATCGAACCAAACACCATGTTCTACTACAAGCCACCAACGCTACCTGACGATGATGACTTGTGGGATATTTTCGAGCTCGGACACCAAAAACTTGCAGCCGCGGGTTATGTGCAATATGAAATCTCCGGTTACAGCAAGCCGGGCTATCAGTGTCAGCACAACCTCAACTACTGGCGCTTTGGTGATTACCTTGGTATCGGTTGTGGCTCTCATGGCAAACTCAGTTTTACCGACGGACGTATTATTCGAACGACAAAGGTAAAACACCCGCGAGGCTATTTAGCGGCTTATCAAAATATGGTCAAACCTTATCTGCATACGGAACATGTCGTCGCGGATGAAGATCGTCCATTCGAGTTCTTTATGAACCGATTCCGCTTAATTGAAGCCTGTCCGAAGCAAGATTACGTGGACACCACGGGCTTACCGATTAGTACGATTCAAGAAACCATCAACTGGGCGATAGAAATGGGCTACCTGAGTGAAACGCCTACCCACTGGCAAATTACTGAAAAAGGGAAGCTCTTCCTTAATGATTTGCTCGAAGCCTTTATGGCCGAAGAAAGCGAAGAGTAACGCAACCCCAAAACAAAAAAAGCCTCTCAATTGAGAGGCTTTTTATTTAGAAACAGTACCACCCTAAATAAGGTTGACACATTTCCAATATTAGAAAATTGAACGGCCAATTCGCTCTGAGAGCAGCTCAAGCGCCTTAGTACCAGCAAGCGAGTTACCTGAAGGATCAAGCTCTGGAGACCATACTGAAATGGTCATTTCACCAGGTACTACCGCGATAATGCCACCACCAACACCAGACTTACCAGGCATTCCAACGCGATAAGCAAACTCGCCCGCGCCATCATACAAGCCACACGTTGCTAACAGTGCATTAAGTTGTTTGGTTTGCACAGGAGAAACTACAGGCTTACCCGTTTGTACCGATGTGCCCTTGTTTGCTAAATAGCTAAACGTTTTAGCCAAATCGACGCAACTCATCTTCAGCGCACAAGCGTGGAAGTAGTTTTGTAGTACTGGAATCACTTCATTTTCGAAGTTGCCAAACGAACGCATGAGATATGCAATCGCCGCATTACGATCACCATGCATCATTTCGGATGCCGCAACGACTTTGTCATACACAATATGGGTATCACCAGAAAGCTGACGCACAAATTCCAACAGGCGCTGACGAGGTGCAGATAAGCGAGTTTGTAACAAATCTGCCACTACTATCGCTCCAGCATTTATAAATGGATTACGAGGAATACCTTGCTCCATTTCTAGCTGGATTAGCGAATTAAATGCCTGCCCCGAAGGCTCTTTTCCCACTCGAGACCAAATTTCTTCTTGCTTGTACAAGCACATCGCTAACGTCAAGCTCAATGCTTTTGAAATAGATTGGATAGAGAAAGGTTCATCGGCATCACCCGCCTTAATAACCTCACCTTCGTTGGTGTATACCGCAATACCTAACTTGTTGCTGGGTACTTTTGCCAGAGCAGGAATGTAATCAGCCACTTTACCTTGGCCGATTAAAGGGCGTACTTCCGCCAAAATATCTGTCAAAATTTCCACTGTCGGTTTCATTCTCTACCTTCTATTTACAAGAGAGCTCGTTGAGCTCAGAGGTAAAAAAAGCCAACGTGTCGTTGGCTTTTCCATAGGGTTCGTTCGACTCAAGTCGATTATGGTTTTACTGCCACAATAATATTGCGGTTGATAGATTGATCAACACGGTGAAGATAACCGATGTAAGGCTCTTCTGAAAGTACCTTCCAACCTTGCTCTTCAAATAATGCCGCGACATCTTTCCATTTCAATGTAAATTCATTGAAAGACAACACCACTGAACCTTGTTTTTTCAATACCACTTTCCATGCAGGCAGAGCCTCTTTTAAAAGCTCTAGTGGGCTGCGGTTCAGTTTGCTGTCCTTGGCATTTTTGCTGCCGTGCTGCACGCCATAAGGCAAGTCAGACACCATCACATCAACTGAGTTCTTTTTCACGACTTGATCAGCGATACGAGTATCAGCCGAATACAGCTTCATAAACTGAAGATGGCCTTGGTTGTAATCTTCTTTATTTGCTGCAGCTTCAACCACGAAACCATCCGCCACTTTCTTGCCACCCGCAGTGCGCTTTTCTTTGCTCACTTTGTGCTTAAAGCGGCCATTCTTCATGAACTTAACAATAAAGGTCTGGATCTCTTGCACCCACTTGGCGTTGATCTCAACCCCTACCACGTTCAAACCGTGGATCAAGCCTTCAAATAAGGTTGTACCTTTACCACACATTGGATCCATTAAGGTCAGTTGTTCACTTCCCGTATTGGACGCACTAATGCCGATATTCACCATCAAACGGGTAAACTGCTCGTTTGTTTTCCCGGTGTAGCGCAAAATCTGGCTCATACTTTCCGGGAAAGTGTTAAATACGGGCGCTTGAACTGGTCGAAGTAAACCATCTTCGCGCACTTCAAATAGCGCATAGTAAATCGAAGAGGCTGCGATTCTTCGCGCCTGCTCATCGGTTAGCGCTTCCTGACAAGAAAACACCAACGCAGCAGGTAAGCCAACGTTTTTACTACCAATTTCTGTCACATCCACGCCTTGTGAAGCTAAAATTGCTTTTAGTTCAGAACAGGCAATGGTCATTGCGCTATCAAAGTAAATTCGGTTATGACCCGGATTCGCTAATATCGCGTAATGGTACATCCCATGAACTCCTCTGGTTACGCAATACGCTTATATTTGATATCCCAAACACCGTGACCAAGACGGTGACCACGAGCTTCAAACTTCGTTAGCGGGCGATCGTCTGGACGAGGAACGAAATCACCATCTTTAGCAATGTTTTCGAAACCTGGCGCTTGGTTCATCACTTCAATCATGTGCTCTGCGTAGTTTTCCCAGTCGGTCGCCATGTGGAAGATACCTTCATTAGGGATAAGCTTCTCACGCACCATTTCCGCAAAACCTAATTGAACAATACGACGCTTGTGGTGACGCTTCTTATGCCAAGGGTCTGGGAAGAACAATTGCAGTGTCGATAAGCTGCCATTTGGGATCATGTGTTCGAATACTTCTACCGCATCGTGACACATTACACGCAGGTTAGTAATTCCCGCTTCGCGAGCATCGGCAAGACAAGCACCAACGCCTGGGCTATGAACTTCGATACCGATGAAGTTTTTCTCTGGCGCGTTCTTTGCCATTTCAACCAATGAAGCACCCATACCAAAACCGATCTCAAGCACTACTGGGTTATCGTTGCCAAACACCTCTTTCCAATCGAGAAGTTCAGCTTTGAAGTCAATACCCATCGTAGGCCAGCATTCATTCATCGCGCTCTCTTGACCTTTAGTCAAACGCCCTTCACGGCGTACAAAGCTGCGGATTTTGCGGATCAGCTTTCCGTCTTCGTTGTATTCGTTAGTGGTTACTTCACTCATTGATTTTGCCTGCACATTGATTAATCAAAACGGGGATTATCCAAAGAATTTACTTAGGTGCAAGTATTTGTTGAGCTCTTGGTCTATGGCAACCCAAAAGCAACGACACACCTCTTTATATCCCTACTGTTTATCCGTTGTACTTCTTGCCCATTATGTGGTGCAATTTTGCACCTAACCAATAATAGAATACAGAGCAAGTCGTGACACCTTTCGCCAGTGCCATCCTAGAATGGTATGACGCATATGGAAGAA
Source organism: Vibrio sp. 2CM40D (assembly GCF_023161825.1). NCBI lineage: Bacteria > Pseudomonadati > Pseudomonadota > Gammaproteobacteria > Vibrionales > Vibrionaceae > Vibrio > Vibrio sp. 2CM40D. The sequence continues at coordinate 737,075 of NZ_JALNTL010000001.1, forward strand.
AAGATCTTCCGTGGCAACAAAATAAGACCGCATACAGTGTCTGGTTGTCTGAAATTATGCTTCAGCAAACTCAGGTCACTACGGTTATTCCGTATTACCAACGTTTCTTGGAACGCTTTCCAACCGTGATCGATCTTGCCAATGCTGAGCAAGATGAAGTCCTACACCTTTGGACTGGCTTAGGGTATTACGCCCGAGCCCGTAACCTTCACAAAGCAGCACAAGAGGTCGCCTCTACATACAATGGTGAGTTTCCTCTTGATATAGAGAAAATGAACGCCCTACCGGGGATTGGTCGCTCTACTGCTGCCGCCATTTTATCGTCTGTGTATAAACAACCACACGCGATTCTTGATGGTAACGTGAAGCGCACTCTATCCCGCTGTTTCGCAGTCGAAGGATGGCCAGGACAAAAAAAGGTTGAAAACCAGCTGTGGGAAATTGCCGAAACGCATACCCCACAAACGGATGTAGATAAGTATAACCAGGCAATGATGGACATGGGCGCAATGGTCTGCACACGCAGCAAACCCAAATGTAGCCTCTGCCCTGTTGCTGATCTGTGTGTGGCAAAGCAACAAGGTAATGTGCTCGACTACCCGGGCAAAAAACCGAAGAAAGATAAACCAATCAAGCAAACTCGTTTCGTGATGCTTCACCACAACACCGAAAATGGTCATGAGGTGTGGTTGGAGCAAAGACCACAAACAGGCATTTGGGGTGGCTTATTCTGCTTCCCACAAACCGAACATGTGGATGCAGAAAGCGACATTGAATTGCTACTGGATCAACGCGGCATTCAAGCCAGCAATATCAAACAGCAGCAAACACTGATTACCTTTCGTCATACCTTTAGCCATTACCACCTAGATATCACGCCAATTTTGATTGATTTATCAAAGCAACCGGACGTGATAATGGAAGGCAACAAAGGTCTTTGGTATAACTTATCTAAACCTGAAGAAGTCGGTTTAGCCGCGCCAGTAAAACTATTGCTGGAAACGCTACCCCACGAACTTCGTTAATTGAATACAAGGAGTCATTATGAGCCGCACTGTATTTTGTGCTCGACTAAAGAAAGAAGGCGAAGGTCTAGACTTTCAACTTTACCCTGGTGAACTAGGTAAACGCATTTTCGACAACATCTCGAAAGAAGCGTGGGCTCAGTGGCAACACAAACAAACCATGTTGATCAACGAGAAGAAACTCAACATGATGGATCCAGAACACCGCAAACTGATCGAAACAGAAATGGTAAATTTCCTCTTTGAAGGAAAAGACGTTCATATCGAAGGTTACACACCGCCGAGCGAATAAAGTCGCTTGAGTTAAACAATGACATCACAACCATTTGTGGTGTCATTTTTCTATTACCTTCAATAACTCTGATACTTATGAAAAAAATTGTCTTTATTGCTGCCGCACTTTTAATGGCAGGCTGTAGCCGTGAATTCGTCGAAAAGATTTATGACGTCAACTACGAGCCAACAAACCGTTTTGCCAATAACTTAGCTGAGCTACCAGGACAATTTGAAAAAGATACTGCGGCGCTAGATGCCTTAATCAATAGCTTTTCAGGCAATATTCAAAAGCGCTGGGGTAAAAAAGAAATCAAGTACGCTGGCAAGAGTAATTACGTTAAGTACATCGATAACTACCTTAGCCGCGCCGAGGTCGACTTTCGCAAAGGCGTGATCACGATAGAGACCGTATCACCGACCGAGCCCCAAAAACACCTAAAAGACGCGATTGTCACCACCTTATTAACACCAGACGATCCCGCGCACGTCGACTTATTCTCCTCTAAAGGTATCACGTTAGAGGGGCAACCATTCCTGTATAAACAAGTGGTCGACCAAGACAATAAGCCAATTCAATGGTCTTGGCGGGCAAACCGATTTGCGGAATACCTCATCGCAAATAAAATAAAAACCAAAAATGTAGATTTCAAGAAAGCGTATTACGTCGAAATTCCCATGGTTGAAGACCACTTTTCAACTCGCAGCTACCAATACGCCGATATCGTGCGTCGAGCTTCCAAGAAATACGACATTCCAGAAGACTTGATATACGCCATTATTAAAACCGAGAGCAGTTTCAACCCATACGCGGTAAGTTGGGCAAATGCGTATGGCCTAATGCAAGTTGTACCTAAAACAGCGGGACGAGATGTGTTCAAACTCGTGAAAAAGCGCTCGGGCCAACCAAGCCCTGAATATTTGTTTAATCCAGAAAACAACATAGATACCGGTACTGCGTATTTCTATATCTTAAAAAATCGTTATTTAAGAGAAGTCCGCCACCCTACCTCTCTCGAGTACAGCATGATTTCAGCTTACAATGGCGGTACTGGAGGAGTTTTAAACACATTTCATCGCAGTGATCGCAAACGCGCAATGCAAGATCTTAATTCATTGCAACCCAACCAAGTTTATTGGGCGTTAACCAAGAAACACCCGAACGCAGAAGCGCGTCGCTACCTAGAAAAAGTTACAAATTTCAAAAAGGAATTTAACTCGAAGCAAACTTTGTAGTGACAGTTGAATAAAAAGCGTTCGAACAACCACTTTTTTGAAATTATTTAAAAAAAGTGGTTGACGCAACGCGGGAAAATCCGTTTAATAGCGCTCCGTTGCCCGGATAGCTCAGTCGGTAGAGCAGAGGATTGAAAATCCTCGTGTCGGTGGTTCGATTCCGCCTCCGGGCACCACAATTTGATTTGTTGGTGTCTTAACGAAATGTTATAACACGGACAAAAGCACAAAGAATAAAGTGTGCCGACTTAGCTCAGTAGGTAGAGCAACTGACTTGTAATCAGTAGGTCACCAGTTCGATTCCGGTAGTCGGC
>NZ_JALNTL010000020.1:0-35706 GCF_023161825.1 Vibrio sp. 2CM40D
TCAACACATTATTCTGCACGGCATCTAGAAAAATAACGCGCAGGAGATTCTCCATATATTTTGCGAAACATAGCAATTAAGCTATTCATAGTCGAGGTAACCCAAAGAAAATGATAGACCGCTCCAGCTAGAGCCTTTCTTTTCAATAATTTTCTGCGGATATCCACCATGCAGAAGTTTGTACTTTACTCATTGTAAACGACTAATCATGGCCTCTTAAGGCAACATTAGAAAACCAACCGTATTCACAATCCATAACTCCATAACTCATAGTTACACCGATGTATATCTAAGTGAGCTGAAGCTTCATTGCCCATCCAGTGCCCTTTGCATTTTTATAGCAAGGTAGCCAAGCACCATTTTATTACGGACCATTGCTGCCTGCGCTAATGCTTTTGTTTTGTATCGTAACTGATTTGCTTACTGACGTTCTTTAGTTGCACTCCTACCTTATTAAATGCCTTTTGAATAGTTGTGGAAACATGCTGGCGGCCCTCTCCTTCAAAAAAGTTAGCTCGATCTTGCTTCGTTTCGAATACACAGACTATTTCTAAACTTTGTGGAAAAGAAGAGAATTTGACGGTATGAGTCACCCAAAGAAAGCCATCGTAGCCTTTTAGCGTATCTTCACAAACTTCGGTCAACACTTCTCTAATTAGATTCTCGACCTTCTTATCTGATTTGCGCATGAATTAAACTGCCTTCCTATCTAACGCCTTTAATTAGGTCTCAGTCTACATTGTCTTAAACAGTATTTGGCAGTGGTATTTAGTCAATAGCCTGTAGATGAGGTTATTCGCACGAAGATTTACCGACCTACTCGCTTCGAACTACATCTTACGCTGTTAAAAATAAGCGCTTTGCAACTCTACAAAACGCTTCTAACTTATTAGATTATTTTAAGTGTGTTTCAAGGAATGCAGAAACCTTGTCCATTGCAATGCCGACTGCTTCTGGATGGTCATACAGTTCATAGTGAGACCAATTTTCCAAATTAACCAGCTGTCGGTCTTTTGATTGAACAGAGCGGCCATAAATTTCCTGCCCATCACGATAAGCACCAAACGCCCCGACTTTTTGCCCTACCACGGCCATAACAGGCTGAGTCAATAACGTTTCGGCAAATGCAAAGGCATCCCAGCTCAGTGTTTTCTGTGCATGTGAAAACAGCATACGAGTTGCACCACCTTCGGTTTGTCCACGTGATGTTTTGTAGTATTCAGTAGCTTCGAACACGTCTCGTTCTGTTAATCCATTTTCTTTTGCAAATTCAATATTTGGAGGAAGAAGTTCATCGATTTTCAGCTCTGAGCCGCGAGCTTCGGCTGTTCTCTGTGCAGCCATAGCTTCAAGATTGGCGATAGGGTCGTACATACTAAAGCCTTCACGGAACAAGCGGCCTAAGTTAACAGGCGTAATACCTACGACAGCTTTCAAGCGCTTTTCGGTTAGGGCTGAATTGATCATGTAACCACCACCGCCGCAGATACCGAGTCCACCAATTCTATTCTCATCGACATATGGTAAAGTTACTGCATAGTCGATAACGCGACTGATATCTTCAACACGTTGACTTGGGTCTTCTACGTAGCGAGGCAATCCTCCCGATTCTCCTTGGAAGCTCGCGTCAAATGCGATCACGACGTAACCTAACTCAGCAAGGGCTTTACCATAGACAGCGCTGGATGTTTGTTCTTTACAACTACCAAAAGGATGAACGCTTATCATTGTTGGGTAGCGTTTCGATTCATTGAAGCCTTCTGGAAATAAAATTAATGCAGACATATCCCAAGCCATATCAGCATTTCTAAAAGTGATTTTTTGCATATTCATAATCAATACCTTAAGAGTAAAAAGCCTTGAGAGCAGAAAGGCTCGAAGCAATTGAGCCTTTCATCGGGAATATTAAAGAGTGCGTTGGAAGAAAGATGCGAGTTGGGATACTGCGTCATCGACGTATTCGGCAACATCATAAAGCGACATATGGTTTGCACCATCAATGGCATACAAGGTTTTATCTGAACTCGCTGCACGTTCTATCAGGTCATCACTCATCCATTTGCTGCCTGCGTCACTACCAACGACAGCAAGAATTGGCTGAGTTAGGAATGCTTCCGCTTTGTGGTACGCATCGTAAGTAATGATCTGGTTTAAGTTACGAGTTAGAGCAAAACCCGGCGCATTTGGATGTTCACAACGTGGTGTGTGGTAATACTCCCAAGCTTCGCGTAGCTCTGCATTTGAGGCATCTTCTTCACGCATCGGAGCTAGAGGAATAGTCGCGAATTCTGTACCATTCGTGTCGGTTGTGCGAGCATTCGAACCAAATTCTAAGTAACCAACAGCGTCAGCATCGTTAACCGAATTATCCCAACCATTACGGAACATTTGGCCAATGTTTACGGCACTAACCATACCCAGTGCTTTGATTCGACGATCATTGATCGCTGCATTTGCACTATAGCCCGCACCAGCACAAATCCCCATTGCGCCAATTTTATCGTTATCGACGTACTCTAACGTTGTCAGATAGTCGACGACTGCGCTCACGTCTTCAGTACTCGTGTAAGGGTTTTCCATTTGGCGAGGCTCACCTGTACTTTCACCTTGATACGAACGGTCAAACGCAATGGCAATTATGCCGCTTTTTGCAAGTTTACTCGCATATAGGCCTGCGGTTTGCTCTTTTACGCCACCACCTGGGTGTGAAACAACAACCGCCGCATATTGTTTACTTGCATCAAAATCTGTAGGGAAGTTGATAACCGCTGAAATCTCAATACCTTGACCATTGAGATTTTTGAAAGTGACTTTAGACATAGCGACATTCTCCATTAGAGGTTAACTGTTCATCTCAGGCTGACCTAAGCTTCGAGGTAATATTAGTCAACACACTGTTTCGGATAAATATCGTTTTATCTACATGACTGTTTAGTTATACTTAACAAATGAGAATAGAACCTTCTTTAATTTCATCACTGACGTGGTTTGCACATATTGCTCGCCATCGCAGTTTCACTAAAGCAGCCTTAGAAATGGGGGTAACCCGTGCTGCCTTATCACAACACCTAAAAGCGTTAGAACAACAGCTACAAGTTCGGTTAATTAATCGAACCACCAGAAGTATGTCGCTGACGGAAGAAGGCCAACGTCTGCTTGATATTTTGCAACCTTCATTGGTGAACATTGAGCAGGTCGTTAACGAATTGAACGACTCTCATCTTGAGCCTTCGGGATTAATCCGTATCAGTGTATCAAGAACCGCTGCTCGGCTGCTTATTGAGCCCTATCTAGGTGAGTTCCTCTCTCGTTATCCTAAAATACGCCTAGAGCTAGTCATGGATGATGGGTTTTCTAACATCGTCGCAGAAGGCGTTGACGCTGGCATTCGCTTAGGATTAAGCTTAGATGAACATATGGTTGCGATCCCTATTACTCCGCCGTTAACAACGGCAATAGTGAGCTCTCCTGAATACTTTAGGCAAAATGGACTACCTCAAACTCCTGAGGATTTAGAAGATCACAATTGCCTTGCTTATCGTTTTACCTCTAGCGGAACAATTGATCATTGGTCGCTAACCTCTCCAGATGTTGCAAAGCGCACCCTCGTTTTCGAGCCTAAAGGCAATGCTATTTTTAATGATGACTATAGTATGTTACAAGCTGCAATACAGGGTGTGGGTTTAGTGAAGCATATTGATTTATGGGTGGAAAAGCACATAAATGAGGGAAGATTGACCCGAGTTCTGACACCTTGGTGCAAAGAGTTTCCAGGGTTTTATTTGTATATACCTTCACGAGAGCATATGCCGAAAAAAATCCGCGTCTTGATGGATTTTTTAATCGAAAAGCGCGAAGCTCTGAAACCCAAAGAGTAATTGTCAAATTGCTTTAAGTAAAAAAAGCGAGCACGAGGCTCGCTTTTAACTTTCTGTTTTCGTTATATATTACAATAGCTCAACCGATTGTTTGGCTATCACAAATTCCTCGTTAGTAGGAATAACAAGAGCTTTGGCACCTAACAACTCAGATGTTGCAATAACACCTGCGTTACCAAATCTTGCATCTTCGTTACCTTTCTGATCTTCAACAAAACCTAACAGTTTTAGGTTTTTCAAGATTTCACGACGAATTGGTAGTGAGTTTTCACCAATACCACCAGTGAAGATGATGCCGTCTAATGAATCCAGAGCCGCGAGGTAGGATGTAATGTATTTCGCAACGCGGTAAGTGAAGATCTCAAATGCCAACTTCGCACGTGAATTCCCCGCTTCCATTGCTTCTAGTACGCCACGAGCATCACTTGTCACACCAGATACACCTAAGAAACCTGACTTCTTGTTCATCATCTCGAACACTTCGTCTTTTTCCCAGCCTTTACGGAAAAGGAACTCGATAACACTTGGGTCGAGGTCACCACAGCGAGTGCCCATCATTAGGCCAGCTAACGGCGTCAAACCCATACTTGTATCAACACATTCGCCATTTTTAACCGCACTCACTGATGCACCGTTACCTAAGTGCACAGTGATAAAGCTGCTTTCTTCAACCGGCTTATCTAGCATTTTCGCTGCTTCACGGCTTACGTAGTAGTGGCTTGTGCCATGAGCACCGTAACGACGCACTTTATGCTCTTCGTAAAGCTCGTAAGGAAGTGCGTACATAAAGGCTTTGGCTGGCATTGTTTGGTGGAAAGCAGTGTCGAATACAGCAAATTGAGGCAGTGAAGGGAACGCCGCCATTGCCGCTCTCATGCCTTCAGCGTTCGCTTTGTTATGAAGTGGTGCAAGTTCAGCAAGGCGCTCTACTTCTTGAATAACTGTTTCATCAACTTTCACAGTTCCTTTAAAGGTTTCACCGCCTGCGACAATGCGATGGCCTACAGCGACAAATTTTGAGCTCAAACCTAGAGTTTCGAGTAGTTTTACCACTCGCTCAACAGCGTACTGATGATGGTTACCGCCAGCTGGAATTGCTTCAACGGTTTTTTCTCCCTGATATTTCCAACTGATTTCAGCTTCAGGTAGGCCAAAACACTCACCAATACCTGATACCAAAGCTTCACCGGTTTCAGAATCAATAACAGCAAATTTTAATGAAGAGCTACCAGAGTTGATCACCAGTACAAACGAATTAGACATGAAATAGTTATCCTGTTGTAGAGCAGAGGTTGTAATAGCGCTTGTGCGCTGCGTACTTCTTGTTTGCCCCTCTATTATTCAATAATTTTTTAATCTTTCAACAATCTTTTAGTAAAAGCGATTTGATTGAACAAATTTTGTTGATCTGTAGCAAGTTTTGATTTTATTTGAAGACTAAAAAATATCACTTGTTAAACATAATTTATGAATAGGTCAATTTGTACAAAGTCAGATATATAAGCTACGTTGTTTATTGGGTGAACAAAAATAACAAACCAATCAATAAATCGGGGTAATAATGTGCCCACTATTGCATTTCTATTAGTGATCTTAGGTTTGATTTTGCTCTGCTGGGGATGGCAGATGACAAAAAACATCTGCTCGAAAACTGACGTAACCGGGTGGACTTTCCTATTATTGTTAATCAGCTGTTTCATTTTTGCTTATGCCGTTTTTTTGCACGCTATCATGCAAAAACCTATTACTTCTCTCTTAGAAACGGGGGTTTCTCTTATACTTTTTGGCGGCAGTATCTTTGTCGTGCTGGTGATTAAGTGGAGCAACGATTCGATATTAAAGCTTCATACTGTTGCTGAAAGAGAGAAGCGCAATGCCGTCCATGACGCTCTTACTGGGCTCCCTTATCGTAAATACTACTTTGAGTCTATCGAAGACATGACACAACCTGAAGGCCAATGACTGATTCAAATTATGAGATAACCTCAAAAACGTCGAAAGATTGATAATACGTTTCAAGGTAAGCTGGTTAATTTCTTTTCACAGCAAGCCGCACTGAAGGCTCCCGCTCTATCGTTGAGAACACGATTGCGCTAGCACATGGATTAGGGTATTCGGTCGTAGCAGAAGGCGTTCAAGACATGGACACACTGCATTTTTTGAGAAGTCGAGGCTGTGACATCATTCAGGGTTACTTGTTCTGCCCTGCCCTTAGACGAAGTAATAAGTTGGGTAAACAAACACGATGAAAAGCAAAACCGTATTAGACGCGCATAAAAAAGCCGAGCGCTTTGCTCGGCTTTCAATTCTTTTTGTAGCAACTTAAACCGTCGCTTTAATCACTCGTGATTATGCGTCTGTACGACGGCCACGACCGTGACCACGTTCACCACGATGTGCACCACGGTGATCACCACCACGGTTGCGATCGAAACGACGTTCGCCACCTTCACGATTACCATCGCGGTTGCCGTCACGGTTACCACGGAAACCACCTTCGCGACGACCGCCTTCACGACGATCACCACCACGATTGCCGCCTTCGCGGTTGCCACGGTAACCACCGCCATCACGACGACCACCATCGCGACGACCACCGTCACGGCGACCACCACGAGACTCGCGGAAATCATCGAAGTCACATACTACAGCACCAACATCTTGTTGACGGATACGTAGTTTGCTTAGCTTGTTCGCCGCGTCTGAAGTCATTGCTTTAGGTAGCTGTACGAATGTGTGACCTTGAGCTAGTTTGATCGCACCGATAGAACCTTTACCTAGACCTAGTTCGTTTGCTAGAGCGCCAACGATGTCTTTAACTTGAACGCCTTGCTCACGACCAACTTGAAGCTGGTAAGTATCCCAGTCTTGGTTGTTGAAGTTACGACCGCCGTCGCGACCACCTTCACGGCGCTCTTTACGACGTTGCTTGTCACGCTCAATTGCTTCAACCATTGGGTCTTCGCCAATATAGAACAGAGGACGTTTGCCTTGCTGACGCTTAAGAAGCATAGCAGCAAGTGTTGCAGGGTCGATGTCTAGAGAAGTTTGTAGTTTCTCTACCAACTCAGCAAATTTGTCTAGTGCTTTGTGCTCTTTCTCTGCTTCAAGCTCAGCGCCTAGCTTAGCTAGACGAGCTTCAGCAACTTGGTCACGTAGAGGAAGTTGGATTTCTTCCATAGATGACTTAGTTACACGCTCGATAGTGCGAAGCATACGAATTTGGTTAGTGCGAACTAGAAGGATCGCTTTACCTTTACGTCCAGCACGGCCAGTACGACCGATACGGTGGATGTATGACTCAACATCAAATGGGATGTCGTAGTTAAATACGTGCGTAATACGTGGAACGTCAAGACCACGAGCTACAACATCAGTTGCAACTAGGATGTCAATAACACCTTGTTTGATGTGATCAACAGTACGTTCACGTAGAGACTGAGGAATGTCACCGTGCAGTGCAGCTGCTTTGAAGCCACGTGCAGATAGCCAGTCAGCCAGACGCTCAGTATCTTGACGAGTACGTACGAATACGATTGACGCGTCAGTTTCTTCAGTTTCAAGAAGACGAGACATTGCTTCATCTTTCTCTACACCTTTCACTACCCAGAACTGTTGTTGAACTTTGTCTACAGTGTGGTTTTTACCAGCAACGTCAACCGTTACAGGGTCACGAAGGAAACGTTCAACGATCTTCTTCAGCATTGGAGGCATAGTTGCAGAAAACAGAACGCGTTGTGCTGACTCTGGAGCGTGCTCCATGATCGCAGTTACGTCATCTACGAAACCCATGTTTAGCATTTCGTCTGCTTCATCAAGAACGAAAGTACTAACTTCGTCTAGGTGTAGACGTTCGCGATTGATAAGATCTTGAACACGGCCTGGAGTACCGACAACTACATGAGCGCCACTTTTAAGAGCACGCATTTGGTCGACAATAGATGCGCCACCGTAAATCTCTAGAACTTTCAAACCTTTGATGTTTTTACCAAGGTTTTTCATTTCCGCTGCAACCTGAATTGCCAGCTCACGAGTCGGAGCAAGTACAATCGCTTGCGGTTTGCGTTGGTTTAGATCGAGTTTGTTGAGAAGAGGCAGAGAGAACGCTGCTGTTTTACCTGTACCTGTTTGAGCTTTACCCAGCGCGTCAGCACCTTCCAATAGGTGTGGGATTGCCGCAGCCTGAATTGGAGTTGGTGACACGAAACCCATTCCGTCTAGAGCAGAAAGGATAGAATCATTCAGAGATAAATCACTGAATTGAATAACAGAATCTTGCATTGGGATCCTACTTAATTAAACAAAAAAACAGTCCCATATGCTCTTCCAATTCGATACTGATCCATCCAGATACTGATTCCATTCAGACGGGAACACAGCACAGTACACAACCGCGATAAGCCATTAGGGACGACTAAGGGAGGCGGATTATTCCTTAAAAGCATAAAAAAATCCAGAAAAAATTGAATTACATCACAATTTATTCTCAACAATGGTATTTTTAGCATATTTTTCCACCAACCCTACCATTCCCCGTAGATTCGCGTAACTCACAGATGAGAATTTCATCAATATTTAAGCCAATTTCTCGTGGTTAAATTGGCAAAATTCACGGCGAAATTACGCTCCACAGGTAGTAATAATAGCTCGCAATGATTATAGTGTGCCCAACTCCATAGGTAATTTAAGAAAAGATGTTTCAAGATAACCCACTACTCGCTCAGCTTAAGCAGCAAATCCAAGAAAACCTGCCTAAAAAAGAAGGCTCAATAAAAGCCACAGATAAAGGCTTTGGCTTTTTGGAAGTGGATAGTAAGACGAGCTTCTTCATCCCGCCTGCGTACATGAAAAAGTGCATGCACGGTGACAAAGTCATCGCCATTATCCGCACCGAAAATGAACGCGAAGTTGCAGAGCCACAAGAGCTGCTGGAACAAGCCGTGACTCGCTTTATTGGTCGAGTAAAAATGTTCAAAGGCAAGCTCAACGTAGCACCTGATCACCCACAGCTTAAAAAGCTATCTCTTAAAGCGAAACTAAAGAAAGGTCTAAAACCTGACGAGTTCGCCGAAGGTGATTGGGTTGTCGCACATCTTATTCGCCACCCTCTAAAAGGCGATAACTCTTTCTTCGTAGAAATTTCTGAAAAAATCACTGACGCGAATGATAAAATTGCGCCTTGGTGGGTAACGCTTGCTCAAAACGATCTACCAAACTCTGAGCCAGCAGGCATCGATAACTGGGAACTGAAAGACGACGCGGAGCTAGAACGCGTAGACATGACTCATGTTCCATTCGTCACTATCGACGGTGAATCGACTAAAGATATGGACGATGCGCTGTACGCGAAGAAAACCGTATCTGGCGATTTCGAACTCACCATCGCTATTGCGGACCCAACCGCCTACATCACACCTGAAGATGAAATGGATAAAGTAGCGCGTGAGCGTGGCTATACTATTTATCTTCCAGGCCGCAACATCCCGATGTTACCTCGTGATTTAGCGGACAACCTATGTTCTCTGATTGAAGGTGAAACCCGCCCTGCTATTTGCTGTACCGTAACGGTAAGTAAAGATGGTGTGATTGGCGACTATATTAAATTCTTCGCGGCAAACATCAAATCACATGCACGCCTAGCATACGATCACGTGTCTGATTGGTTAGAAAACGGCAGCTCTGAAGCATGGCAGCCATCTGAAGAGATCGCGACCATCGTTCGTGATCTTTATGAGTTCTCTCTTGCTCGCGCTGAATGGCGTGAGAAAAACGCAGTGGTCTTCCCTGATCGTCCTGACTACCGTTTTGAGCTCAGTGAAGATAACGATGTAATCGCTATCCACGCAGACATGCGCCGCAGTGCAAACCGTCTTGTTGAAGAATCCATGATTACCGCAAACATCTGTGCAGGTCGTACATTACGCGATAAATTTGAAACAGGTGTCTTCAATACGCATGCAGGTATCAAGAACGAGAAGATTGAAGAAGTGGTTCAACTTGTCAATCCAGAAGGCCAGTTGGAGTTCACAGCGGAGTCTATTGCTACGCTAGAAGGCTTTGCTGCGTTGCGCCGCTGGTTGGCAGCTCAAGAAACGTCTTATCTAGATAACCGCATTCGTAAGTTCCAAGCATACAGTGAGGTGGGTAATCAGCCTCTGCCTCATTACGCAATGGGTTTAGACATCTATGCAACTTGGACATCACCAATTCGTAAATACGGTGATATGATCAACCACCGTATGTTGAAGGCCGTCATCCTTGGTAAAGAACCCGTACAAAAACCAGATGACCAAGTAGGCGAAGAGCTAGCTCTACATCGTAAACATCATAAAATCGCTGAGCGAAATGTCTCAGATTGGCTATATGCACGCACGCTTGCTGATGAGCCGAGTAAGAAAACTTGTTTCACAGGTGAGATTTTCGATATTAATCGTGCAGGCGCACGTGTCCGACTTCTCGAAAATGGCGCAGCAGCCTTTATTCCTGGTGCACTAATTCTTGATAATAAAGAAAGAATTGAGTGCAATGGCGACAACGGTACCATCTCTATCGATAAAGAGGTCGTATACAAACTTGGGGATACATTGGAAATTGTCCTTACGGACGTAAACCAAGAAAACCGCAGTTTAGTTGCAAAGCCAACCCAGGTATTCGCTGAACAACCAGCAGCACAAACAGAACAGACTGTAAGTGAGTAATACCGAATGAAGTTAAAAGGCGCTCTATTGAGCGCCTTTTTTATTTGTTATGTAAAACGATAAGAAAGAGTATGCCGAACATTGAGATCATTCGCTTTAATCACTTCACTGCGCGCAAAAGTGAGCGTTACACTGCAACACATAATGGGTTATATATTGTTGAAGAAGGTGCCCTATTAGTTCATCAACCTAATGGCGAGCAATTTGAACTTAAAGCCGGAGATTTCACACTCTATAACTCCGCAGATCTGAGCAGTGCAGAAGCCGTCTCTAGTGACGGAGGCTTTAAAGCATTGGCTTTGGTCTTCAACCCAAACATATTCTGTGACTTTAAGAAAGCGCACCCGATGCTACGTTCCAAAACGGAAGAAAGGCGCTTCTATCCTTTTTCAACGCAATCCAGTAGCGAAGTAGCACAATTGAAGGACATGTTGGTTAAGTTAGCGAGTCGCAACGCTCCAGACTACACACAAAGCCATATCGCAATGGCATTGCTGTCGTTGATGGTTGAGGTAGAGCCAAACATTCTATCTATCATAGATGATGCAAGTAGCCTGAGCGACTCTCAAAAAGCCATTAAGTACATTGAGGGTAATATTGAAAAAGACATCACGCTAGAAGGCTTAGCGGCTCATATGAGCATGTCCATCGCGACCTTAAAACGTCGCCTCGCCGCAGATGATCTTTCGTTTTCTCAGATATTAAAGGTGAAACGGATAAACTTCGCAGCAACCCAACTGCGCAAGTCAGAAAAATCAATAACAGAAATAGCGTTTGAGTCTGGTTTTAAAAGTGCAGCGCATTTCAGTACAGCATTTAAATCCGTTTACAACATGACCCCCAAAGACTTTAGAAACCAAGTTGTTAGGCCTAAAGTATAAATCATGTCGGCATTCGCATCCGTTGGGCTCGCCCTATTCCCAAAAACACGCTTGAGGATCGCGCTCCAACTCGTTGAGTAAGTCCTCAAGCATTCGGCTAAATGGAAGTGGCTTATAAGGCACCCACCTTAACAGCTCGTTGTGATATGTGGGAACATAGAAATACCAAAGTTGGTTGTCCTCATCAAACATGATCTTCGCGACGGGAGAAGTATACTCGCTATGCTGGGAGTCGAGGAGAAAATGCGCCCGATGAAGCTCAACGCCATTTTCTACTAGCTCATAGAGGCACTTGCCCTGTTCGACAGGCAAGTTAGCATTACGCGCAGAACAGAGCGATTGAACTGATTTGTATAAACGACTTGTCGCCATTTGGGACACTGACATCAACGTTCTCCCGATGGATGATAGTTAGAGCTGTCGATCCTAGTATATAACCTTTACATCATCACCGATGGTAGTTATCTACCTAACTCAAGTATAAGATAGCTATATTATCATTTGCCCAGATTATCATCTCAATCCACTTGGAAACGCTAGCTCCATCACCTCTTGACTAGAAACAATTCCTTTGTTTAGCGCTAACAGTTCACAAAAGTGTAACCTGAACGCAATATCATAAACTCTGCTTTATCCCGTATATGGAGTTTAATATGTTACGTTTTACTGTGGCGACGTTATTGGCCATAGCAGTCTCCCTCCCTACCATTGCAAAAGAAATCAACATCTCAGGTTCAACGTCGGTTGCTCGTGTGATGGATGTACTTGCTGAGGAATACAACAAAACACACCCAGACGATTACGTTGCTGTTCAGGGCATTGGTTCGAGTGCTGGTATCACCATGGTCAATAAAGGAGTAGCCGAAATAGGCATGAGCTCTCGCTATCTGACTGAAAGCGAAAAAGGTGAAGATCTCAATGTATACCCTATCGCTTATGATGGCCTCGCTGTTGTTGTAAACCGTACCAACTCTGTAGAAAACCTTTCTCAGCAACAACTATTTGATATTTACAAAGGTAAAATTAAGAATTGGAAAGAGGTCGGGGGCGCAGATCAGCCTATCGCGGTGGTTACTAGAGAAGCGTCTTCAGGTTCACGTTACAGCTTCGAAAGCTTGCTGGGACTGACCAAAATCGTTAATGATCGCCTTGTCTCGGATATCAGCCCAAACAACTTGGTTGTAAACAGCAACAGCATGGTAAAAACCATTGTTAACCATAACACTCGCGCCATTGGTTTTATCTCTGTAGGGTCAGTAGATCGCTCGATCAAGGCGATTCAGTTAGATGGTATTGACCCAACCTCGACAAACATTAGCAATCATAAGTACAAGTTGGCGCGACCATTCCTAGTGCTATACAAAGTAGATAAGATTAGCGATGCAGGTAAAGGTTTTATCGCTTTCCTTCGTTCAGAGCAGGGACAAAAAGCGATTGCAGGTTACGGTTATACGCCAGTAAAAAACTTTAATCAGTAAAAATGAAAAAGAGAGCACCTTGATGCTCTCTTTTACTATGTCGTGTTCTATCCGGTTTCGGAATTAGAAATGCAGTTGAATTACAGAGACCACAACCGCACCAGGTCGACGAATACCTTCAATTTCCACTTTAATTTCGCGCTCAATCTCCAAACCTTTTTTGATTGGCGTTACTTTTGTTAACGTGCTGACTGCACGAACATTATTGCCTGCTTTGACAGGGTAAGGGAAACGGACTTGGTTTAAACCCAAGTTAACTACCATCTTAGCTGTTGGGAACATTGGCTTGTCTGGATCGACTGAATCCGTCAGTTTAGGCAGCAATGCTAATGTTAAAAAGCCATGAGCGATAGTTGTCTTAAATGGAGATTCAGTTGAAGCACGCTCTGGATCAGTATGAATCCATTGCATGTCTTCCGTTACCGCACCAAATTGGTTAATACGTTCTTGAGACACATGAACCCAATCACCAGTGTGAATAACTTCGCCAATTTTTTCACTTAACTCGTCATAAAGCTTTTGAGCCTCAGGTGCCATTACGATCGGTGCAGGTTGAGGTGCAACTTCTTCGTTGACGGCTGGCTGCTGGTGATCACGAACTTTTGAGAAAAGAAAGCTATTTTGAGCTTTCCCCAAAAAGTCACTCCAATAATCGCGTAACGTTGGAGACATCCAATTCATAAACTCGGATTGATGAGCAGAAATCGCATCAACTTTGTCTTTAAATAGATTTGTGACCTTCATAAACACCCTTAAGAATTCTAAGCACAACTGGCTATACCAGTTAATTTTGAATTAGTTCACAAAGTCTTGCAAATACTTTCGGGCGAACACATGTACCCTAAAAGCATGTTATGTCTTATATATCAGCAAGATAACAATAAAACACCATTTTATTGACGTGCGCCAATATAAAGTAAAAACTCTATAAATTGGTACTTTTTGTCCCTTTTTCACTCCGTTTTCAAACTGTCCAACATCAGATCAGTGACCATAAAACAAGCAAACAGTACTTCTATTATAATTCAGCACTTTACAAGTCGGACTATGCTCCTTATTATACCGCCCACAACGGAGAGATGGCTGAGTGGTTGAAAGCACCGGTCTTGAAAACCGGCATACGTTAATAGCGTATCTAGGGTTCAAATCCCTATCTCTCCGCCACTTATTTAGAGAGCTCGCATTTATTGCGAGCTCTCGTCGTTTTAGCTCTTACAAAAACGAGATTTAGAAATCCTCGCTCGTAAGCGAATCCAGCACTTCACTATATTCCAGTTAAAAGCCCGCTAATGTTTAGCGGGCTTTTAACTTCGATTTTCTAAAGTTTAAGCAAACTTCTTAATCATTTCAGACAGGTCATTGGTGCAATTTTGCACTTTGGTGT
Organism: Vibrio sp. 2CM40D; assembly: GCF_023161825.1. Classification (NCBI taxonomy): domain Bacteria; kingdom Pseudomonadati; phylum Pseudomonadota; class Gammaproteobacteria; order Vibrionales; family Vibrionaceae; genus Vibrio; species Vibrio sp. 2CM40D. The sequence continues at coordinate 14,320 of NZ_JALNTL010000020.1, forward strand.
TCATATGATTCGTTTCAGTCATCAGTTCATACGATTCACTGTACTTTAAATTAAGCGACTGGATGTTTTCATTTATTTCATCCGTTACATAAACCTGCTCTTCTATCGCGACCGCAATTTGTTGGTTTCGTTCGACGACGTCCTGAACAAGGGACTCCAGTTGTTGAATGCTATCCAAAGCAGTACCTAGCAATGTTACCGTTCCGGTCGACATTTCATTACCTTTCTCTAACGCAGAAACCGCTGATTTGCTCCCATTTTGAATCCCTTCAATGGCCGATTTAATCTCTGTTGTCGATTCCTGAGTTCTTTTAGCTAAGGTTCTCACTTCATCTGCTACAACGGCAAACCCTCTGCCTTGTTCGCCTGCCCTCGCGGCTTCAATTGCAGCGTTCAACGCTAATAAATTAGTTTGTTCGGCAATACCATTGATGACTTCAACAACGGTTCCAATTTGCTCGGTTTGTTGGTTCAAACGTATGACCACTTTAGATATTTCGCCGAGCTCACCCACCAGCTCTAGTACCGATTGGTTAACATTATCGATAACGCTACGGCTGTCTATCATCGTATTTTGCGCTTCTAACGTAGCCTCGGCGGTCGCTTGAGCATTATTTGATATCTCAGATGAAGAGGCTTGCATCTCGTTGACCGCTGTTGCGACCGAGTCAATCTCCACTTTCTGTGCGCTTAAGTTCTCCGTCACTTGCTGGCTATTTGTCGCAGCACTGTTAGCACTTGCGCGCGTTTTTTCGCAAGAGTCTTTTACAGACACGCCAACGCGCCCCAATAGCGCATTGGCAAATTGCTTACGCATCTTCATACCCAGCTCAATCTCAGCCAGATCGTTGATTCTTCCGCAATAAATATATTCCATGAGTGGATTGTTGAAGTCTTGCCTAGCCTGTTTAGCGAGCTTCTCAACTGGTCTGGTTAATACATAAATAGAGAAAACGGAAAGTAACGCAACAACGCCAAACGCTATCACTGGTGATTGATTCATTTGTAGAATGAGTAAGCCAAGAAGGTTTGAAATTAAAAGGAAGAAGGCCGATCTCATCCACAAACGTGTACGAGGAAGATACATTTTCCACGGCTTACGATTATTTCGAAGCTTCGAATACGCTTTTTCCGCTCGCTGGATGTGTATACGCTCAGGTTTAAATCTCACTGATTGGTATTCCACAACTTCACCATTAGATTTTATAGGAGAAGCAAACGCGTCAACCCAATAATAGCCGCCGTTTTTACGTCGATTTTTGACCATTCCCATCCAGTGTTTGCCAGTTTTCAGGTGAGTCCATAAATCTTTAAAAGCCTGTTTTGGCATATCAGGATGACGCACAACATTGTGGGGTTTACCGATAAGCTCCCCTTCATCAAACCCCGCTACTTCATTAAAGTTTTCACTGGCATATTTGATGTAACTGGAGGTATCGGTAATGGAAACTAGGCTGTAACTCGAAGGGTAATCGTATTCCGTTTCACTCATAAACATGTGTCCTTACATTGATTAATTAACAAACGGCAAATATGAATTTATCAGCATAACATTTACATGCATAATGATAGATTGATTCAAAAATAAAACAAAATTATTGACAAGCTTACTTGTTACTTAATGACTCTAGTCGCATTTTTATCCTCTAATACAAGGCTTCGTTGATATGCACAAGACTGAGCACTGTTCAAAATTAATACACAAAAGCGCTTCCGTACTGAGTTCGTAAATTGTTATAAGTAATCCACTAAAACGAAAACAAGGAAGACAAACACAATGACTATTCACTTTCGTCAGCTTGCAGCTAAGAGAAACACGACACACTTGTTTATTGACGATTGGAAAATTAACACTCAGCAGTCTTGGGGGATATTCAGCGCGGATGGAGATATTGGCTCTCTGCTTGGAGACCTTATTTGTGATGAAATGTCACCAAATAGTGGGGAAATTGAGCTAAATGGGCTATCCGTTGCGCAAGTGTCGTTATCAGAGCAACAGCGATTACTGGAAAGAGAATTAGAAAAAGATGATACGGATTTTCTTGATCGTATCGACCAAGGAAGCACTGTTTATTCATTAATCCTAGAACAGAGCCAAGACACTAACTTAACTGAACAGCTAGTTAATGATCTCGACCTAAGTCATCTTAGAGATAGTGGCTTCCGTGTTCTCTCTACCGGAGAAACCAGAAGAGTAATGCTCGCCCGAGCTTTAGCCACACAACCTGACTTAGTATTACTCGATAATCCATTTACTGGCTTAGATATTGCGCACCGAGCTGCTCTCGCTCGCTATTTACACTCGCTTTCTCAAAATGTGCAACTACTCATAACCTTCTCTCGCGAATCTGACATGCCTGAGTGGATCAATAGCATCGCGCTTTTCAGTGCAGGAAAGCTTGATAGTACAATGGATAAGTCCAGTTGGGATAATCATCCAATCATTGGACAAATTAAATCTCAGTCAGAACAACAGAGTGAAGAAATGATGAGCTTGATACGTCAGCATCAGCACTCGACACCATTCAACAACCCAATATTTGAACTAAAGAATGGGGCTGTTGAATACACCGATAAGAAGATTTTTACTGGCTTGAACTGGCGCATAGACAAGGGCCAACATTGGCAGGTCAAAGGTCCAAATGGTTGTGGAAAGAGTACCTTACTTGGATTGATCTTTGGCGATCATCCGCAATGCTACAGCAATGACATTGATATTTTTGGTAAAAAGCGTGGTACTGGCGAGACAATCTGGGAAATTAAGCAGCATATCGGTATGGTGTCTTCAGCGCTACACCTCCAATATCGAGTCAATTGCAGCGCATTAGAAGTCATTTTGTCAGGATTTTACGATTCGATTGGGTTGTATAACCAGCCAACTCGCAAAGAGATGGATATTGCAAACGAGTGGCTCGATATCTTACATATGAGCCAGTACAAAAAAACCTCATTTAAGCAATTAGAGTACGGCCAGCAGCGACTATTACTGATTGCAAGAGCCATCGTGAAACAACCCACATTATTGATTTTGGACGAGCCGTATCAAGGGTTAGATTTTTTGGGTAGACGGTTAGTTAAGAACACACTTGAACTCATCGCTAGAGAGAATTTAAGCCAACTATTGTATGTGTCTCACTACCAAGAAGACCGCTTAGATAGCATCAAAAATGAGTTAGAGTTTGTGTTTGATGAAAATGCTCAGTGTTATAGAGCTAACGTCTACCAATCATAATGACTTCGCTGCGCAAGCTGCTCATAAGGTAATGGTTTGGAGTACAGGTATCCCTGATGATATCTCACTCCCATCTGCTTTAAGTGTTCAGCTTGCGCTATGGTTTCCACGCCTTCAGCGATCAATTGTACTTGTAATTCTTCCGCGAAGTGAACCATCGCTTTTAAGACAGAAGCACTAAGGCTAGGAATACCAATGGTTTCGACAAAGCACTTATCGATTTTTAAGTAATCTATGCGCATGTGCTGTAGAAATGCTAACGAGGTTTGGCCAGTTCCAAAATCATCGATCAGCACATCAATACCATGCACTCGCAGCGCTGCAATGCATTTTCTCGCCTCTGAATCAATGAGCTGACGCTCCGTTATCTCTACCCCTAATGAGACTTTGTTTCGGCTCAACTGTCTGTCGAGCAATTGAATTTTTCTGATCGCGTTTGGTCCGACTAAATAACCAGGCGGCACGTTAATACCAAGGTGGACAGGCTGATCAAAGCCTAATTTACTGAAGTCCTCTGCCGCTTTATCCAGAACGAAATCAGTAAGTAAAAAAACCAATCCACTTTGCTCTGCCGCAGGGACAAACTCATCCGGAGAAATGAACCCCTTACTTTGATGCTCCCATCGCACTAGCGCTTCAAACCCGAATAACTGGCCGGTATCAACGTTAACTTGCGGTTGGTAATACAGGGTCAACTCTCCTCTTTTTATCGCTCTTTTAAGATCCAGTATCAAATTGCGATGAGGATCAATAAACTTATTCAACGCATACAAGCAAAGGTAGATCACGAAAATAATTGGAATTGAGTACAAAAAATAGGAAAGTGTTCTCTGTTTGACGAAAAGATCGCTGGCTTCGCTCAAAGCTTCATACTCAAACATTTGCGACGATTTGATACCGATAGGATTACTTCCCGCTCTTAATGCTCCTTCAGGTGAAACTTGCTCATGGATAAACAGCGCAGAACGTTTTAGGCGTAAATCGTTGTTAAACCCTATTGTCGCATTAAAGTAGTCATGATCGATAATCGTTACGGCTTGATAACCGCGCTCTCCTTCCGTTACCACTAGCAAAAACTGATCGTACAAGCTATCAACACTACCAAGCGCTAGCGTTTGTCCCTTGGGAAAGGTGATGTGCTCAGCTAACGGTTTAGAGATACTTCCCAATTTCGAAGAACAAGTAATGACTCCCTCTTTCACAATGAGCATTTCTTCAATATCTCGTTCAAACATTAAGCTTTGCTGGAGCTCTTCACATCGTTCAGGGTGTAGCAGCGCCGTGCGGTTTTCTGTCTCTATTTGGAATAAAATTTCATCTGCAATTTGCACATTTTTTTCTAATAAATGATTGAGGTTGTTTTGCACGCTTTCACGAGCTAAATACAAAACCTCTCCAATAACCAAAGGAATAGGCAGAAGAAAAATGATGGCTTTTTTAAAAATCGCCTTATTCAGCATATAAAAGTAACCTTTTATAAAACCGATTTACTGAGATGGTACCTCGATTCCGATACCCGCTAGCAACTCACGTTTTTAACATTATTTGTTTGGATTAACTCAGTATGCGAAACGCTGAGTAATACCGCAAACTAAACAATGTCTTAATCACTCCTGTTCCAATTTAGTATCAAGCGCCTCAAACCTGAGACTTTAATTCGACACCATGTTATGTCTATCGGTACTTGCGAAGGTCTTTACCTGTCTGTTTCTCATCATGTAAGAATTACCCATTAAAATTATTTTTCTTTTCTCAGTGATTAAGAATTATATTTGTCGTAACTCCTACAACACGTTACAACACTCTCATGACGACAAACAAAGCTAATGCTAACCAGGTAAACGAAAAATCACTGCAGTTGTTAATGCAAGTTGCAGTTAGTCCGTTCCCAGTTTCTGCGAAAACGCTAAGCGAGCAATTGAACGTTCCTTTAAGCAGCCTTTACCGACACTTAAAACTGCTTAAAGAGTGGAACTTGATCGAAGAAAGCGTTCACGACAAGACATTTGTCGTTGGTCCGGCGGCATTATTACTCATGCACAGCTATGAGACCGCGCAACATGGGCTCGACATGGTCGAAACCATACTGGCTAGGTTGGTACAACAAACCGGGGAAATGGCCGCTTATATGGTACCAGCGGGTTATCGTGCGCTTTGTGTCAGACAGAAAGAAAGTATGCAGGCGCTGCGTTGCAGCTTCGTCCAGGGTCAAAGTCAACCTCTGCTGCGCGGTGCCTCATCTAAAGTGATGCTCGCTTTTATGCCTCAAAGTCGATGCGAGAAAATCTTGAGATACTTTAATCAAGATCACCGACGCGACGAGTGGGAAAAAGAGCTCACAACCATCCGTAAACACGGATATGCCGTCAGTACTTCTGAGATTGACCCTGGTGTTTCAGGTATTAGCGCACCGGTAATGAAAGGAAGCAAACTGATTGGCGCAGTCTCGGTGATGGCTCCGGCCCACCGAGTCGAAAAGGATAAGCAGCGCATTATTTTACATGTACTGCAAGCGGCAAGGGCACTACCACCAGAAAGGTAATTCATCATGTTAAGCTTTTTCAAACGCTATAAACTCCATCACACAGTGAAACAGCCGCAACATTACCCTTTTTCTTTTATGACAGTGTGTGAGTATTTGCCACCCATGTCTAAGGGCGCGTTTGAATTAGCTGATCAAAGTTTGGAAAATGCTAGTGATTGGCTTTACCAACAACATGATCATGAAACCGCTGAAAACTTTGGTCACTTCAACCACGACAAGCTGGAAAATGGCGAGTTTCAGGAAGCATTAAGCCTTTCGCTTTCTCGCCACTCAATTCCTGTTTTAGTCACTAACTGTACCGAGGCAATCTTGTCCATGTTACCTGTGGTCGTGTCCTATCGAGACGAAGTGGGTGTGGTAAATATTGGACATGACATGAACTTGAAACCAACACTTGAACCACGTTTAGGCTCGGCATTTCATTTTGCTCTTTCTCGCTATCAAAACGTGCGATTATTTTTTGCTGGTGTTAGCGAACAAGATACAAAGCAAGAAACGTGGGAATACGCGGAGGATCAAGGTTGTGACTGGGTAACCGATAAAGAGTTTTCTTTTCGTCATCGCAATAATGTTAAGCAACAGATCGGCAATTACCTAGACCACTGCGACCAAATAATCATTAGTATCGACCTTGGATCTCTAAAAACCAAAAACAGCCTTGATGGCGCGTCAGAAATTGATATCCAAATGGTTCTACGCACGATTAGGCAATGTTTGGTTGCAGGTAAAGTGAGAGCAATTCAGCTCGTTGGCGATCGAGATTGTCTGGTGTATTCGAGACAAACGAAAGCCATACTAGAAGAGTTATATCAGATGGCTCCACTCATCGTTCACGCTGCCTAGCGTTATAAACGTTCAGAATCAGGATCGCGTCCTTCCTGATTCTGAACCAACATGCTTACTTATTATCCTTAACTAACAAATAGTTACACATATAAATCGACACACATCACACTTGCCTCTTGAACTAACCTGACACTTACGTTGTAATAAGGCCGCTAAACTTTGGTATGACATACGAAATAAAAAATAACCAAAGTTCAATAACTAAGCGGCTTCAGAACAAAAAAGTACCGCAGCTATTCCAATTTCAGTGAGCATTTGCTCACGCTCGCTTGATGCCATCTTGTTCCACTCATTAGGACATTTGATGATGCGTCTTTGCAGTATTTTCACTGCGGTTCTTTTTTTACCGCTAACCTCACACGCCACCACTTATGACGTAAAAGATCTATCTGAGTTAGGTCAACTTTGCTCACACAAGAGTTTTAGTATCGAAAGCGATGGCACGACTTATCGCTGTACAGGGAAACTAGTCCTACCCGCTGGTGATAAAATTGTCTCCTCATTACCGGAAAAAGAGATAACATTAAAAGCAGATTATGGAATTGTGTTAGAGGGGAATAATACAATTGGTGAACCCAATAAACGTATCTCTCTACACGCCCTCGCTACCGGATTAACGGTTAACAATGAGAAAGCATCAAACCTCGACGATTACCAAAACAAGCACACTGTTATCTATGGTGATCTTCTATCGGCTTATCCAACAAAGCTGCATAACGTACTCATCGATGGGGATATAGAGCTAACAGGTGAGGCCCTTCATATTAATGGTGAGTACAACACCATTATTGGTGACATTTTGACTCACAGCACGACCAATATATTTAATACAAACATCTGTGGTAAGGTCGAATCACAAGGCGAAACACTACACCTAAAAACAAACCATCCTTTACAAGACCATTTTGTCGTCGGTGATGTTTCTGCGCACAAATCTCTGATTATAAAAGATATGTCGATCTATGGTACGGCTGAATCTGTAGGATCGTCAGCTACATTAAGTGGCTCATTCTATAGTTCCACCGCAGCAATTAAATACTTCCAAACATTGAACTTCAACAACGCTCCAAATCAGCCTAGTCAAGTTTGTGGTGAAATCCAACAAACGCCAGGAAGTGCACAAACGAAAGCACAAGACAACAAATACACGCAATACTGTGGATTGGGCGAGGCTGATTGTCACTACTCTTCCCAAGTCTGTCCAATCACCCCTCAAGATGTTCCGAATTGCAGCATGCAGCCTCCATCGGAGAACGACTTAAACCTCAGCGTCACACCATCGGACGACATGGCACTGATGTGCGGCGACGATCTTCCGCAATTTACAGCAACAACAACCAATAATGGAGAAGTTGTAAGCGCAGAAGTCAGTGCTGTCCTATCACACCCTGACTTGTTCACTTTAGAGGTGGTTAAAGGTCAGCAGACATTAGGAGCCAACCAATTTATATCTGACGAGAATGGTGAACTTGTTGTTCGAGTGGTTCCGAATAATATTGATACGATCTCGTTAGATACCAACTACACACTAACTTTCACTATGGCGAAAGACACGAGCAAGCATCAAACTGTTCGCTTTATGTTTACGCCATTTATGTTTGAGGCCTACTCAAAGACGAAAAGCGCAACTTTAAATGAAATACGCGTTATTGCAGGTAAACCAGAAAACGTGCATACGCGATTGCTTGCTTGTGCCTCCACCGGCGAACCTGTAGTGGCAAGCAACTACAATGGTACGCCTAAGATTTTTCATCCATTGGTTCAACCATTAGGAGGAAGTGAAGGAAACTTTAGCTATTCAGCGGAATTTAAAGACGGCTTGTCTGAACATGGTCTTATCACGAACGAGTCCGGCATATTTGAAGTGACATTGTCCGATCATTTTGAATGTGAGGGATTTGAAGAATGTCCAGAAGAAGGCAAAGTGGAAGTGAAAGGGACATTTAATGTGCACTCGCGACCATGGACACTCGCTATTTGTGACAACCAACGTGCTTTGCCTTCTGGCACCTCTGAACAAGGAGAAGGGTTTCTTGCTGCCGGAGAACTTTTCTCTCTAACGGTGAAACCAATCATTTGGCAACCTGACGGCTCTGTAAGTGGGTCTGTTGAATCAGCACGCTATTGTGATGCTTCTATCACCCGTAATTTTACGCTTGATGACGCTCCAGCAGCATCGGTTGTCTTGTCGAGTGAGCAACATACGCCATCAGAGACAGCGAACCAAACCTCAAAATTGCTAAAAAGTAGTGACTCACTGGCTCAGGCGCATAATTCAGCCAAGAATGATCAATTCGTCTTTAATGGATTATATTGGGAAGAAGTCGGGAGCTTGAGAGTAAAAGCAAACCTAGAAAGTAAATATCTAGGTATGACTGTGAACGAAGGCTATCGTTACGTTGGTCGTTTTTACCCAAAATATTTTCAAGTGCAAGACCAAGAATGGCACTACCCACATGGCCAAACTTTTGCTTACATGAATCAACCTTTTGAGAAAGTCACTTACGATGTTGTCGCACTCAATGCGAATAAGGAAAACGTGAAGAATTACGTCCACTTTTCGTCTAACCTTCAACAACATTTCGATTTAGGCGAGCTAAGCTCATACTCCGATCGGTTTTTGCCGCCTAAGCCTAAGAAGGTAGACTGGAAACTACTGGGTAGCGCGAGTGTTGGAACGTTTGTTATAGAGAAGCCCTCGACCAATGCGACTTGTAACAATAGCCCATGCTGGAAAAAGAACACGACAGATAAGCAATATCCTGATGGCCCATTTAATAAAGGGACTAACAGTGACAGCAGCAAAATAGGTATAGTCACGACTAAAGCCGTTGATGAGGTAAACTTCTTCGACGATAGCGAAGTACTCACAAAACAACCAGACATTCGATTCGGTCGTTTGAACTTTCAAGATGTAGGTGGCAACCAAGGCATGGTGATCAAAGTGCCACTTGCTGTAGAAACTTGGCAAAACGGTCGATTTATGACTAACTTCGATGACAGCTCAACAACGGCGAATGGTGAATATTACTTCAGCACGCCAATTTGGTCGAATGCGCCTGCAAACAACGCCATGCTTTCTGGAGTTGGGACAATGCATGTTGGCAGGATGACCGATATCGTTGCAAGCCAAATTGACTCAGCACGCGAGCAAATACAATTCCACCTGGATTTAGACGGCTCAGGTAATCGCATCCCTTGGCTGAAATACGATTGGGATAACACGACAAGTGAAGAGGAAAATCCACCTGTTACAGTTACGTTTGGTATTCACCGAGGAAACGATCGCATTATTTATCGTGGTGAGCCAAATATGCTTGGCCTAAATTAACGCGAAACGACAAAACAAAAAAAGCCCCTCAATTGAGGGGCTCTTTTCACACAGACTGTGTAATTTACTTTGCGCCACGACGCGCTTTCAGGCGCTTCACCATAGCAAGACGACGCTCTGCCGACCCTTGGTCTGTTGCCGACTGGTTCGGATTATTACGACGACCTTGACGATTCTTGAATGCTGGTTTTGAGTGCAGCTTTTCAATGTAAGATTCACGCTGTTTTGGTTCATAGCCAGCAAGCTCAATACGGCGAATTCGCTGCTGGATTAGATTTTCAACCTGAACAACCGTGAGTTCTTCATCTCGATTTACAAATGAAACGGCATGACCTTGTTTACCTGCACGGCCTGTACGACCAATTCGGTGAACGTAATCTTCCGCTAGGAAAGGCATGTCATAGTTCACAACGTGAGGTAAATCTTCAATATCTAGACCTCGAGCAGCGACATCGGTAGCCACCATGACACGTGCTTTACCGGACTTGAACTCTTCTAACGCACGACGACGAGCACTTTGAGCACGGTCACCATGACAAACCACCGCTTTGATACCATCAAGTTTCAGCTCTTTTACAACGTCGTTTGCGGTCTCTTTGTAGTTCACAAATACCAACACTTGTTTCCAGTTCTTACGACCAATCAGCTCCGAAAGCAGTTCCGTTTTTCGCTCTTGATCAACTGGATATAACACGTGAGCAACTGTCTGTGCTGTCGTATTCGCTCGCTCAACTTCAATACGCTTAGGCTTACGCAGGATATCTTTTGCTAACAGATTTAGTTGGCTCGAAGTCGTTGCTGAAAACATCATAATTTGCGGATCAGTATCCACATCTAGCATGATCTTACGTACTGCGTGAATAAAGCCCATGTCCAAGATACGGTCTGCTTCATCAAACACTAAAAACTCTAAGTGTGCGACCGAGACATTACCTTGTTCAATGTGCTCTTCCAATCGACCGGGTGTAGCCACTAGGATATCTACACCGTTTTCTAATGCCGTTACTTGAGAAGACATTTTACGGCCACCGAAAATCGCAGCCACCGACAGGTTCGTGTACTTCGTGTAAGCTTTGATGTTGTCAGCAATTTGTTCAGCAAGCTCGCGAGTTGGAGCCAAGATAAGTGCGCGAGCAGTCTTACGAGAAGCGCTACGGTTACTGTCTAGCAACTGCTGAATCATAGGCAGAGAAAACGCAGCCGTTTTACCAGTACCTGTTTGTGCTGTAGCGAAAATATCATGGCCTTTGCGAGCCATTGGAATCGCCTTCTGTTGAATTGGCGTTAACTTTTCATAACCGCATTCTGCCAGTGCTTTAACCACTTCTGGCGCAAAACCTTGAGATGAAAATGACATTGAGCGTATTCCTTAAACAAACCACTAAAAATAGCTTTAAAAATTTAGCCGTGCACTATACCCGAATTTGAGTGATTTATCTCACTTTTCTCATTGAAATCCTACAAAAGAAAAAACGGTGAGCACAGATATATTAGTGGTTCACCGTTTTCGTTTAACCTTTGCGCGATTTAATGTTTGATGCCAGATAACTGAAGGAGAATTCGCTCAAGCTCATCCCATGGCAACAGCTGAGAATCTATCACTTCTAATCGTGATTCAAAGCCTTCTAAGCTGATTTCATTCACCGACACGACTCGGTTGGCAACATTAAACGCGTAACAACCTTGATCCGTATTGACCACCGCTTTAACACGTTCAGCCGTTAAGTCCGAAAGCATAGAGAAAAGCTTTTCAAAATCAAACTTATACTCTGCCCCAAACAACCACCCACAACTAAAATAACCCTGCCCTTTGTTCTCTTTGCGCACAAAGGCTTCACCAGGCGCCAACTGGAATTGAGGCTCTTGATGAGCGTGGTCATGATGATGTGACTCGATATGGGAAGAAGCGCTGCCGTAAACACGCTCGATATCCAAGACTTCTATCGGTAACTCACCGTCATGAATAAGCTTACTGAATACTTTTGAAGGGGATTGGTCCGTCACCCAGTCATTAAACACATCAATGTCGTGGCTGGAACATAGGTCAACCTTATTACCAATAACCACATCTGCACTGTCTAACTGGTCCACGAAATTTTGGTTAGAAAGATATTTTTCATCACTTAAGTTACGCGGATCAACCAAGGCAATCGTCGCTTTAAGATCAACGTAAGGTTCATACTGCTGTGAGGTAAGCGTCGCGATAACCTGTTTGGGATGACCAAGGCCTGTCGGCTCAATCAATAAACGGTCCGGTTTTTGACGCAATAATGCGGTGATACCTACCGACATCGGCACACCCGCAGTGCAGCACATACAACCACCCGGCACTTCTTTAATCAGCGCTCCTTGGTCGGTCATCAATGCACCGTCGATGCCAATCTCACCAAATTCATTGACCAAAACCGCCCAGTTTTCTTTTTCCGGTTTGTTCTTCAGTAGATTTAAAATCGTGGTCGTTTTACCGACACCCAAAAATCCGGTCAGTATGTTGGTTGGTACTCGATTTGACATGCTTATCTCCGACACGTTAGTGCATTAATGCTCCAGCAAAGTATACGGAGAATGTGACTCGCTTCAACGCTTTTTATCGCACTCATCAAGCTCATTGCGTGATGCGTTGGCACACATTTTTCGAGCTTGTTTGGGTTGACTTATCAACTCTGAACGCTTCATATCAGACAGGTATCTACTGGTATAAATAACGCAAGTAAAAAACGCGATAATAGCGACTACGATGGGAAGAACTCCGAGCGTGTTTTCGAATTTAAGCGCAGCAATAGCCAACGCGAAAACAACGACAGAGATAAGTGCGATTGACTTACTTTTGTTGCTTTTCATAATAACTCGCCTTTCGTAAAGTTAGCCCCTAACACCTCCTGTACTAGAGGAATGCCAGTTTGAACAACATCCAACCTGACTATTCAATGCTACTCCTTTCGCTACTTGTGAAATTTGACAAAGCTAACATTTACTACAACATCAAACGACGAGCTTATTTTTATCTTTCAGACACTTACTGGATTTTAAAACACTTACTAGCAAATCGTTCCACCGCTTACCAGGATATCGCTATCATGGGCAATACAAACTTGCGCCACCAGCCTTAGCCCTTCGACTATCATGTCCAAAGACATAGAAGGCTGACTGCCATCTGCTGCTTGTTCTGGCAATAATGGAATATGAACAAACCCGTGACGAATCGGATTGTCTTTCAAGTAATGTTGGATCCCATAAAAGAGATGGTTACATACAAATGTTCCAGCACTGTTGGAAATCTGGCTAGGTATACCCTGCGTTTGCAACGTTTGCACAACACGCTTTATCGGTAGTGTCGAGAAGTAAGCATCAGGACCATCAGCCACCACGGGTTCATCAATCGGCTGATGACCAGCGTTATCTGGAATACGAAAATCATCGACATTAATTGCGACACGCTCTGGGGTTATCGCGCTACGCCCGGCCGCTTGACCTACAGTAATTACACAGTCTGGCTGGTGCGCTTCTATTGCTTCAATAACGACTTTCACCGAGTCATATCGAACTACGGGGACTGGGCAAGTAACTATCACACCTCCTTTTATGGCCGCGGCCTCTAATTGCTTGACCGCTTCTAAGGCGGGGTTAATGGCGTCACCACCAAAAGGTTCAAAACCGGTAATCAGGACTTTCTTCATAACAGCCTTTAGGAAAAGAGTTTCACAAATTATTGCACTCCCCTTCACCCCATCCAATAGCAAAAGTATTGATGAGATAAACCAGACAACATTATGTGACTCATGTCTAACCAGAGAGTGTTTTCTGCCTCATTGAATCTAGGCAAGTTCCGGACTATCGAGACTAACTTATTGATGATTAGTGGCAGGGCAAGGTTCTCTCATTACATGACGCACGTAGAAGCTTGGTTTCCACGCTTAACTTAGGTAGAGTACGCGACCGCAATGCAATTCGAAGAGATTGAATACAATGAATATTGATAACCATGTAATCGAAACGATTGAAGAGTTAGAGGCATTTCTGCATTTAGTAGAAAGCGGCGCTCTTGGCCTTGAAGGTGTCACTGGCGTTGCGCTAGCCACCTCTAATACCGATGGTCGTCCATTTGTTGCCGTATTAGGAGAAAAGCACCAATTGCTCCTTGGCCGCTGGGTTTCGCAGCACGTATATGACAATGGTAAAGACATCGTTCGTAACGGCCCAACCAGAAAACACTAAGCGCTCGACGCCACCTATAACATCACGCCGTCTTATACACCAAGCGTATGCTTTGAAAGCAATGCGCTTGGTGTACTCAAAAAATAAAAAAGAAAAGGCTAGCCTTTATTAATTTTGTCGGTATACTGCACATCAGCTCTTACGGAAAGAGCTATTAATGTAATTAAAGATCAAAGTTTCTCTCAGTTCCACATCGAATTCCTCGTTTACGTTCCTGCGACAAAATAGTTATCTCTAAAATCATATAGTAGCACTTGATATTAGCTAAAAATTCAATATTTAAAACAATCAAATATAGAGGTATCTATGTCTAATAAATTAACTGGTTCAGTAAAATGGTTCAACGAAACTAAAGGTTTTGGTTTTATTTCTCAAGACAATGGCGGTGATGACGTATTCGTTCACTTCCGTTCTATTGTTTCTGAAGGCTTCAAAACTCTTACTGAAGGCCAAAAAGTATCGTTCGTTGTTGAACAAGGTAACAAAGGTTTACAAGCAGCTGAAGTAACTGCACTGTAATTCTTTGTGTGGCATCAATGTTGTTGGTGCCACAATCCCCTTCCACTTGTTACTGCCCTTACTATTCTCTATCTAAGTTTATATAGCCAAATCACTTACCTCTCCCACACCATCATTAATCACTTTCAATAAAGTCACTTTGGTATACATCTTTAGGTAATCACACAACCTACCTTGCAATTCCAGTTTGGAATTAAATTAATCTCATTCATATCTGAATCACTTCGCCTCATGCTTTGCTCATAAAAATAAAGTTTATAAAATAAAAGCGATTGGCGAATATAAGAGAAAAAATGAAATTAAATATATCTGCTCAATCAATAAATTCTAATAACTACGAGCACATAATCCCTAGCTGAGAGGTTGAGTCAGCACTGAAATGTCATTACATGAAGCCATTTATCGGACAACACTTCATAGGGACAGCGTCTGGAGTCACATACTTCGCGGGATTTGTTGAGTTAGAGGAACCGAATCGAAGGTCTCATTCCTTTATCAAGTTTCCAAAATGGTGAGTTCGAATTTGATGTAGTCAAACAAAAAATTTCCAGCCAGAGCGCCACGTTTACTTTAGGGACCAAAGTGCACGTGTTGGTTAAAGACGCCGATTCGAGACAAAGAAAGATCATGTTCAACTTAAAAGACGCGGAACACGCGGTAGGTTAGCCTGTTTTAGGTTACTTTCTAATCCATTAATCAAAAATAAAAAATAAGCTTTTAATACCGCAATTAACTTGTGACATTTCGCTGACATCGACTCATTCTAAAACCCTAACATCTGACAAAGGAAACGAATCTAATTTTTGTTTCCAGACACCATCGCAGAGTGTATTTCCAGCACTCTGTTTGCCTCGAGAGGTTCTTATGACAGCCTAGGATCTCTCGAGGCTTTTTTGCACCTATTCAAACCACCTGATTCTACATCACAACTATTATCCCCTACACAAACTGTACTTTTTAACTAGTGCACTAGATCGCGAACTCTGATTTAAGCAACTGATCACACAACCACTTCTAAATTTTGGGTATAAAAGTATCAATACTTTCGTTAACTAGGATGTAAATAATGAAAAACTCGTTTGATCTCACTATGCCCAACGAAGAAGGATACTTTGGTGAATACGGTGGTAGCTTTGTTCCACCTGAGCTTGAACAAATCATGCATGACATCAACGCAGCTTATGAGGAATGCAGCAAAGATCCTGAATTTAAAGCGGAACTCGCTCGCCTATATAAGCACTTTGTTGGACGACCTAGCCCAATCTTCCATGCGGAAAACTTGTCTAAAAAATACGGAGCAGACATCTACCTAAAGCGCGAAGACTTAAACCATACAGGCGCACATAAAATTAACCACTGCTTAGGGGAAGCCATTCTCGCTAAAAAGATGGGTAAGAAGAAACTGATTGCTGAAACTGGCGCAGGGCAACACGGTGTTGCGCTTGCTACAGCCGCGGCATTGGTTGGCTTGAAATGCGATATTTACATGGGTGAAGTTGATATCGCCAAAGAGCATCCGAATGTCGTCCGCATGAGAATCCTTGGTGCTAATGTCATTCCTGCCACTCATGGGCGCAAAACCCTCAAAGAAGCGGTAGATTCTGCATTCGAAGCTTATCTGAAAGATCCTGATACACAACTTTATGCGATAGGCTCTGTCGTTGGCCCTCACCCATTCCCTAAAATGGTACGAGATTTCCAATCAATTATCGGTAACGAAGCACGAGTTCAATTCAAAGAAATGACCGGCAAGTTACCCAATAATCTCGTCGCATGCGTTGGAGGTGGTTCTAACGCGATGGGGCTATTTACTGCTTTCTTAGAGGATGAACAAGTCGCCATTCACGGCGTTGAACCTGCGGGCCGCTCTTTGCAAAAGGTTGGCGAGCATGCTGCAACACTCACACTCGGTGAGCCAGGTATCATGCACGGATTTAAGTCTTACATGCTTAAAGATGCGCAAGGCGAACCTCAGGAAGTGTACTCTGTAGCAAGTGGCTTGGATTACCCATCGGTTGGGCCTCAGCATAGTTACTTAAAAGACATTGGCCGTGTCAATTACGGCTCAATCAGTGATGACGAAGCGATTGATGCCTTCTTTGAGCTGTCTCGTGAAGAGGGAATAATCCCTGCTATTGAATCCTCACACGCTGTCGCTTACGCAATTAAACTCGCACAGCAAGGAGAAACCGGCTCGATTTTGATCAACTTATCAGGCCGTGGTGACAAAGACATTGATTTTGTCGTTGAACACTACGGCGCAAAATACGGCATTGAATCACTCATATAGCCTAACTCCGTAGCCTAACCCTACATGCAAAAAGCTACCTGGTACTAGGTAGCTTTTTGTTTTTGTCTACTATTTTAAGAAGCAAGTCCCTTTACTCACTGCTCTCACTATACCTTTAGAGCATAATTCGATTAACCGATAAGAGCTGGAATGCCTGGAAGCTGACCAACAATAGCAAGGGAGCCTGCACAAACGATAAACGCAGTGCCAGGAATCAGATATTTATCTTTGCGCGATAGTTCGTTAGCACGCTCATGGTCGCCGATAAGCCCGAGGTTATCCAACAGCATCGTGATTGCCCAACCGAAGACTGGATTAACGAATGCACAGGCAAAAATACAGATACCTGCACTGAGTGAATCTTTATGCTTATGGATCATCTGCATACCCGCTTCAAGGAGTGGTAAGAATACACCCACAATCAAAGCAACGCGCAGAACAGGTTCCCACATTGCTAGATCCATTGGGTAGCCAATTACCGCCGCCGCAATACACATGAAACCCGTCAACAGAGCGCCACCTGGAATAGGACGCTTGGCAATTGCGGCAGGAATCATGTACGTTCCCCAAGAAGAAGCTAGGTTTCCGCCCCCTAAGAGTGAACCAACCCCCTGACGAACAGATGCTCCGACCATCGTGTCGTCGACATCCATGAGTACACCTTTCGCTTCTTTTGGGTAGTTAAGTTCTTGAAACACACGATGGCCGAGATAATCAGGGGACCACATAGCGACTGCCAGTAGAGCAAATGGAGTCACGGCAATAAAGTGCTCTAGGGTTGGCCAGCCTAGCTGCCAGCCTGTATCTTCACCCCACCAGTAGAATGGACTGAAATTAGGCAGGCCCGGTTCTGTGGTAAAGGCAAACTCAGCGCCCATCAAATAAGCAACAATACCCGCGAGTGCAGAGCACAATGGGATAGCGAGCCAACGTTTATTGATCTTGGCTAAGTAAGCGTAAACCATAACGGTTAGGCCTATGACCACAAACGAAATGTAACCTTGGTCCGTACTTGCAGCCCACGCTTCCGTCTTATTAATTTGCCCGAGCAACCCAACAGCACCAAGGTAGATCAACAACCCTCCTCGAACCCCGATACCAGTCAGAGTCATGAGTTTAGAGCCACCTTTGGTTAAAGCGAGAATTAAACCAAAAACACATACCATCAAACCTAGCGCGAGAGGGTGCCCTCCTGCAGCTGCGATCATAGGAATCAGCGGTATCATTGGGCCATGGGTTCCCGCTAAGTTTGCATTCGGGTTTAGGATGGCAGAAAACAAGATGACGAACAGGGCTCCAGCGATAAGTAATTCGTAACGCACGTTTTCTGCAATGAATTCCGGAGATAAACCAAACTGAGCAGCAAAAGCGGAAACCATGGCAGTGACCATAACCACTTTACCAATGGTTGCTGCTAATGCCGGTACCCAGTCTTCGATTTCAATACTGTAATCACGTGAGGGCAAATGAATTCCCCAGCGACGGAAACTCATGACGGTTAAATCATGATTTAGAAAGTCTTCTCGGTTTTCAAATTCATGCGGTTTTTTGCGCACATCCTTGTAAAAAGTCTTACTTTTGTCAGACATTGAGTCATCCTTTTATGTTTCAACGTTGAACTACGTCAACTAGAGTTTCGCTTGGTAGACAGACCTTCGACCAATACGAGACAACACCCACATCAAACTTCTAGGCCATACTAAGAAAGCGGCATGAACCAATTTTGATTTTGAGCTTATTAAGCATGTGTTGCTATGGGTAGGAATATTAGACATTAGTAAAAGAACAACAAAAATCTCACTTATCACACAATGATTTAACATCAAGCTAGGGCGCTTGAACTTTTATGAGTCATTTTTGAGCAGAGAGCCAAGTAGAACGGCTAATTCCGATTTATACTTTCAAGGTAGAGAGCACTGTGCTCGCATCCATCGCAAAGTAACTATCGATATCTCTGCATTGTATACTTTGTTAAACTCCGCCCTTTAATGAGTAAGGCCCTTAAAAATGATGACTGACGAAGAGAGAATCGAGCTGCAACAGAACAATCCACTGCACGGGTTGAAGCTAGAGACTATGTTGCAAGAGTTAGTGGATTTTTACGGCTGGGACATTCTAGATACAGCAATGCGCTTTAATTGCTTTAACACTAAGCCTTCGATTGCAAGTAGCGTGAAGTATTTAAAGAAAACCGAATGGGCGAGAGAAAAATTAGAAAACTTTTACCTTTATCGCTTTAAGCGCATGCCACGCGCGAGCGAAGAAGAATACAACTTACCACCAAGAGCTCGTACGTTCCCTCATGGCCTTGAACCTAAAGAGCCAATGCCGCTAACCGTTGACTCTATTCTTAAGTCACAAGCCAAAGCAGCGTCTGCATTTAAAAAGCGTTCACCTCGCGGACGCCCTGCTCGTCGCCAATAACACTATCTTGAAAAGCAATAGAGCCCTACTGGTAGCTCCAGCAGGGCTCTATTGTTCTTTAAAGGAATGGCTAGAAGCGAAGACTCAAGCTAGTGAGCATTCCATTTCTCCAACAACTCCCGTAATTAAACTCACATGTAGTTTACGTTTTCTATTGATTACGCTTTTTCTTCTTTTTACCCGTACCTGCAGGCTTCGCTCGCGGCTTCATTGGTAAAAAGTAGGCTTCACTCTGATCGTCTTCCACTTCAAAACCGACTACCTGCTCGCGTT
This sequence comes from Vibrio sp. 2CM40D, assembly GCF_023161825.1. NCBI lineage: Bacteria > Pseudomonadati > Pseudomonadota > Gammaproteobacteria > Vibrionales > Vibrionaceae > Vibrio > Vibrio sp. 2CM40D. The sequence goes on from NZ_JALNTL010000020.1 coordinate 33,995, forward strand.
CAAGTTGAAACCTATTTTTCTTTTCTATCACTTTGAAATGGTGGTAGTCGTCGTAATCGATAAGAGATAACCCTAAACCTACTTCACCAGCACGACCACTACGACCGATTCGATGCATATAATCAGCAGGGCTACGCGGAAGATCGAAGTTAATCACCACTGGAAGTTTTTCTATATCAAGGCCGCGTGCTGCGATATCGGTGGCAATAAGAACTTGAATCTCGCCAGACTTAAAACCGTCAAGGACACGAGTACGAGCGCCCTGCCCTTTATCACCATGGAAAACTTCAGCGGTAATACCGCGTTTTGACAACTTTTGAGCTAAATGATTACAGGCATTCTTAGCATTCACAAAAATCAGAGTCTGTCGCCACTGATGCTGTTTGATTAAGTGCGCGAGTACCGCCGTCTTCTCACCTTTATTTACACTAAACACGCGCTGCACCAAAGTGCTGGCTTCTGCGCTCTGCAACTGAACTTCAACAGGATCGCGGAGCAACTGCTGAGCCAACGTCGTCACTTTATCAGGGAAAGTTGCAGAAAATAACAGCGTCTGTTTCTTCTCTGGGAGTAACGCAAGAATCTTATTCAGTTCTTCGGTAAATCCGAGGCTCAACATACGGTCGGCTTCGTCAAGAACAAGCGTTTTTACTTGGTCCAACTTAATCGCGTTACTGGATACCAGATCAAGTAATCGACCCGGCGTTGCAACAATGATGTCACAGCCACCACGAAGCGCCAGCATTTGTGGGTTCACCGATACACCACCAAATACGGCAACCGTTTTGATCTTATCTCTGAGATGGTATGAGTAAGATTTGACGTTATATGCCACCTGTGATGCCAACTCACGAGTTGGTACTAAAATCAGGTGGGAAACGAAGTTGCCACGGCGATTGTTTGATTCGTCTTGCTGAACAATTTTTTGCAAGATTGGCAGCGAAAAAGCAGCGGTTTTACCAGACCCCGTATTGGCACCACCAATAATATCTTTCCCTTCAAGGATATCAGGAATAGAACGGGATTGAATGGGCGTCGGTTGGCTGTATTCCAACGCTTCTAGTCGCTCGACTAATGTTGGAATCAGGCCAAGATCGGCAAATGTCGCTTGCTGTGTTTTATCTGTCATTACAAAGAGTGGCTCAGTGCTAGTAAAGGCCGTGTATCTTATGCTATTTCGCGTCTGGATGTTAGAAATAATGGGCCAAACAGAAGATTGGTGAAAGAAGCACTATAGGGTTCAGGAATTTCCTTTCACTAACATGAGTTAATGGTTTCGGTAACCAATACTCTACGACCAAGATGGTAGCGTTCGCGACGAATCTATTATCCACTTCGAAATTGATTTCAGCTCATTTGGGGTAGAAAAACGTTATAACATAACAGTTAATCTTTTCAATATTTACCTTTTTTGATTAAAGATAATTAGGGGAACATCATGAGCATGCAAGCACGGAAATTATATTCCGCGATTAGAAAAGTAACGCGTAGGTGAATCGCCATAGACCCGACGAAACATCGCGATAAAGTTGCTGGGCGTCGAATAACCCAAAGCATGTGCAACCGCTCCTACAGATTCCCCTCGAGCTATCATTTCTAATGAATGTATTAGCAGTACTTGTTGCCGCCATTCATTAAAACTCATGTTTAACTCACTTCGAATCAATCGTCTTAACGTCCGAGATGAGACTGCCCCAATATTGGCCCAATGC
>NZ_JALNTL010000021.1:0-33966 GCF_023161825.1 Vibrio sp. 2CM40D
CTATGCGTTGAATTTAGTGATTAAGATGGTTTGCGGCGGCTTTTGTATTGCGTTGCTCACCCCTTAGCAGGGCGTTAACTGGATTGATGACGAGGTAAGTCCGATGAAAAGAATTGCGGTCATTGGTTCCGGCGGTTCGGGTAAATCCACATTTTCGGCACTATTAGGTACAGAGTTGAATTTGCCTGTTCATCATCTCGATCAGCTATATTGGAAACCAAATTGGGTTAAAACTCCAAAAGATGACTGGATCAAAATTCAAAAAGGTCTTTGTGAAAGCGAGTGTTGGATTATCGATGGTAATTATCAGAGCACCCTTGATATAAGATTTGATGCTTGTGACACAGTAATATTCTTAGATGTAAACCGATATACCTGTATCTATCGAGCACTAAAGAGAACATTATTAAGTAGTAAGCGTCCAGATTTAGCTGAAGGTTGCGATGAAAGGTTTGATATCGAGTTCATCAAATTCTTATGGGACTATCCCAAAAAGTCGAAACCCCTAATAATGGACAAACTCAAGACGCTTACAAGAAATAAGCGTGTAATTATCGCAAAATCTGGAGAGCAAGCGCTCCGCCTTTGCAAATCCAGTTAACAAACTGTTCAAGAGGGATTCGCAACGCGTGGCATTTTTACTATGCGTTGGTTTTAGTGTTTAAGGCGGTATGCGGCTGCATCGGTATGGCGTTGCTCACCCCTTAACAGGGCGTTAAGTTTCTAGGCGAGATGGTTAAAATTTTAAGTAAATTTGGACATGCATCATAAGTCACATGAAAAGGTTATGGTATAACATACATACCAAATGAAAATATAAAGGAATATCGGTTGAAAAAGAAGCTGCAAGTTTTTGTATCATCTACGTACGAAGATTTAAAACATGATCGTCAAGCTGCTGTTAGCGCAATCTTAAAGGCTGGGCATATACCAGCAGGTATGGAATTGTTTACTTCTGGGGATCAGTCTCAGATGGATACTATACGCCGATGGATTGATGAATCAGATGTATATATGTTAATTCTTGGTGGGCGTTACGGTAGTGTGGAACCTACAACTCAGGTTAGCTATACAGAACTTGAATATGATTATGCTTCACAACAAGGCAAACCATTATTTGCGGTTGTTATATCAGAAGATGCACTAGAGGTTCGCGTTCGTGAATTTGGTACATCGTTGATGGAAAAAGAAAACCCAAAGCAACTTAAGGATTTTAGGGACAAAGCTCTTTCAAATATTTCTTCTTTCTTTTCTGACGAAAAGGATATTCGATTATGTGTGTATGAGAGCTTATCTGACTTTGCAGCTAATCGCGATTTAAAAGGATGGGTTAGTTCAGATGAAGTCCTAAATTCACAAGCTCTGCTTGATGAGATTGCAACTCTACGTGAGGAAAATGAGCAACTTAGAACTGATCTATCTAAAGCTCAGAAAAGTGCACCTAAGCAGAAAACTCCAGATGCTAATGTGTTCGATGAAATTATTGCAGTATTGAAAGCGACAGAGGTTAAGGTACCTGCGGAGCACACTGCAGACAAGGTCGATGCAAAAATCAATCTATTGAGTTTGTTTCAACAAAGTAGTGAGTCACTGATTACGGGCGTAACAAATAGTGTTAATTCATCGTCTTTAGATTCATTTTTGTATTACAACGTTTGCCCTAAGCTTCAGATCCACGAACTGGTTATTAACGAAAAAGTAGCAAGTGTTCGTTGGAGACGTTTTGCTATTACTCCTCTGGGAACCAAACTACTAGCACATCTAGCAAAACAAAAACTACTGGCAGAAAACGAAACTTAACAAAGCATTTAAGAGTGATTCCCAACGCTTGGCATTTTTCATTCCATCGTTGGGTTTTGTGTTTACGGTGGTCTGGTTACGTTTCGTGGTAGCGTTGCTCACACCTTAATGCGGCGTTATACCACTATGTGAGAAACTGAGTTTCTGCATACAAGAAAGTAGTTTACGATTCGGCTTTTTGAAGCGGTTCTATATATGTCATATGCAGTTAAAGCTGAAGCTCTTGCTAAAGCTATTCTAGTTCTTGTTGATGGTGGAGTTGATGATTCTCATTGTTACCGCAATTTAGTTGATAATTTGTATGCGTATCGTGTCGGTGCAGTAAATGGGACAGGTAAGTGGGATACAAGAAAGATAAAAGAGCAATGCCAATGGACAATCTCAGCTCGGAATAGCGACAAAGTTGAGAAAGAGCATGTTGTGCCCATGGCTGAGGTTGTGCGCATCTTACTATCGTTAACTAACCCTCAAGTCTCTGATGTATATGATGTTATCGACAAGTACTGTGTCTACTGTATTGTCACGCCGAAAGAGCACAGTATTTTGAATGTAAAATACCAAAGAAAAATGCCATCAGAGTTCTGGGACAGTAACAGTGACTACTATATGGATGCTTGGGCAAGATACAAGTTGTCTAGTGTAGAGGTCGTATTTTAGTAGTGGTATAACAAACTGTTTAAGAGTGATTCGCAACGCGTGGCATTTTTACTATGCGTTGCGTTTAGTGTTTAAGGTGGCATGCGGAAACATCGGTATTGCGTTGCTCACACCTTAACAGGGCGTTATGCTCGCAAGAGAAAAATATGGAAGTCCGTTGTAAAGTTCTAAAAAGTGAAGATAGCCTCAAGTATCGAGAAGTAAGGCTCGAAAGTCTAAGATTACATCCCGAGTGCTTTGGTTCTGGCTATGAAGCTCAATCGAAAATGCCTAAATTGTACTTCGAGGGTTTAATCGAAAAAAATTCACACGAAAGCGTAATGATTGGTGCATTTGCTGGTGACAAGCTCATCGGTTTATGTGGTATAACTCCAAATGGAGAAAGCACCTTAGAAATCATCCAAATGTTCGTGTTCTCAGAATTTAGAGGGCATGGTGTGGGGTTAAAGTTGCTCAATGAAGCTAAGTCTATTTTAAGTCATCGCAATGAAACTAACTTGCAACTGACTGTATTTTCAGACAATGTTGCAGCAATTAAAGCGTATGAAAAATCAGGGTTTACGCTTGTGAATAGTGTAGAAAATGAGCTGGTCATGACGTTTGAGCCGCGAGCATAACAAAGCATTTAAGAGTGATTCTCAACGCTTGGCATTTTTCATTCCATCGTTGAATTCAGTGTTTACGGTGGTAAGGTTAAGTTTCGTGGTCGCGTTGCTCACACCTTAATGCGGCGTTATACGATTAGGAGAGAATCTTGGGAAATATACCAGTGTCCACTCAGTGGACTTTAGACGCAGCAGGTGAGACAGGAAGAAGCTCTGTTGAATCTGTTTATATGATAGTTTGTCCCGCAACTGGCTCAAAAGGTTCGGGTTTCTTAATCGAAGGCGGTCTAATAGTCACAAATGAGCATGTAGTTTCCAACTGTAATGCTCATCAGATAACTGCAGTATCAGCTTTTGGAGAGCAGATCGCTATATCTCGAGTTTGGATTGATAAGGCTAGAGACTTAGCAATCTTAAGACCTTCAAAGCATTTAACTGGCGGTTTAGAATTAGCTACTTCCACAGAACTGTCGGTTGGAGAGTCAGTGGTTACTTGGGGCTACCCCCTGGGGTATAACGGACCTGCTCCTTTATTGTCTGTGGGATATTTGGCAGGTTTTCAAAATTATCAGTTGCCTAGAGGCAACAAGAAGCATCTTGTTGTTAATGGGGCATTTAATTCTGGAAACTCAGGTGGGGCTCTTTTCAGAGCATCTGATAATAAGGTGCTCGGTATCGTCGTAAGTAAGCATGCTCCAATTAGCCAATATCACCAAAATGCGATAGACGTCCTAGCTGAAAACTCTAGCGGTGTGTGCTTCACTTACACTGATGAACATGGTAATCAAAAAAGTTTTGTTGAGTCTCAAATTGTCGCAGATTTACTGGTCCATATGAGAAGCTTAACTCAAGTAATGATTGGTGAAGCCATCGCGGTTGAAGAACTAATTGCATTGCTTAGTGAAATAGATACATCGGAAGTCGATTCGAAGTCTTTACCTTCAAGAAATGACCCTTGTATCTGTGGTAGTGGTCAAAGGTACAAAAATTGCTGCGGAAAAATCGTATAACAAACTGTTCAAGAGGGATTCGCAACGCGTGGCATTTTTACTATGCGTTGGTTTTAGTGTTTAAGGTGGTATGCGGAAGCTTCGGTATTGCGTGCCTCACACCTTAACAAGGCGTTATGTTTTCGGAGGGAATATGAGCAGCTATAAGAAGCTATTTGAGTGTGTGAGACCTGACTTTATTTGTAGTCTCACAGCGACTCGGACCGAAGAACAAGGAGTTCTTAAGCTTAATCTTCGAAGTGAAAACGAAAATGTTGAACTCTATGGGTTTGAAGATTTGGCTGATTCAGTTAGTGATTTATTATCGTCTGAACGTATAACAATCTCAGAAGAACTAGGTACTTATAAAGAGTTTGGCACAATACGAATTGAGTGTTGGGTAAACGAAAGTTACTCAGAGTATTGGTGTGATCGCGCGAATGTAGAACAAACATAACAAATTGCTTAAGAGCGATTCGCAACGCGTGGCATTTTTACCATGCGTCGGTTTTTGTGTTTAAGGTGGTCTGCAGAGGCTTGGGCATTGCGTTGCTCACACCTTAGCAAGGCGTTATACGCATTAGTTCAGAGGAAGTATTATGCAGTTGTTTTTTCATGATGTTGGCTTAAAAGGAGCTAATGCTGACTTTCCCAAAACAGTCTTTGGAGAAGTTGCTGTTTCCGATATTGTTGAACATTGTCCTGTTCATCTTCAAGCTGAAATTGAAGATAAGCTTTTAGCTGAATTTCCTGATGGGTGGTGCAACGTTTGGGGAGTTCCTGATGGTGCAAAGAGTGTTATCCGTCAATTGAAAGTTGATGACGTAATGCTCTTAATAAAGACCACGGGAGGGCATGGTGAAATGCCAGCTCTTTGTCATGTAAAAGGTTTCTGGAAAGAGCAGCTTTTAGAACTCTCAAATTTTTTATGGGGAAGTAGTCACTTTCCTTATGTATTCTTTTTTAAAACGCAACACATTGATTTAACTTGGACTCAGTTCAAAGAAGATGTCCAGTATTTACCTAAGTTTCGACCTTCTGGAAATGTATATCGTGTAAAGAGTGAAAGACTCGATCAATTTGGTGGTGCAAGTGGATACGTCCGTCATCTTACGCAAGACTCATATCCAACAGGTAGCGTTGGAGGTTATGAAATTCAGGAAAATTCGCCCGAACAGGAATACTTCGAGGGTGAGAGGCAAGTTCGCGAATCTTCATATTTCAAACGTAATGCAAGGTTGGTCAAAGATGCCAAAGCTAAGTTTGGCTTCATATGTCAAATCTGTGATTTTAATTTTGAGTTAGTATATGGCAAGGAATTGGGTTCTGGCTTTATTGAGTGCCACCATAAGAATCCACTATACGAAAATGATGAAAATTACAGCAGTACGTTGGAGGACGTTTGTGTTGTTTGTTCTAATTGCCACCGTATGCTTCATCGTACTAAACCCGCTATGAAACCAGAAATGCTAAAAGAAAAACTGTGCAAGAAAAACGTATAACAAACTGTTCAAGAGGGATTCGCAACGCGTGGCATTTTTACTATGCGTTGGTTTTAGTGATTTAGGTGGTATGCGGCAGCATTGGTATTGCGTTGCTCACCCCTTAACAGAGCGTTATGTGAATGGCGAAAAATCGCAGAATCTAAACTCTAACTTCTTGCTAAAACTCATATTTACAGCAGCTCCAATTCGGTAAAATGCTCGAATGTATTAGTCGTAGTTTGGTGAGTTATGATCGCAGTAATTTTTGAAGTACAGGTAGCAGAGGGTAAGACTGCTGAATATCTAGATATTGCAAGTGAACTAAAACCGCTGCTTTCAGATATTGATGGTTTTATCTCAATCGAGCGTTTCCAAAGTCTAACAAATGACAGCAAGGTTCTATCTTTGTCATTTTGGCGTGACGAAGAAGCAATTCAAGAGTGGCGCAATCTAGAATCTCACCGATTTGCTCAATTAAAAGGTCGTGTTGGTGTTTTTGAAAGCTACAGACTCAGGGTTGCGGGTGTCATCAGAGACTATGGCATGGACATACGTTCAGAAGCCCCAAAAGATAGTATCGAGGCAGTCGGCTAAAATTCACATAACAAACTGTTTAAGAGTGATTCGCAACGCGTGGCATTTTCACTATGCGTTGGTTTTAGTGTTTAAGGTTGTATGCAGGGGCTTCGGTATTGCGTTGCTCACACCTTAACAGGGCGTTATGCTTAATCACGTAAAATCAGTGGGTTATGGTTTTCTTTGTTCCTTCGGCTTTTCAGTTTAGTGTTTGTTGGCAAGTTGGCTTTTTGAGCGCTGTTTTTCGGACACTTATTCTTTGGCGCTGGAAATTATGAGAGTTGCCTCAATCAATTCTCGGGCAAGCGCGAGATTGGGGCGGCTGGCTCAATCAGAAGTTCCTTTCTAGGTTTTCAAACTTCAAACCAGATTTGCCAAAATTCCGAGCCTGATTATCAAAACTATGATTCATTTCGGTTTTCTAATCTTTGCCTTTTGTTTGTGAATCAAAGTCGAGTTAATCTTGTTCCTAGTAAAACGTAACCCATTGAAGCTTAAGCATAACAAGGCGTTCAAGAGGGATTCATGCCGCGTGGCATTTTTGGTATGCGGTTATTTTTGCGGTGAAAGTGGTGTGCGGAAGGTTGGTTTAGGCGGCATTCACCCCTTAACGCGGCGTTATGTTTTTGGAGGGAAAATGACAGAGGAAGAGGCTAAAAAGTTAGCTATCAAAACAACTGATTATTGCTATGTTCTCGCATGTGCTTGGGAGAAAGAAGAAAACAATTCAATTTGCTTGGAGCGAATTTTTGTTAAAGGTGGTCAAGAAGAGATACGTCTCGCTTGGTGGAAAGACGGAAGGCAAGCGATGCGTCCCGCTGACCTAAATGCAGTAGATTGGGTTCCTTTATTTGCATCTGCTCTGGAGCAAGGAGTTTTCAATTCTGATGAGCAATTAGGTATGTTGAAAGCTTTGGTATCAAACTAGGCTACAAACATAACAAAGCGTTTAAGGCAGATTCCCAACGCTTGGCATTTTGCATTCCATCGTTGGGTTTTGTGTTTAAGATCGCTAGGTTAAGCTTCGTGGTGGCGTTGCTCACTACTTAACGCGGCGTTATGTGCTTGGAGGAAAAATGGAATATTTTCAGTACTATGGAATCGACTGGGTTGCAATGGTACTTACGTTTCTTGCAATTTGGCAAATTGGAAATAAGAACAAAATCGGTTTCATTTTAATGATGTGCGGTAACACTAGTTGGGTAGCAGTTGGTTATCTTACTGGCAGTGTGGCAATGATAATTGCAAATATCATCTTTTTCTCAATGAACCTTAGAGCAATCATCAAATGGTCGACGCCAGAGAAAGAGCCTAAAGTTAGTGTTGCTGAGCAGTCATCTACAAGCTAGAAGTTCGCACATAACAAACTGTTCAAGAGGGATTCGCAACGCGTGGCATTTTCACTATGCGTTGATTTTAGTGATTAAGGTGGTTTGCGGCGGCCTTTGTATTGCGTTGCTCACCCCTTAACAGGGCGTTATGCTCTAGGAGGGAATTTTGCTCAATTTACTGAAGAAAGTGGTGCTAATCAATCTTGTTGCAGCATTGATTGTTATTCTCTTAGCTCAGTTTGTCCCCTTCTTTGCTACTACTCAGCCAGTCGACTTTCTGTTCTTCGTTGTTATCGTGAACTGGGTTTTAGCAAAGCTTATGTGGGAAGGTGGCGTATATAGTAAAACAGCGCATATGGATGATTCTAGAACAGATAAAGTTTACAAAATGGTAGAAGGTCATGATTTCGAAGAAGACCAACGAGAGCAGCATAGAATGAACTTCCAGACAGGTTTGGTTTTCTTTATTGCAGGGCTTCCAGCGTTTGTCACTTGCTTAATTCTCCAATTTCTTTGAGTACGAGCATAACAAATTGTTCAAGAGTGATTCGGCACGCGTGGCATTTTTACCATGCGTTAGGTTTGGTGGTTAAGGTGGTATGCGGAAGCTTAGGTATTGCGTGCCTCACACCTTAACAAGGCGTTAGGCGACATGGGACAAACGATAGACTAGTGGATAGTATCTTGGTGTGAATCTAGCTTCAGTTAACAGAAAAGGAGTGGATTAATGAATGGTAAAGCATTTGATAATTGGCAAAAATCGCGAAAGAAAGGATGTTTAAATTGGCTTTTTAGAACAACTTTCGTCACAGCCATTTTGTACATGATTTTTAATGTTATTTTCCTTTACCCATCTTCTGAAGCGGCAAGCATTACGATTTTCTTATCGGATAATGCTCTTAATTACTCAATTTACACGATCGGGATGTTTTTCGCATTTTGGGCTATCTGGCTATACAGCGAATCTTCGTATGAGAAAGAAGTTAAACGTAGAAATGTCGCCTAACAAACTGTTCAAGAGGGATTCGCAACGTGTGGCATTTTCACTATGCGTTGGTTTTAGTGTTTAAGGTGGTATGCGGCGGCTTTGGTATTGCGTTGCTCACCCCTTAACAGGGCGTTAGGTACTTTATCGCTTACAAATGAATATTGTGGAGGTGCGGGGTGCAACAAGGGAAACTCATCTGGCATGTAGCATGTGACGAATCTGGTGTCGGAGGGCAAAAATATTACGGATTTGGTTCTTTGTGGATGAAGTATCAAAGACGTGGTGATTTTGCTCAAAAGGTTAGAGAGCTTCGTGACAAGCATAGATACCACGATGAAATTAAGTGGCAAAAAGCCCATAAAAAACACTATGCTGAATTTTATTCAGATTTGATAGATATGTTTTTTAAACATCAATGGTTAGCGTTTCACTGTATTGTTATCAGAAAGGGTATGGTGAACAAGCAATATCATGGTGGTGATTATGACCTTGCTATGCGAAAGCACTTTACTAAGTTAATCACGACGAAAATTTCAGCCGTTAAAAAAGCTCATCCGAATCGACAGTGTGAATTTAGAATTGAAGTTGACCCGATAGCTTCTCGATATGATAAAGCAGATGAAGCTTTTCATATTATAGCTAACCGAACTCTTCGCCGTAGCTTTAATGGAGAAAACCCTATTAAGTCCGTTGTCGAAAAAGACTCAAAGAAATCAGAAAATATTCAAATTTCCGACTTTCTGTTAGGTGCCGTTATGAGTGCTTTTCAAGGTGCTGCAACATCACCCGCTAAGCTAAAAGTCGCTGAAAAAGTCGCACAATATTTAGGGTGGGATTCTTTGGGGTACGATACCAAACCGCATGAAAGGAAGTTCAATATTTGGTATTTTCATGACCGTACTCAAGGGGTAAGAGAGGTTGAAACTAAGCCTGTTGAGCTAAAGTATGCGCTTCCTAAACGTACCTAACAAAGCATTTAAGAGTGATTCGCAACGCTTGGCAGTTTCGCTTCGCTCAAGTATAGCCAAGCGCCGCTCACACCTTAATGCGGCGTTAGAAGTTTTAGGACTAAATATGGGACGCAGGAGAGAACTAGGTAGTATTGCAAGCGGCATTATTGGCTCGTTTCGGAGTAGAAACAATGATATCGATGGTTATTGGGGTATCGGTAAGCTTTACCTTTTCGTAGGCCACCTTAAAAGTAAGTGTGTTTCAATAGACCTTTGTTCCCAACAGATTGCTCCATATTACCCGCACTTTGATCTCATGACTGAACGCTATTCAAAGATGTTTAAAAGGTTGCTTGTAAAACGTTCAATTCCGTTTGAATGGGTTAGCTCAGCATACGTTTACGTTGAATTTGAAGTAGATTATGAGGATCGTCATCATAATTGGCGGAGTGCATTGGGAAATCCGTGCAATCTAGTTTGTGTCGTCGTAGATGATAATGGCAAAAGTCATGTCGCTCGTGCGTATACAAACTGTTTCCCACATGACGCGAAAAGGGAAAGTCGGAGCACTAGGTGAGCAAACTTCTAACAAATTGTTCAAGAGTGATTCGCAACGCGTGGCATTTTTACTATGCGTTGATTTTAGTGTTTAAGGTGGTGTGCGGCGGCTTCGGTATTGCGTTGCTCACACCTTAACAGGGCGTTATGCGCTAAGGCAATTCGAGGTAATAATGGATAAGAGATATCAAGTATTTGTAAGCTCGACATATATCGACTTAAAAGATGAGCGACAAAGTGTATTGCAAACATTGATGGAAATGGATTGTATTCCTGCCGGTATGGAACTGTTTCCAGCAGCTGACGAAGAACAATGGGAGTTTATTAAAAAAGTTATCGATGACTGCGATTATTACCTGTTAATAATTGGTGGGCGGTATGGTTCAACAGCTGACGATGGTTTAAGTTACACAGAAAAAGAGTTTGACTACGCTGTAAGTAAAGGAATTAAAGTAATTGCCTTGTTACATGAATCGCCAGACTCATTACCTCGCTCAAAAAGCGAAATGTCCGAGGAATTAGCAGAAAAGCTGGAGCTATTTCGAGAGAAAGTAAGTGAAGGAAGGTTAGTTCGCTATTGGAAGGAGTCAGCTCAGCTTCCTGGTGAAGTTGCTCTGAGCTTAAACAAAACAATCAAAATGTTTCCCGCTGTAGGTTGGGTAAGAGCTGATTCTTCTGCGTCACCAGAACTTCTTGCTGAGATTAATATGTTGCGTAAACGTAATGAAGATCTAGCATTTCAACTTGAAGAACAAAAGCCACAACAATCCTTGATGCCTGTTGACGAACTTGCTGACTGGGATAGTGAAATAGAGTTAGCTGGCTCTTATCAAGTTTATGCTCGATCTATGCATGATCGCACACAGAATCATACATGGTCTAAAGTAGTTACGTGGAGGCAACTATTCTCAACTCTATCTCCATTTTTGGCTGACAACGCATTTGACGACGATGTGAATCGTTTTGTCGCTGAACAATTCAGTGGTACTGATAGGAATAATTTCCACATAACATCTTTGCAAATTGACAGCCAAATCCTATATACAATTAGAATTCAGTTCCTAGCTTTAGGCCTGATTTCTATTAATAACGATAACCCTCAAGCACAGTGGAGTCTCACTGAATATGGATTACAAACCATGATTAAGGAAAGAGTTGTCGGTAAAAGCGCATAACAAACTGTTTAAGAGTGATTCGCAACGTGTGGCATTTTTACTATGCGTTGATTTTAGTGTTTAAGGTGGTATGCGTGAGCTTCGGTATTGCGTTGCTCACACCTTAACAGGGCGTTATGTGCAGGATGAAGTATGCAGGACGAAATTAATCAATATCATGAATTAGCTAAAGATGCAGGAAATCGACTGAGAGCTTACATTTTATCGGTTTCATCTGGTGCAACAGGTGTTTTTTTCTTGGCTTTGACTAAAGATGGTCAAAAGTACTCAGATTTAGAGCAAGTTTTACTTTCTGCCGCTTTAATCAGTTTTGTTATTACTGTTGTTCTATGCCTTTATGAACTTCGTGTGGATGCGAAGCGATTCTTTGCACTTACACAAGAGTTGAAAAAATCGAAAGATGAACAGTGTTGGAAAGCCAATGAAAAATACAAGAAAAAACGGTATTGGCTGATTCACAGTTCGTACGTAACTCTTGGTATTGCTATGACAGCTACAAGTGCATTTTTGGTTCTGCGCATACTCTGCACATAACAAACTGTTCAAGAGGGATTCGCAACGCGTGGCATTTTCACTATGCGTTGGTTTTAGTTATTAAGGTGGTTTGCAGAGGCATCGGTATTGCGTTGCTCACCCCTTAACAGGGCGTTAGGCGACGGGCAGGAAAGTTCTTTATTCTCATCTTCTTAGTTCTCTTTGAGCATTCATTTTTCTAAGTCGGCAATTCAACATTGTCGACTCAAATTCTTTAATCTCTTCTGCCGTAAAACATGCCAAAGTTCGCGGGTTGCCTCATTGGTTTTCGTAGTCGGTTGGTTGTGAACTTCACTGGCTCAAAGTGTGGAAAGGGCAAGTTAATCGAGGCTTTCGTTCTCGTTTTAAATTTGCAGCTTTACGTTTCGCTTCCTCAAAAAGCAACTTGATCGCTGAAAGTCTGTATTTCGTAGTTGTCGAAATTTCGGCTGAAACATAGTGACATTTGTGGTTCTTGAATCACAAAAAGTCAGTGGGTGTTTGGTTGCTTATTTTGTTTAGGGTAACCTGCTTTCAAAATAACTTAAACACTGGTAGGAAACTTCGCCTAACAAGGCGTTTAAGACGGATTTACAACGCTTGGCGATTTCAGTTCCAGTTAGCTTAAGTGTTTAAGGTACAATGGTTTAGGTTTGGTGGTTGGCGTTGTTCACCACTTAACGCGGCGTTATACGCCTGAGTGCATCACATTCATAAATTTGGATATATAAAATGACAAATAAAATAGTTCTGTTCCTTGGAAATGCTGATAGGGAGGGGGTTACAGCAAAGCTTAAAGCAGTTGGAGTTGAGTATAAAAGGAAAATGCTCGAGTCAAGCTTAAAGAACTGGGACACGATACTTGATGTTTTTAACGAATACGAAGTTACGTCTGTTATCGTGAAAATGACCAATTCAACATTCACTGTTTTAGGGAATGAATCATATTCAAGTAGAGTAGAAATGCTTTTGCAGAATATATCTTCTAAGCCTTGTTTGATTTTAGCACACGACTCATTGATAACAGGTAAGGTAGTTGATAAACATCGAACTTATAGTGAAAGTGTTTCTGGCTTGGAAGAGGACTACGATCAAGATTATGACTATTACTACTACGATATGTTTACACCTCCACCTAAGGAGGTAGTACGTACAGTCATAGACAAACTAGCAAACCATGGTTTATCCATAACTCCATATGAGAAAAACGTTGAATTAAGCGTACTCGCCTCGAGTTTTGTTGATCAGAACGAAAGTAATCTGATTTTCAGGATTTATGTTCCTTCGGAGCGAATGTGGGCTCATGAAGCAGAAAAACTTCTCCAGTTGTTCAGAGATTATCTACATAAAGTATCTGGTTTAAGCGTTAGACATGAACAGTACAAGACCAATCAAGGAGTTGTTTATGAGTTTCACGGTGAGGATTCCATAGACAATTTGGAGTTGGCGAGTAAATTTGATGAGTTTTCTTCTTTTATGGACTCATGTATATCTAACCCAGAAGGTGCAACCGCCCTCCTCGAGGCAAAGAGTATTAACAAAATAGAGGTGATGGACTTAATTGATCGCTATAGAAAAGAAGCACGACGGTTGCATGTGGATATAAAGCAAGAACGTGAGAAAAAGCTATTAACAATAAGGCACAGTTTAGAAAGTGAATTGGCAGAGCTTGTACAAACAAATCATGACTGGGCTGTGATTGATAGGCTTGTAGACAGCTGTATCCCTAGGTCTGTGGGGGTATCCTCAGCATTATCATTTGATAGATCTACTATTCCACAGCTCAACAGTATGACGCTAAATATTAACCCTCAAATAATTGAAACGGTAAATGGTGTAGTAGCACAGAAAATTAATGGGAACCAACATCTTGGTACGGAAGCTCGTGAGCTACTTGAGTTAATAGAGTTGTATGGTGAGTCTAACAAATCAATATTGGCTTCAAGTGTTCATGAATTAGTTGATGATAGCGCAAGGTCTGAGGATAGAATCTTTGCAAAACATAGACTTAAAGGTTTCTTAATGTCTATTAGTGCTAAAGCTGGTGATGTTGCAACTGGTGTTTTACAGTCATTTATCGAAAATCAGATAGGATTATAGAAAAGGCGTATAACAATCTGTTTAAGAGTGATTCGCAACGCGTGGCATTTTCACTATGCGTTGCGTTTAGTGTTTAAGGTAGTTTGCGGCGGCTTTTGTATTGCGTTGCTCACACCTTAACAGGGCGTTAGGCAAAGGGCAGGAAAGTTCTTTGTTCTAGTCTTCTTGCTCCCTCTGGCCGCCTGCTTTTCTTAGTCGGCAATTCTGTATTGTCGGCTCAAATTCTTGAATCTCTCCAACCGTAAAACATGCCAAGATTCGTGGGTTGCCTCATTAGGTTTCAGTGTCAGTCGGTGGTGAGCTTCACTGGCTCAAAGTGTGGAAAGGGCAAGTTAATGGAGGCTTTCGTTATTGCTGTCACTTCGCAGCTTTGAATTTCTCAGGTTCAAAAGCTACTTTTTCGCTGAAAGGCTGTGTTTCGTGAACGTTGAAAGTGAGGCTGTAACATAGTGGCTTTAGTAATTCTTGAATCACAAAAAGTCAGTGGGTGATTGGTTGCTTATCGTGTTTAAGGTATTCTGTTTTCAAACCAAGTAAGTGAGTAAACGAGAAATTTGCCTAACAAACTGTTCAAGAGGGATTCGCAACGCGTGGCATTTTTACTATGCGTTGGTTTAAGTGAGTAAGGTGGTGTGCGGCGGCTGCGGTATTGCGTTGCTCACCCCTTAACAGGGCGTTATGTGTTTAAATAACGTCACAGAATGAGTATAATTAACCGTATTTCATTCTGTGGTGGTTTTATGAGTTCTAAAGTCGTTCGTTATATCAAAGTGAATATCGCCGGACTAACGTTTGATATTCCACTAGTTCCCTGTCCTGAGCACAAAACTGATGCGGATCATTTAAGGCATCTCTTAGCTACCGGTGAACTAGCAAAGGTGTCAGAAGTTATCACAAAGTTTGGTGTCGAGTTTGATAGTATTGAAGAGGCGCCGATAACTAGAGATACCCTTATTGAGAATCTGCAAGACTTAGGTTTTGAAGCTTTTATTCCTAGAACTTCCTCTTGGAAGTGTGCTTTTATAAAATCAAATGCGAAAGCCACACTTTATTTCCTTATCGGTAAGCGTGACATCTCATTCAAATACTACGATAACCTCCGCCTTACAAAGTTAGATGATACCGGTAAGCTGTTTAAAGATGGGGGAATCTTTGTAAGATGTTTTTATGAGAAAAGTGGAATTGTTATTCATAAGCATATCTTAGATATTGCTCTTAAGTTTTCATCAGGCGTAACTTTGAGTGGAAACGACCTGAGTAATTATGGGCAATCTCAGAAAGCTCTGAATGAGAAAGCAAGGCTTGTGACACAGTCATTGACTTCTCTTGAGTCTCTTGGAAGTGAAACAGAAAGCCAGTACATTCCGGAACCAGGTTGTTTGGCAAGTTGGGAGAGAGATTAAACACATAACAAAGCATTTAAGAGTGATTCGCAACGCGTGGCATTTTTACTATGCGGTGCGTTTAATGTTTAAGGTGGCTTGCGGCGGCTTTTGTAGTGCGTTGCTCACACCTTAATGCGGCGTTATGTGCTTTGGGAGAAAATGGAAATGGATATTCCCGACAGATTCAAAAATGTAAGATACGTTTCATCCCGCATTCCGGGTTGCAAAGATGATTCAGACTTAACGCTTGGAGCTAACTGTCAGGTCTTTGCTTATAACCTGCTCAGGGACTTCGGTCTAAATCCACCTAACTACCGTTCTAGTGAATTGTGGGATGACTCGGAGTTTAGTGAGGTGGTTATTGAGTTTAAGCCGCTAGATATCATGATGTACAACGACTCTACTGACTCATACGGAGCACACGTTGGGGTGTATGTCGGTAATGGACTCGTCTACCACCTTTCTTTATCCAATGGCGTACCCATGTTTGAGCGCCATTTAGACTTACTTCAACAAAGTAAGTATCAGTTTTTTATTGGCGCTAAGCGTATAAAACAGTTTGGTGCATAACGTAAGCACGCACATAACAAACTGTTCAAGAGGGATTCGCAACGCGTGGCACTTTTACTATGTGTTGGTTTTAGTGATTAAGGTGGTATGCGGCAGCTTTCGTATTGCGTTGCTCACCCCTTAACAGGGCGTTAAATTTCAAATTGACTAGGTAGTACAATGTTAGAAACAAGAAATGTATTTATAGATACTCAGTATTTCGTGAAGAGCAATTACAACTTTGAATCAATGTCTTTTACGTCGTTAAAAGATCTCTGTCAAAAAGAAGAATTGCGTTATTTTTTGACGAGTGTCGTAGAGCGTGAAGTTGAGAATAAAATTGAACTTTCTATAAAGGAAGCGTTAGGCTCATTACAATCTTTCAAGCGAAAAGCAAATCTACTTTCTACTATCGATGATCCAAGCGTATCGTCTCTGTTCACAGAAGTTAGGGAAGAGGATGTGTATGCCAAGGCTAATGAAGTTTTCCATAATTTTAATAAGTCGTGCAACTATGAATATGTAGAAGCAGATCAAATTGATTCAGAAGACTTGCTAGAACTTTATTTCAATAAGAAACCTCCTTTCGGAGATGGAAAGAAAAAATCTGAATTTCCAGATGCTATTTCATTATTATCACTAGAATCATATCTTGATGAAGATGAAAAAATCTATATCGTCTCTGACGACAAAGATTTAAAGACCTATTGCGAGGGAAATGATTCTCTTATTGCTGTTGAAAGTTTGGAAAAGCTTCTCGATATTTACAACCTTCATACTAATGCCAGAACAGAGAAAATTAAGCAGTTTATTGAATCTCAAAGCGTTGATATCAAGGTGAAAATTTCTGAATACATTAATGATAGTGACGTATACAACGACTCAACTTGGGAGGATGCTGAAGTCAATGGTTTCTCAGTAGTTGATGTAAGTGACTTTGATATTAATGTAGTTCAAGTAAATGATGAAGAGTGCTTGCTAACTTTAGACTTTACTACCGATTTGGATGTTGAAGTTATAGGTCCTGATTTCTCTAACGGTATATATGATAAAGAAGATGGGCGTTATTATTCATTTGGCTCTAGGACAAGAGAAGTGATCATTCCTTTGAGCTTTACCTGTGAGTTGAACTTAAGCTATGACTTCGTTGGTGGTGAACTTGAGAATGTCGATATTGTAGATTTATATCTACCTAAAGCAGGTAATATTGAGGTCAGCGTTGAAGAATATGATGGTCCAGATTGGTACTAATTGAAATTTAACAAAGCATTTAAGAGTGATTCCCAACGCTTGGCATTTTTCATTCCATCGTTGGGTTTTGTGTTTACGGTGGTAAGGTTAAGTTTCGTGGTAGCGTTGCTCACACCTTAATGCGGCGTTATGCGCTCGCAGAAATGGAGATAATCAATCATGGAAGATTTAGCTAATTCGTTAAGAAGTTCTGGCCTAAAAGTCAAAATTAAAAAAGGAAAAATTGCAGTTCGGCTTGACGGGCTTTCAAATCCGGTTTCGATAATAAAAGATATACCTGCTGATGAGTATAAAGTGAAAACTAATGATTCGATTCTATCGATAATTGCCTGTCTTTTGCTATTTATTGGTCTGTCAGGTATTTATGAGTTTAGTGGTAATGCTTTGATAAATATTGCACTTATCTCCGTTTCTATATTGTCTTTTGTTACAGTGTTACTTACAGAGTTTAAGCTGACTAAATTACGCGCTACTGTAGTTGCGTTCAATCGTGGAGAACGCGCATAACAAATTGTTCAAGAGTGATTCGGCACGCGTGGCATTTTTACTATGCGTTGGTTTTAGTGGTTAGGTGGCATGCGGGGGCTTTGGTATTGCGTGCCTCACACCTTAACAAGGCGTTATGTGGCAGGAGAGAAATTATGATTCCATCAGCAGTTCTTGTTCATGTTCCAGATGTGGAAAAAGGGCTTCAATGGTATAAGAAAGCCTTTCCTGAAGCAGTTCCAATTTATCACTCTGACGTCGATTTTACTGTACTAGATTTAAATGGGTTTTCCTTAGAAATTGTCCAAGCAGATGAAAAGGTTGGTTCGGGTAAAAATGGTACTGTTATCTATTGGTCTGTCGACAGCTTATCTGCTGCTTTAGCTCACTTCGAAGCTCTCGGTGCGTATCTTTATCGTGGTCCAATGGAAATCGAAAGTGGGCTTTTCATGTGCCAAGTAGAAGACCCATTCGGTAACTTAATTGGTCTTCGAGGCAAAGCCACATAACAAAGCGTTCAAGAGGGACAGTCAACGCGTGCCGAGTTTGGCTTAAGTCTTGGTATTTGTGTTTACGGTGGTAAATTGAAGTTTGGTGGTAGCGCGTTGCTGCCCCTTAACGCGGCGTTAGTTCCCCAGAGGAAGCAATCAATCCGTAGGGAATTTTTGTTTCTGGTGTAGTACACGCATAACTCGGATGATATCGCCCTCAACCCAGTAAGATACAATCATCGAAATCTCAGGAATAATGAGCAATCGTCCGCGGATGCCATCTCGTTGTACACCCATTAAAGGTTGTTCAAGCAAGTTTTCTACTTTTGCTTCAATGAGGTTGTCAGTTTTTTCTGCCGCATCAGGGTTGAAGTCATAGAGAAACTCGAAGATCTTTTCACGATCATTAAGTGACTCTTCTTCCCATAAAATCATTGCTTACCTCGATTACGGATTCTGGCTTTGCGCTCTTCCATTCGAGACTTAGCCGTTTGGTGCTCAACGAAAACAGATTTTCCTGAGTCAAACTTCTCAAATGCTAGGTTTACTTGTTCAGTTAGCCATGCATCGTGAGATAATGTTTTTCTTTGTTGTTCAGCGAGTTGCTCAGTAAGTTCACGGCAAGCATCACTTAGAGTTCGACCTTGGCTCTCAGCCATTTGTTGAGCTAAGCGTTTTGTTTCTTCATCAACACGAAATTGAATTCTAGTGTCCATGATGTATTCCTTTGTTGGTGTGTGTACAAATGTTAGCACTAGGCTTTGAGATGGGCAACTAACAAACAATTTAAGAGTGATTCGGCACGCGTGGCATTTTACTATGCGTTGGTTTTAGTGATTAAGGTGGTATGCGGGAGCATCGTATTGCGTGCCTCACACCTTAATTGGGCGTTAGTACGGGGTTGACATCAAAGGTCATAAGTTTTGGTGTTTATCTGTTTTGGCGTTCGCCTTTACACCTTTCAGTTTGTACCTTTCACGTTCTTTCCGGTGGCACTATATGCGGAGTGTTCGCTTTGACTTCATCGTTTACGGTCTCTAACTCTTAATCTATTTCTTTATTGCTTCTTCTTTTTCGTGGTTTTTACTAAGTCAAAATTGTCTTTCTTTGGTGTTGCTGTCGAAGTGCGAGGAACGAATCCTTTTCTAATTTGAACTCAGTAAAAGTAGGTGAGTTCAGTACGTTTTTCTTCTAGCCAACTCTCGTCTCTCTATCGATTTTAAGTTTTGTAGCTGCCCGTCTCACTTCAGTGTTCAAAGCCTTTCATATCATGCCAGTTTTCAATATCTTGGAGCGCATAAATAGAAGTAGCGCATGTACTAACAAATTGCTTAAGAGTGATTCGTAACGCGTGGCGTTTTTACTATGCGGTGGCTTATGGTGATTAAGGCGCTGTGCGGTAGCTTTTGTATTGCGTTACTCACACCTTAGCAAGGCGTTATGTGCTTTAGAGGAAAATAGACATGGAAGTAGTAGAAGCTAGCCCTGACTTGGCTCCAATGTTAGCTAGTTATGCGAAAGAATGCTTCAACTCGGGTATCCCAAAGTATTCAGATGTTGAGTTAAACCCTGAAGCTTATTTGTCGGGTTTGGTTGAGCGCTCTAAGGCAACCTCCGAATTACCAAACGGATATTTACCAAGTACAACGTACTACTGCATTTCGAACTCTGAAATCTTAGGTGCTATTCGAGTCCGTACAGGGACGAATGCGAACGTAGAGAATGTAATAGGGCACATTGGTTACGAGACTAGACCATCAGCTCGTGGCAAAGGCATTGCTTCGTTTCTTCTAGCTTGGGTACGTGATCATGTGGTAACTGACTCGGTTATTGTTACCTGTTCAATTGATAACCCAGCATCTCAAAAGGTTATAGAAAACTGCGGTGGCGTATATTTGGGTAACTATACAGACGATAATGAGGGTACAGTAAGGCGCTATCGTTTAGCACGCACATAACAAAGCATTCAAGAGTGATTCGCAACGCTTGGCAGTTTCGCTTCGCTCAAGTATAGCCAAGCGCCGCTCACACCTTAATGCGGCGTTAGTACGGGGTTGACATCAAAGGTCATAAGTTTTGGTGTTTATCTGTTTTGGCGTTCGCCTTTACACCTTTCAGTTTGTACCTTTCACGTTCTTTCCGGTGGCACTATATGCGGAGTGTTCGCTTTGACTTCATCGTTTACGGTCTCTAACTCTTAATCTATTTCTTTATTGCTTCTTCTTTTTCGTGGTTTTTACTAAGTCAAAATTGTCTTTCTTTGGTGTTGCTGTCGCAGTGCGAGGAACGAATCCTTTTCTAATTTGAACTCAGTAAAAGTAGGTGAGTTCAGTACGTTTTTCTTCTAGCCAACTCTCGTCTCTCTATCGATTTTAAGTTTTGTAGCTGCCCGTCTCACTTCAGTGTTCAAAGCCTTTCATATCATGCCAGTTTTCAATATCTTGGAGCGCATAAATAGAAGTAGCGCATGTACTAACAAATTGCTTAAGAGTGATTCGTAACGCGTGGCGTTTTTACTATGCGGTGGCTTATGGTGATTAAGGCGCTGTGCGGTAGCTTTTGTATTGCGTTACTCACACCTTAGCAAGGCGTTAGTCGCCAGAAAAAGCTAGCAGTCAAAATCATGTTTCTAAGCTCAAAATGTGGCAGCTGTTTGTTTGGTATACAGATTCATCGTCGATGGTCAAAACTCAGTTTCAGCAGTTTTAAGTCCATAGTTTTGCAAGTGTCCAAGCGGTTGTTTGTTCTTTGGTGCTGACAGAGCAGGGCAATCGAGATTCTGTTTTCGGTTGCAACTCTGCTCGGTGAGTTTGTTGGGTACAAAAGCCGATTTACTCGCTGAAATGACGTTTTCTCTGGTGTTGTCAGTTCTACGTGGTTTCAGTGACTTTGTTGAAAGTCCGCACTGTGAGATTGGCTTTCCAAAGGCTCTTTTTGGTGTTGTCAGTCCGTTTTCTGCGGCGCTGTTTTTTCTAAGTGGTTTCATTGAGTAGCCGTTTTGAGGCTACGCCTGACTTAAATGCATCAAAGCACATAAAGTTTGTTGTTCGCAAAGTTTAGTTTGGCTTAAAATTGCCGCTTGGTGCCTCGCGACTAACAAACTGCTCAAGAGGGATTCGCAACGCGTGGCATTTTCACTATGCGTTGAATTAAGTGATTAAGGTGGTCTGCGGCGGCTTCGGTATTGCGTTGCTCACCCCTTAGCAGGGCGTTAGTTGCCAACGGAAAAAAACGCCACTTAAAGCAGAATATTTAGGGTTAATGTCTGTGTGTTTTTTGCTAGATTTTCGTATTTCAATTTCTAGTGATTTGGGTTTTCTGTTTCAGAAGCCGATTTACTTGTTGAAGGCTAGCTCTATAGCATTGTTTTTCCAAAAGAGCTCTTAGGTTTGATAGTCCGCTTTCTACGGCGTTGTGTGTTCCAAGTGGTTTCAGTGACAGTCGTTTTCAAACTGCGCCTGATTTAAGTTTCTTAAAACACGTAAAACTAGTGTTGGCAAAGCGGCAATCCACTTCAAATGAAAGCGTTAGGTCTGGCAACTAACAAAGCATTCAAGAGGGATTCACAACGCTTGGCAGTTTTGGTTTGAATCAGCTTTAGTGCTTACGGCACAATAGCTTAGGTTGGGTGGTGGCGTTGTTCACCCCTTAATGCGGCGTTATGCAGACAAGAGAACATTTCTCTTTGCCTAGAAATATTCTAAGTGATAATGATTGCGTTGTTGTACTAATAATGTATTTTAGAAAATCTTCATATTAAGGTTGTAATGCTATGGGATTTAAAATAATAAAGGTAACAAAAGAAGAACTTAACAGTTTGGGTATTAATGCTGAAGAGGCATGGGCTGTAATAGATGAATCAGGAGAGCGATGGAGTTCTCCTCTCACTCAGGCTCAAGCAAACTCTTTACTAAATGAATTAAATAATAATCCTGAATTATTTAAATCTGAGCTGGAAAGAGTAAAAAAAGCAAATGCTATAACTCTCTCTAAAGAGCAAGTATTTAAAATTCACTTGAAAACACGAGATAAGAGTATTCGTATGAGACAGCAAGAACTTAATTGCTAAAGCTGCATAACAAACTGTTTAAGAGTGATTCGCAACGCGTGGCATTTTTACTATGCGTTGCGCTTAGTGTTTAAGGTGGTTTGCGGAGGCTTTTGTATTGCGTTGCTCACACCTTAACAGGGCGTTAGTTGCCAACGGAAAAAAACGCCACTTAAAGCAGAATATTTAGGGTTAATGTCTGTGTGTTTTTTGCTAGATTTTCGTATTTCAATTTCTAGTGATTTGGGTTTTCTGTTTCAGAAGCCGATTTACTTGTTGAAGGCTAGCTCTATAGCATTGTTTTTCCAAAAGAGCTCTTAGGTTTGATAGTCCGCTTTCTACGGCGTTGTGTGTTCCAAGTGGTTTCAGTGACAGTCGTTTTCAAACTGCGCCTGATTTAAGTTTCTTAAAACACGTAAAACTAGTGTTGGCAAAGCGGCAATCCACTTCAAATGAAAGCGTTAGGTCTGGCAACTAACAAAGCATTCAAGAGGGATTCACAACGCTTGGCAGTTTTGGTTTGAATCAGCTTTAGTGCTTACGGCACAATAGCTTAGGTTGGGTGGTGGCGTTGTTCACCCCTTAATGCGGCGTTATATGCTTTAGGGATTTCTGAACAGGATGTTTTTGATACTAGCAATATTGGGTGCTATCTACCTGTTATTTAAGCTGTACCAAGAAGGCGAAGAGATAGGTTGGAACAGAATTTTAGTTACTATCTTTTTTGTCAGCTATTCAGCTCTGTATTTGTATGTTCCACCTTTCTTAGGCATGAATAACCAATATGCAGGTAAAATGTACGAATTAGTTCCAATCGGATGCTATTTCATGGCTTTACTTCCAGATATGGAAGAAGCAGAAACTGAGGCGAAAGCCTTCGTATTTTTCGCTTGGTGTGGTCTTATTCTCATAGCATCTTTCTTGATTTACTTTAAGTTGCATGTGTGGTGATCGGTGCCAGTACGCATATAACAAACTGTTCAAGAGGGATTCACAACGCGTGGCATTTTCACTATGCGTTGGTTTAAGTGATTAAGGTGGTATGCGGCGGCATCGGTATTGCGTTGTTCACCCCTTAACAGGGCGTTATGCGCACTAATTAACAAGGAAGAATTAAATTTGAAAGGAAACTGTTTGTGTGGAGAGGTTTCGTTTGAGTTGTCAGGCGAATTGCCACCCATCTATCAATGCCATTGTTCTTTGTGTCGCAAGGTATCGGGTTCTTCATCAAATTCAGCGTTGATAGTTGAAGCATCAAATTTTAAGTGGCGTTCCGGCGAACATCAAATTAGGTCATTTTCTACGAACTCAGGTTTTAAATCTGAGTTTTGCTGTCAATGCGGTAGCCCAGTACCGAATATTAGCTCAAGCGGTGATTCATATTGGGTGCCAGCAGGTCTGCTGTCCGAGCCCGTGGATACAAAAGTTTCTGCTCATGTTTATGTTGGCTCTCACGCTAGCTGGGACGTGGGTTTTATAAATGACGGTATACCGAAATTTGATACGATGCCAACTGAGAAAGATTGGTTAAAAATATGCAGGTAACGCACGCATAACAAAGCATTCAAGAGGGATTCACAACGCTTGGCAGTTTTGGTTTGAACTAAATTTAGTGTTTACGGCACAATGGTTTAGTTTGGGTGGAATGCGTTGTTCACCCCTTAATGCGGCGTTATGTGTGCAAGCCCCCGAGTATTCAAGGAGAAAATATGAGCTTTAAGTCTTGGCGTGCCTTTCTGGAGTTTAGCCATACAGTAAAACATAAGTCCCGATATATTTTAGATGATGATTCTAAAGCTTTCCTCGATGCAGTGGCTGATACTTGTGGAAGTCGAGCTAAGGTGCTTGAAAAGGGAACTGTTTTATGGCGTGCTCAAAACGGTCATGATTGGGAAGAGATCAGGGAAGGTGATGAAGTTGTAGCAGAAAAGCCTTCGGCGTTTTCTCCTACAAGAATGAAACCTTTAGTCGATAGTGCGTCAGAAGGTCGAGCGAATTCTAAGGGTATTCCGTGTCTATATCTTGCAACAACGGCAAACACGGCAATGTCTGAGGTCCGCCCTTGGCTAGGTTCTATTATTTCTGCGGGGCAATTTGAAACAATAAAAGAGCTTAAAATTGTTGACTGTTCAATACATCATGGTGAGGCTACACATTTCTTTTTTCAAGAGCCTCCAGCCGAGGATGTGATAAAAAATGTTTGGGCATTTATTGATAATGCTTTTTCCCAACCAACACTGAATAATGACCTTAGGTCCGATTATGCTCCAACTCAAATGATAGCAGAGTTGTTTAAATCGTTAGGTTACGATGGGTTGGCCTACAAAAGCTCTCTATCTGATGGGTACAATATAGCTTTGTTTGATCTGGAATCTGCCAAACTAGTGAATTGCTCCGTGTTTGAAGCAAAGAAGGTTGAGTTCAGTTTCAATGAAATTGACAATCCATATTTTATCAAAGACACATAACAAAGCATTCAAGAGTGATTCGCAACGCTTGGCGTTTTCGCTTCGCTCAAGTATAGCCAAGCGTCGCTCACACCTTAATGCGGCGTTAAGTGTTTAGGAGAATATAGTGGCAAAAATAGATTCTGATGTACTGATTAAAGCCGAAAGTACTATACCAATTGAGTTAGTACAGTCGTCAAAAGACTTTATGGATATTATGTTTTCTAATATTCCATTTTTGGTAACCATTTGCGTTGTAGTTTGTGCTGCGACAGTGACATACCGCAGCAATAGAAAATCTGTTGAATCTCAAAATAGGCTATCTCAAGCTACTTTAGAAAAGCAAACCATATTGGCAAATGAAGCTAAAGACGCTGAACATCAAAACAAAATATCAGAGTTCCGTCATCAATGGATTCAAGAAGTTAGAGGCACCAGTTCTGAACTATCTAAAGTACTCCATCAATGCAAAGTGTATTACACGTTAAAGCAACGTGAGTTTGAACATTCCGTGCATATGTCTGGTACACCATCAGGCAATCAGAATCATCTAGATGCGTGCGATAAGTATGAGTCAAAATATATAGAATCCCGAGCAGAGTTTTATCAACTGTATTCGAAAATAGTATTATTGTTTAAACCAAGCGACTCCCAGACTGAGAATCTCTTGATATTGCTAAATCAAATGCGATTAGCGTTATACAATAATCCTTCACAAGTTACAGATGAGTCGATTGATGCAATATTGACTGAACTGCAGAACATTCTAAAGACCGAATGGGAAGTAACTAAATCAAGAACATGGGTACAAAACACTTAACAAACAATTTAAGAGTGATTCCCCACGCTTGGCATTTTTGGTTTGGGTTAAGTTTGGTGTTTACGGTGTCCAATTTGAGTGCAGTGGTAGCGTGGCTCACACCTTAATTGGGCGTTAGTTGCCAACGAGGAAAAATGTACTTAAAGCAGAATGTTTAGGGCTAATGTCCATGTGTTTTTGGCTAGGTTTTCGTATTTCAATTTCTAGTTGTTTGGGTTTGCGAAAATCGTGCTTTGGTTTCTTTCTTGGTTTGGTTTTCTGCTTCAGAAGCCGCTTTATTAGTTGAAAGCCTGCTCTGCTGCATTGTCGTTCCAAAAGGTTTGTTTGGTGTTCAAAGCCTGTTTTCTACGGCGTTGTAAATTCCAAGTGGTTTCAGTGACAGGCGTTTTGAAACTGCGCCTGATTTGAGTTGTTCAAAACACGTAAATCTAGTGTTGGCAAAGCTGCAATCAACTTCAAGTTAAAGCCTTAGCCTTGGCAACTAACAAACTGTTCAAGAGGGATTCACAACGCTTGGCGGTTTTGGTTTGAATTAGCTTTAGTGTTTACGGCACAATGGTTAGGCTGGGGTGGTAGCGTTGTTCACCCCTTAACAGGGCGTTATGTGCTTATGAGGAAAATTGACATGGAAGTGATAGAGGCCAACCCTGATTTGGCCCCAATATTAGCGAGTTATGCGAAAGAGTAGCCAATCCGAGTAATGGCGCACATATAGCTTTCAATGCTCCATCAAAGGAGTCCGTCGACCTCTTTTATACTACTGCACTCGAATTGGGTGGCACTTGTGAAGGAAAGCCTGGTCTAAGGCCAGAATATGGTGAAAGCTACTATGCGGCATTTGTTAGAGACTTGGATGGAAACAAAATTGAAGCAGTTACTTTGTAGCTTCGAGTACGCATATAACAAAGCGTTCAAGAGGGACAGTCAACGCGTGGCGAATTTGGTTCAAATCTTGGCGTCTGTGTTTTCGGTGGTAAATTGAAGTTTGTGGTATTGCGTTGCTGCCCCTTAACGCGGCGTTAGTCGCCAGAAAAAGCTAGCAATCAAAATCATGTTTCTGAGCTCAAAATTTGGCAGCTGTTTGTTTGATACACAGATTTATCATCGATGGTCAAAACTCAGTTTCAGCTGTTTAAAGTCCAACGTTTTGCAAGTGCTCTAGCGGTTGCTTTGTTCTTTGGTGCTGACAGAGCAGGGCAATCGATAATTTGTTTTTGGCTGCAAATCTGCTCGGTGAGTTTGTTGGTTCAAAAGCAAATTTACTCGCTGAAAAGACGTTTTCTCTGGTGTGGTAAGTTCCACGTGGTTTCAGTGACTTTGTTGAAAGTCCGCACTGTGAGATTGGTTTTCCAAAAGCGTTTTTTGGTGTTGTCAGTCCGTTTTCTGCGGCGTTGTTTGTTCCAAGTGGTTTCATTGACTAGCCGCTTTGAAACTACGCCTGATTTAAGTGCATCAAAGCACATAAAGTTTGTTGTTTGCAAAGTTTGGTTCGGCTTAAAATTGTCGCTCGGTGCCTCGCGACTAACAAACTGCTCAAGAGGGATTCGCAACGCGTGGCATTTTTACTATGCGTTGATTTTAGTGATTTAGGTGGTTTGCGGCGGCTTTTGTATTGCGTTGCTCACCCCTTAGCAGGGCGTTATGTGTTTACGAGGTAATAATGATTGATGCACGTCTAAAGCAATATTGGCTGGATGAACTTAAAGCCTCAGCACATTTTCTAGAGGGACTTTATCGCTCTGGAGAGTGGAGTGAACGGCTAGAATATGAGGTTGAAAAATCGATATTTGTTGGGTTTTACGCTATTCGGAAGTTACAGGAAAGCGGGCATTTGGATCAACGCGTATCCAGCCTGAATTGGACATTAACAGCTTATCCTTCTTGCGAAGAAGCTAAATCAGAAAAATGGATTCGTAATTACAATCACAGCAAGGGCTTTGCTAAGCTGTTTAGCCTAAAGAAAATGTGCCACCAATTTGTTCATAGCGTTCACTTTTCGCCATTTGTGCCTGATGAGAGCTTCTGTGTGGGGTTCTATTTTGTTTCTGACTATGACAGTAAGAAAGAACTGTATTACATTCAATTGGTTAATGTTCTCAATGTCTTCTTAAGCGTGGCAAGCGGGAAGAATGTTAAGCTAAAAATTGATCATAGTGAGAATAGTCTTTCTGTCAATTTAGCCAACACATAACAAACTGTTTAAGAGTGATTCGCAACGCGTGGCATTTTTACTATGCGTTAGTTTTAGTGGTTAAGGTGGTATGCGGGAGCATTGGTATTGCGTTGCTCACACCTTAACAGGGCGTTAGCCATACAAGGAATAACTATGAAAATTGAGTTAGATTCGAACCCGAAAATTAGCGACATTGAGGAAATCCGCTCACATCTTAGAAAATACAATGATGAGCACCTCGAAGGCGTAGTTGAGCATCCAGTAGCAATCTATGTTTACAACGATGAACAAGACAAAATAGCAGGTATTACCGCAGAAATTTGGGGTAATTGGCTCCATGTTAAGTTGTTGTGGGTCGCAGAGTCGTTGCGTGGAAGCAACATGGGAACACATCTACTCAAGCAACTTGAAGAACATGCCGCGTCACAAGGTTGCCAATATGCACAGGTCGAGACATTCAGCTTTCAAGCTCGTCCATTTTATGAAAAGAATGGCTATTCGTGCCAAATGACGTTAGAAAACTACCCAGTATCTACAGCCGTACATTACTTGGTCAAAAAATTGCGGTGAGAGTATGGCTAACAAAGCGTTCAAGACGGATTCACAACGCTTGGCATTTTCGGTTTGCTTTGAATTTAGTGTTTACGGCACAATGATTTAGGTTTGGTGGTTGTCGTTGTTCACCACTTAACGCGGCGTTATACAAATGAGGGAAATATGTCAATAGAGCATAAACTAGAATATTTTAAGAGTATCCAATTGGGCTTGGACACCACGATAAAATGGGCATTCACTTTGAATGGTGCAGCCGCAGCTGGGCTTATGACGTTTCTTGGTGGTGCGATTGATAAGCAAGATAAGTTTTCTGATTGGAGTTTGTTCGGTACAGCTATGACACTCTTTGTATCTGGAATGGTTGTTGCTGTCATTTGCTACGCGCTA
Organism: Vibrio sp. 2CM40D; assembly: GCF_023161825.1. Taxonomy (NCBI): domain Bacteria; kingdom Pseudomonadati; phylum Pseudomonadota; class Gammaproteobacteria; order Vibrionales; family Vibrionaceae; genus Vibrio; species Vibrio sp. 2CM40D. The sequence goes on from NZ_JALNTL010000021.1 coordinate 28,319, forward strand.
AGGGTGTTATCTCTTCAATTTGCTTCGCAGTTGCAGCTACATGAATCAAGAGAGTTTGTTATGGAGCCTGGAGATTATCTTCAGATGAGCAACCGTTGGATTTACTCCCTTATTGCTAGTTTGTTGGGGTTTGTAAGTTCACTGATTTTGTTCACGTGTGGGGTATTACATGCGAAGTGGGCAATATTTGTATAACAAAGCATTTAAGAGTGATTCTCAACGCTTGGCATTTTCCATTTCATCGTTGAGTTCGGTGTTTACGGTGGTGTTGTTTAGTTCAGTGGACGCGTTGTTCACACCTTAATGCGGCGTTAGGCGATAAAGTTTAGTGCAAAGCATCAATATTTTGTGCTAATGGCGTCAGTCTCCTATTCTAAATTGAGGCTCAAAGTTTTGAGCTTTGAGTACACCACAAGAGGAGAGAGCAATGACAGTTTCCCAAAAGGAACTCAATACTTTAAAAAGTATGAGCAACGTGATGACATTACATGAAAGGGGGCACTCGCCTGCGTATATACTCGAAACAATCCAAGTCGCATGTAAACGTCAAAAAAGGGAGTGCACTCTGAGTGAGATGGACGTGCTTAGTCTCACTAAGTTTGGAGATTTGAATCAAACTCATCCATGTCTTCCAAACGGAGATATGGAAGTAATTAATAACGCTCATAATAATATTGCAGCTAATCAACCTAAACTACCTACTAATCCGTCTTCAGAACCTGACGCAGGCATTGGAGATGACATGCTTCTTGATTATTAGTATCTCAAGGGAGAACTAGTTCTCCCTTCCACATAATTCTTGATAATTTCTCGCCTAACAAATTGTTCAAGAGTGATTCGGCACGCTTGGCATTTTTGCTATGCGTCAGTTTTAGTGGTTAAGGTGGTATGCGGAGGCTTAGGTATTGCGTGCCTCACACCTTAACAAGGCGTTATACGAATAGAGGGAAATTATGTACAAAAGTAATGATTTTAACTTGGATTCAAAAGAGTTCAGGTTTAAGAAAGACTCATATCCTTTGTCTAAGATAAACAATGTTAGGGTTAAAAAGTTAAGTTTTCTTGATAATTTAGGTCAAGTTTTATTCTGGGTATGTGTTTTTTCAGGGGCAGTTTGGTTAGTTATTCCAAGGTTGGAAGAGGTGCCACAATGGCTACTAGTTTTAGTTCTTAGTCTGACGGTTGTAGGTTTGGTTTTTGCTCTTTTTCGTTGTTCTAAATATGCACTTCAAGTCGAGTTTCGTCACATAGATGAAACGGGCGTTCAATGGGTTAATGTCGCTAAGTCATACTCAAAGTCAGATTGTGAGTTATTTGAACAGCAAGTGTTGGCACTGAAGAAATTCGTATAACAAATTGTTCAAGAGTGATTCGGCACGCGTGGCATTTTTACTATGCGTTGGTTTTAGTGGTTAAGGTGTTATGCGGAACCTTCGGTATTGCATGCCTCACACCTTAACAAGGCGTTATAACTCATGAACTTGCTCGAAAGTTTAGCCAGTATATTTGATGTTTCTTTAGCCGGGTAGTTTCATATCAGCCGTGGTTTAATTTTACGAGGCTATTATGAAGTCTAGACAATGTCCCAAGTGCCGGAAAAATGTTGCACTTAGCTGGTTTTTCTTTAGTTCTCATTGGACGAAGTATCGTTGTATTGAATGTGGTTCGCTGATGAAATGGAGTAAGAGGCGAACTTATCTAGGAGCTATATCCGGCGGTTTTGCTGGCCCATTTGTCATTTCTACACAATCTCTCATTCCATCTACATTTCTTAGAGTCTTTATTGCCATTATTTTCGCAATAGCTTTAGCAGTTTCTGTGAGTAAGCAGATAGAGTACATTGACGAAACTGAGTTATAACAAAGCATTTAAGAGGGATTCACAACGCTTGGCAGTTTTGGTTTTAATTTGCTTTAGTGTTTACGGCACAATGGTTTAGCTTGGGTGGAATGCTTTGTTCACCCCTTAATGCGGCGTTAGCAGTAATCATCTGGCACTTCCATGCGTCTTTAGTCGCTTAGTGTAACGGCGATATACCCAACCCGTGACTATCTCACCATCTAATTCTACTCGGACATAGAGCCAGTGTCGGTCTTCAGCGTCCAAAGTTTCTAACACATCGCCAAGAGGCAATGTCCCCATTACGGCACTCTTAGTTGTGGGGTGTTCTCTCAGATTTAGTTTGGTTGCGATAACTATTCGATAGTTTTGAAATGAATTATCAAATGTATTATTTCTGATCTCATGTTTTACTTCTTTGGTAGATGTAAGACCCTGAAAGACGGTTCGGATTTTATCTGACTGCTCCATGTATAGAGTCGCTAAGCACGATAGAATAAAAGGTAATACTATGATCTCAAGAATCTTAAATAAAGCTCTGATTGCTTTGTCAGATAGGCTATCAAGGTCATTTTGCTGAAATACTTTCACTTCGATTTCATGTCTAATATTGAAATCAAGCTGTAAGTTATTGCTGTCGAGATGCTCTTTGACTTTGTCGAATAGGTCTTGAGTTTGTCCTCTAGACCTCATTTTACTCATGTATCTTTGGCGACAGAGTTTTATTACATGAAGTTGTTGCGCTGGAGTCATGCTCAACCAATTAAAACGTTCTTCTCGTTTGCGCATACAGCCTTGGCAGTAGCCTTCTGCATCGATAGTACATACACCCACGCAAGGACTTGGTACGCTGAAGAACTCCAATTGTTCCATTTATTTACCTTAAAATTTATACTCCATTAGTTTAGTATTCTAAACGCAAAAATTACTGCTAACAAAGCATTTAAGAGTGATTCGCAACGCTTGGCATTTTCGCTTCGCTCAAGTATAGCCAAGCGTCGCTCACACCTTAATGCGGCGTTAGTTACCAACGAGGAAAACTCAGCTAATGCAGAATATTTAGGGTTAATGTCCGTGTATTGTTGGCTAGGTTGCCGTATTTCAATTTCTAGCGATTTGGGTTTGTCAAAATCGTGTTTTAGTTTCTTGTGTGGTTTGGGGTTTCTGTTTCAGAAGCCGATTTACTTGTTGAAAGCTCGCTCTGTAGCATTGTCTTTCCAAAAGAGCTCTTAGGTTTTGTCAGTCCGCTTTCTACGGCGTTTTGTGTTCCAAGTGGTTTCAGTGACAGTCGCTTTGAAACTGCGCCTGATTTAAGTTTGCCAAAACACGTAAAGTTCGTGTTGGCAAAGCGGCAATTAACTTCAAATCAAAGCGTTAGGCTTGGCAACTAACAAAGCATTCAAGAGGGACAGTCAACGCGTGGCGAGTTTAATTTAAATCTTGGCATCTGCGTTTACGGTGTTAAATTGAAGTTTGGCGGTAGCGCGTTGCTGCCCCTTAATGCGGCGTTATGTTTTTAATTGAAATTATAAGGATCTTTATCATGCAAATTTTATTCTTTGCTGTTGGCGTTTTACTTTACTTTTTGGGCTTTGTTGTTTTTTCTGGGGCTAAAAGCTCGATTCATGAAACTGTTGGTTTACTGATATTCTTGAATGGTACTTTGTTTGTTATTGCTGCTGGCATCATTGATGCGATCAACAAGAAAAATAAAGCAGAACAAAGCGTTTAAGATGTATTCGCAATAGCAGCGTGATAGAGTTTCAAAAGCGCAGAGAGCTGTTTTAATTGGCGTTGTGTTTTCGTTACTAACAGATCTGTTTTTAGTACCAAAGAGGAGTGCCTGCACAGTTCAAAACACCGTGATGAATATGACAAAGTAATAGAGCGGGTGAAGTCGTTATAACAAACATAACAAAGCGTTCAAGAGGGATTCTCAACGCTTGGCAGTTTTGGTTCAAAGTTTGGCTTTTGTGTATATGGCATAATGGTTTAAGTTGGGTGGTATAGCGTTGTTCACCCCTTAACGCGGCGTTAGCATACTTTGATAGGAGTTCAGATGGCTACGATAGTCGAACAAATTGTTAATCGTGAAATTGACTCGGTCATCGTGTACGAATCTGACCAAGTTATAGCTTTTGCAGACCATGATCCAATCAACTTTGGGCATATTTTAATTTGTCCTAAGACTCAATACCGTACTTTCATTGACCTGCCTGAGTCTGTATTTTTTGAGATCACCGACGTTGCAAGAGATTTATATAAACGTATAGAAGCTAAGTTCAATCCTGATGGTATCGGCTTTATGCAAAACAATGGAGAGACTCCTCATTTTAACGAGCTCGATCACTACCATTTGCATATTTTCCCTAGGTTTCATGGCGACCAGTACGGTTGGGTTAGTAGTGAGCTTGGAATTCAAACTATGGATAAACTAAGAGAATCACTTAATGATCTATGAGCATTGAAAAAGTATGCTAACAAATTGTTCAAGAGTGATTCGGCACGCGTGGCATTTTTACTATGCGTTGGTTTTAGTGGTTAAGGCGTTATGCGGAGGCTTCGGTATTGCGTGCCTCACACCTTAACAAGGCGTTATGTGCAGGAGTTCAAATGAACAAATATGGTGATGTTGCTGTAGCAGCTACTCACATCGCTCAAACTGGAGTCTGTCCAGTTGAAGCTTGGAATACAGCTGCAGAAAAAGAGTTCAAGGACAATGCTACTTCCATCAAAAAAGAGTGTCCAAAAAACGCTTTTCTAGGTTTAGCCGAAAGTGGCTTTGTCGTTGGCGTGCCCAAAGGAAGCTATACAAAATCAGTTTTAAATAAACAATATGCTTTAGAGGCAGTTAGGCTGCTAAACGAAAATCCAAGCATGCAAAATAACATCAAAAAACTCTGGGTTCAGTCATGTGGCTCCGAGTCTAAAGTGCATAATAGCCAAATGGATGTTGTTGTGTCGTTGTTGTCTCTAGGGTTGCTGGAGTAAGCACATAACAAACTGTTCAAGAGGGATTCGCAACGCGTGGCATTTTCACTATGCGTTGGTTTTAGTGATTAAGGTGGTATGCGGCAACTTTGGTATTGCGTTGCTCACCCCTTAACAGGGCGTTATGTTCTCCGAGGAAAAAATGGAATATTGTATAAAAAAAATAGAGAAAGCCCTTCTCGAATATTTTCGTTCAAACCTTGAAAGGTTGTCAGATAAAGAAATTGATCTGATCGATATTGGGGTGTTTCCGTGGCACTCTAAGATAGAAGTTTCTTTCTATGAATCTGGAGATTCCGCATCATTGGATGATATTGCAGCATGGAAGTTATATGATTTTTCCAGCATGAATGAAGGGCATTGGAATTTGGGTTTAGATGTTGCGGAAGATTTGTCTAAAGAATGGGATAAAAGTAGAGATATTTTACCATTTTTGTTTGATTTTTCATCTGCTGTTACATCGGATGCTGTAAGAGCAGCTATCGGTGAATATAAACTGTCAAACAACTTCTGTGTTCAAATTCTTGATCCGGACAAGCCTAATTCTAAAAACTACTGTGAGTGGTAAGAAACTAAAAATAAGATGTCGTTTCTAATAGATAATGCGGCTGCTAATTCAACAAACATAACAAAGCATTTAAGCGTGATTCTCAACGCTTGGCATTTTCAGTTCAAGGTTGGGTTTCGTGTTTACGGCGCAACGGTTTAGTGTAGGTGGCAGCGTTGCTCACACCTTAATGCGGCGTTAGTCGCCAGAAAAAGCTAGCAGTCAAAATCATGTTTCTGACCTAAAAATTTGGCAGTAGTTTGTTTGGTAC
>NZ_JALNTL010000022.1:0-30593 GCF_023161825.1 Vibrio sp. 2CM40D
TTCGCGATCCGTGAAGGTGGCCGTACAGTAGGTGCTGGTGTTGTTGCTAAGATCTTCGACTAATTCATAGCGAATTAGCGATGCTTTCGGAAAATCTTGAATTAGATTTGACGAACCAGTAGCAAAAAGGGCATCATTTGATGCCCTTTTTCTGCACTCAACATTATTTTTGCTGTTTTCTTGTTCAGAAGTGGGTTGGGCGCAGAGCAAGATTAAGCAAAGAGGCTTAATCTTAAGAAGAGTACGCTGATTTTTTCAGCGATATGGAGTTTGCCCTGCAACAGCGGGGTTGTTGTCGTCTATATTAAGACTTGTAACAGGTTGGTTTTATGAAAGCAAATAATGCTGAAACTCCTGATAGCTCAAACGCAGCAGATACGTTTAAGTGGGTAGCCGCTTTCGTATTGGCAGCTGCCGCTGTTGTGGGTAATTACCTGTATGGTGAAATGTCTGTAGTGGTTCGTGCTGCAGGCGTTGTTGTTCTTATTGCAGCTGCCTTAGGCGTTGCAGCAACAACGACTAAAGGTAAAGCAGCGATCAGTTTTGCAAAAGAATCTCGTATGGAAGTACGTAAAGTTGTTTGGCCTACTCGCCAAGAAACCATGCAAACAACACTGATCGTTTTAGCTGTAAGTATTGTAATGGCTCTAGTGCTATGGGGTATTGACGGAATTATGGTTCGTCTAGTAGCTCTAGCAACTGGGGTATAGAGGGTTTTTATTCATGAGTGAAGCTCCAAAAAAACGCTGGTATGTGGTTCAAGCCTTCTCTGGATTTGAAGGTCGTGTAGCTCAATCTCTGCGCGAGCATATCAAAATGCACGGCATGGAAGAGCTATTCGGTGAAGTACTGGTTCCTACTGAAGAAGTAGTGGAAATGCGCGCGGGTCAGCGTCGCAAATCTGAGCGTAAGTTCTTCCCAGGTTACGTCCTTGTTCAGATGATTATGAACGATGAATCATGGCACCTAGTACGCAGTGTGCCGCGTGTCATGGGCTTCATTGGTGGTACCTCAGACCGTCCGGCACCTATCACGGATAAAGAGGCTGACGCGATTCTTAATCGTCTTGAGAAAGCGAGTGAAGCGCCTCGTCCGCGTACAATGTACGAAGCGGGTGAAGTGGTACGTGTTAACGAAGGTCCATTTGCTGACTTCAACGGTACTGTTGAAGAAGTGGATTACGAGAAGAGCCGCCTGAAAGTGTCTGTATCGATCTTTGGTCGTGCGACACCAGTTGAGCTTGAATTTGGTCAGGTTGAAAAGCTGGACTAAGACTCTTCGTTAAAGAGTATAAAAAATCACCTTTTTAGGGTTGTATAAGGCGCGGATTATGACTATAATTTCGCGCCTTTTTACTTCAAGTGAAGTAAAAAGTTTCTTACACAAACGGGGAGCTGATCCGCGATTAGCGTTTGTACCCAAACTTAGGAATTATCATGGCTAAGAAAGTTGAAGCTTACATCAAGCTACAAGTTGCTGCTGGTATGGCTAACCCTAGTCCACCAGTAGGTCCTGCACTAGGTCAACACGGTGTGAACATCATGGAATTCTGTAAAGCGTTCAACGCAAAAACAGAATCTATTGAGAAAGGTCTACCAACTCCAGTAGTTATCACAGTATACAGCGACCGTTCTTTCACGTTCGTAACTAAGACTCCACCTGCTGCTGTTCTTCTTAAGAAAGCTGCTGGCGTTAAGTCTGGTTCAGGTCGTCCAAACACTGAAAAAGTTGGTACTGTAACTGACGCTCAAATCCAAGAAATCGCAGAAACTAAAGCTGCTGATATGACTGGTGCTGACATCGAAGCGATGAAGCGTTCTATCGCTGGTACTGCTCGTTCAATGGGCCTAGTGGTAGAGGGTTAATAAGATGGCAAAACTAACTAAGCGCATGCGCGTAATCCGCGAAAAAGTTGACGTAACTAAAGAATACGAAATCAACGAAGCTGTTGCTCTTCTTCAAGAACTAGCGACTGCTAAATTCGTTGAGTCTGTAGACGTTGCTGTTAACCTTGGCATTGATGCTCGTAAATCTGACCAGAACGTACGTGGTGCAACTGTACTACCTCACGGTACTGGCCGCGAAATCCGCGTTGCAGTGTTCACTCAAGGTGCTAACGCTGAAGCAGCTAAAGAAGCTGGCGCAGACATCGTAGGTATGGAAGATCTTGCTGAGCAAGTTAAGAAAGGCGAAATGAACTTTGACGTAGTTGTTGCTTCTCCAGATGCAATGCGCGTTGTAGGTCAACTAGGTACTATCCTAGGTCCTCGCGGTCTTATGCCAAACCCTAAAGTTGGTACTGTAACTCCTAACGTTGCTGAAGCAGTTAAAAACGCTAAAGCTGGTCAGGTTCGTTACCGTAACGACAAAAACGGCATCATCCACACTACTATCGGTAAAGCAAACTTCTCTGCTGAGCAGATCAAAGAGAACCTAGAAGCACTTCTAGTTGCTCTGAAGAAAGCTAAGCCATCTTCAGCGAAAGGTACTTTCCTGAAGAAAGTAAGCATCTCTACTACTATGGGTGCTGGTGTTGCTGTTGATCAGGCTAGCCTGAACACTCAAGCATAATTTATTTGCTTAGGCGCAAAATTAGTGTATAATTTTGCGCCTAATATTTGTGGTTGGGGCTGAACTTTGGTTCTTTGAACTGTCTCCTAGTTCGAAATGAATTAAGACCCAGTCTCCGTCCAAGACCGTAGGTGTTTGTGTAAAAGCAAACTTAATTATCCTACGTAGATGGTGCCCGAACTGACAGAAAGCTCTATGTAATATAGTTAACTTTCTTCTGGGGAAGCACCTCAATAGCTCTCACTGTCGTGATGATAGTGAGTGGTGTAACGACAACCAGGAGTAAATCCAAGATGGCTTTAAACCTTCAAGACAAAAAAGCAATTGTTGCTGAAGTCAACGAAGCTGCCAGTGGTGCACTTTCTGCAGTTGTAGCTGATTCTCGTGGCGTTCAAGTTGGCGCGATGACTTCTCTACGTAAACAAGCTCGTGAAGCTGGCGTTTACATGAGAGTTGTTCGTAACACTCTTGCTCGTCGTGCGGTTGAAGGTACTGAGTACGAGTGTCTAACTGACACTTTCACTGGTCCTACTCTAATCGCATTCTCTAATGAGCACCCAGGTGCTGCAGCGCGTCTTTTCAAAGACTTCGCTAAAGAGAACAAAGATTTCGAGATCAAAGCTGCTGCATTTGAAGGCGCTTTAACTGACGCTGAAGTACTAGCAACACTACCAACTTACGACGAAGCAATTGCACGCCTAATGATGTGCATGAAAGAAGCTTCGGCTGGCAAGCTGGCGCGTACTATCGCAGCTATCCGCGATCAAAAACAAGAAGCAGCGGCATAAGCCTTGCTTTTTACTGGTTGCTTAATAAACTTATTGTTGACTTAAAAGAGAATTGTTATGTCTATTACTAACGAGCAAATCCTAGACGCAGTTGCAGAAATGTCTGTAATGCAAGTTGTTGAACTAATCGAAGCAATGGAAGAGAAATTCGGTGTTTCTGCTGCTGCTGCTGTTGTAGCTGGCGGCGCTGCTGCAGGCGAAGCTGCTGCTGAGCAAACTGAATTCGACGTAATCCTAGAAGCTGCTGGCGGTAACAAAGTTGCTGTAATCAAAGCAGTACGTGGCGCAACTGGCCTAGGTCTTAAAGAAGCTAAAGCTCTAGTAGACGGCGCTCCAGCACCTCTTAAAGAAGGTGTTGAGAAAGCAGAAGCTGAAGCTCTTAAAGCTCAGCTAGAAGAAGCTGGTGCAACTGTTGCTGTTAAGTAATTATTGCATAGTTTCTTAGCCTAACGGCTAATTGGCTGGTGGTTTTTTAACCACCGGCCTTTTTGCGCTGTAGGGTATAGGCGAATTTTCCCGCTGTTTAAGCGCCTGATATCCATGCAAAAAACATTTCATTCTTACGAAATGAAATGTCACTACAGTAAACAGCTATATTAGTCACTGTCCCTTACCCCCCTTAAGTAACTAGGAGCGGGCGGACAGTTTGGGTCACTTATCAGCGAGCTGAGGAACCCCATGGTTTACTCTTATACCGAGAAAAAGCGCATCCGTAAGGACTTTGGTACTCGTCCACAAGTTTTGGACATTCCATACCTGCTATCGATCCAGCTCGATTCGTTCGACAAATTTATCGAACAGGATCCTGAAGGTCAATACGGTCTTGAAGCCGCTTTCCGTTCTGTATTTCCGATTCAGAGCTACAACGGCAATTCTGAGCTGCAATACGTTAGCTACCGTCTTGGTGAGCCAGTTTTTGACGTTAAAGAATGTCAAATCCGCGGTGTAACTTACTCAAAGCCACTACGTGTAAAACTACGCCTAGTTATCTTTGATAAAGACGCGCCAGCAGGTACTGTAAAAGACATTAAAGAACAAGAAGTCTACATGGGTGAAATTCCACTCATGACAGACAATGGTACCTTCGTAATCAACGGTACCGAGAGGGTTATCGTATCCCAGCTGCACCGAAGCCCAGGCGTGTTCTTCGACAGCGATAAGGGTAAGACCCACTCTTCAGGTAAAGTTTTATACAACGCACGTGTTATTCCTTACCGTGGTTCATGGCTTGATTTCGAGTTTGATCCTAAGGATAACTTGTACGTTCGTATCGACCGCCGTCGTAAGCTACCAGCATCGATCATCCTTCGAGCACTAGGTAAGTCGACAGAAGAAATCCTAGATATCTTCTTCGAGAAAGTGAACTTCGAAGTGAAAGACCAAACTCTATTGATGGAGTTGGTTCCTGATCGTCTACGTGGTGAAACTGCGTCATTCGACATCGAAGCAAATGGTAAAGTTTACGTTGAGCAGGGTCGTCGCGTAACAGCTCGTCATATCCGCCAACTAGAAAAAGATGGTGTTGATCACATCGAAGTACCAGTTGAGTACATCGTAGGTAAAGTTGCATCAAAAGATTATATCAATGAAGCAACAGGCGAGATCATTGTTAACGCTAACCAGGAAATCAGCCTGGAAGCACTAGCGAACCTATCTCAGGCTGGCCACAAAGCGCTAGAAGTTCTATTCACGAACGATCTAGACCATGGTCCATTCATGTCAGAAACACTACGTATCGACAGCACGGTTGATCGTATTTCTGCATTGGTAGAAATCTACCGCATGATGCGCCCTGGTGAGCCGCCAACAAAAGAAGCTGCAGAAGCTCTATTCGAAAGCCTATTCTTCTCTGAAGAGCGTTACGATCTATCGACTGTTGGTCGTATGAAGTTCAACAGCTCTATCGGCCGTGAAGATGCTCAAGAGCAAGGCACACTTGATGAAACTGATATCATCGAAGTGATGAAGAAGCTGATCGCGATCCGTAACGGTAAGGGCGAAGTGGACGATATCGACCACCTAGGCAACCGTCGTATCCGTTCTGTAGGCGAAATGGCTGAGAACCAGTTCCGTGTAGGTCTAGTACGTGTTGAGCGTGCAGTTAAAGAGCGTCTAAGCCTAGGCGATCTTGACGCAATCATGCCTCAAGACTTGATCAACGCGAAGCCAATTTCTGCGGCAGTTAAAGAATTCTTTGGCTCTTCACAGCTTTCACAGTTCATGGACCAAAACAACCCGCTATCAGAAGTAACGCACAAGCGTCGTATTTCTGCATTGGGTCCTGGCGGTCTAACTCGTGAACGTGCTGGCTTCGAAGTACGTGACGTACACGTAACTCACTACGGTCGTCTATGTCCTATCGAAACGCCTGAAGGTCCAAACATCGGTCTGATCAACTCTCTATCTGCGTTTGCGCGTTGTAACGAGTACGGTTTCCTAGAGACACCATACCGTCGCGTTGTAGATGGCGTAGTAACAGACGAAGTAGATTACCTATCTGCAATCGAAGAAGGCCAATTCGTTATCGCACAGGCGAACGCTAAGCTAAACGAAGATGGTACTTTTGCAGATGAGCTGATCACAGCTCGTCAGAAAGGTGAATCTGGTCTACACCCTCGTGAGCACGCTCAGTACATGGACGTTGCGACAAACCAGGTTGTATCTATCGCTGCATCGCTTATCCCGTTCCTAGAACACGATGATGCGAACCGTGCATTGATGGGTGCGAACATGCAACGTCAGGCAGTTCCAACACTGAAAGCTGACAAACCGCTTGTTGGTACTGGTATTGAACGTAACGTAGCCGTTGACTCAGGTGTAACTGCAGTTGCTAAACGTGGTGGTGTAATCCAGTCAGTAGATGCTTCTCGTATCGTTGTTAAAGTTAACGAAGAAGAGCTAGTACCAGGTGAAGCTGGTATCGACATCTACAACCTGACTAAATACACACGTTCTAACCAGAACACATGTATTAACCAGCGCCCATGTGTGATGCCAGGTGAGCCTGTATCACGCGGTGACGTTCTTGCTGATGGTCCTTCAACAGACCTTGGTGAACTAGCGCTTGGTCAAAACATGCGTATCGCGTTCATGCCTTGGAACGGTTACAACTTCGAAGACTCGATCTTAGTATCTGAGCGCGTAGTTCAAGAAGACCGTTTCACGACTATCCACATCCAAGAACTGACTTGTGTGGCGCGTGATACTAAGCTTGGTTCTGAAGAGATCACAGCGGATATTCCAAACGTAGGTGAGTCTGCTCTGTCTAAACTAGACGAGTCAGGTATCGTTTACATCGGTGCTGAAGTTAAGGGTGGCGACATCCTAGTTGGTAAAGTTACACCTAAAGGTGAAACTCAGCTAACGCCTGAAGAGAAGCTACTACGTGCAATCTTCGGTGAAAAAGCATCTGACGTTAAAGATACTTCACTACGTGTACCTAACTCTGTATCAGGTACGATCATCGACGTTCAAGTCTTTACTCGCGATGGCGTAGAGAAAGACAAGCGTGCGCTTGAAATCGAACAGATGCAGCTTAAAGAAGCGAAGAAAGACCTAACTGAAGAATTCCAGATTCTTGAGGGCGGCCTTCTAAACCGTGTTAAAGCTGTATTGATTGAAGGCGGTTACTCTGAAGCGAAACTAGACACAACTGATCGTAAGAAGTGGCTAGAACTAACGCTAGAAGATGACGCACTACAAACTCAGCTTGAGCAACTTGCTGAGCAGTGGGATGAGCTAAAAGCCGACTTCGATAAGAAGTTCGAAACTAAGCGTCGTAAGATCACTCAAGGTGATGATTTAGCACCTGGTGTACTGAAGATCGTTAAGGTTTACCTAGCGGTTAAACGTCGCATTCAGCCTGGTGATAAGATGGCGGGTCGTCACGGTAACAAGGGTGTAATCTCTAAGATCAACCCTGTTGAAGACATGCCATACGATGAGAAAGGTCAGCCTGTAGACATCGTACTTAACCCACTGGGTGTACCTTCGCGTATGAACATCGGTCAGATCCTAGAAGTACACTTAGGTCTGGCAGCGAAAGGTATCGGTGACAAGATCAACCAGATGGTTAAAGAGCAGCAAGAACTAGCGAAATTCCGCGAGTTCCTACAAAAAGTTTACGATCTAGGCGACACTCGCCAGAAAGTAGACATTGCTTCTCTATCTGATGATGAAGTACGTACTCTGATCAAGAACTTGCGTGGCGGTCTACCAATCGCGACTCCTGTATTTGATGGCGCTCCAGAAGAGTCAATCAAAGCACTTCTTGAGCTAGCAGATCTACCAACATCAGGTCAGTTAACACTGTTTGATGGTCGCACAGGTGATGCGTTTGAGCGTCCTGTAACTGTTGGTTACATGTACATGCTGAAACTGAACCACCTTGTTGATGACAAGATGCACGCTCGTTCAACTGGTTCGTACAGCCTAGTAACTCAGCAGCCACTAGGTGGTAAAGCTCAGTTCGGTGGTCAGCGTTTCGGTGAGATGGAAGTATGGGCACTAGAAGCATACGGTGCTGCTTACACGCTACAAGAAATGCTAACGGTTAAGTCGGATGACGTTAACGGCCGTACTAAGATGTACAAGAACATCGTAGACGGTAACCACAGCATGGAACCTGGCATGCCAGAATCGTTCAACGTACTGTTGAAAGAGATCCGCTCGCTAGGTATCAACATCGAGCTAGAAGACGAAGAGTAATCCTTTTCTCTCTTGATGAAAGTCGAGAGAATCAAAGCGATTATTTGGAAGAAGGTGCTCACTTTAGCAAGTGAGCTCCTTTTAACTCCTTACAGGAGCTGATTGTGAAAGACTTATTAAACTTTCTAAAAGCACAGCATAAGACCGAAGAATTTGATGCAATCAAAATCGGTCTATCTTCACCAGACATGATCCGTTCATGGTCTTTCGGTGAAGTTAAAAAACCTGAAACGATCAACTATCGTACGTTCAAACCTGAACGCGATGGTCTGTTCTGTGCGCGTATCTTTGGTCCAGTTAAAGACTACGAATGTCTTTGTGGTAAGTACAAGCGCCTGAAGCACCGTGGTGTTATCTGTGAGAAGTGTGGTGTAGAAGTTACACAAACTAAAGTTCGTCGTGACCGTATGGGCCACATTGAACTGGCTTCACCAGTAGCTCACATCTGGTTCCTAAAATCGCTACCGTCTCGTATCGGTCTACTAATGGATATCCCTCTACGTGATATCGAACGCGTTCTGTACTTCGAAATGTACGTAGTAACAGAGCCTGGTATGACTGATCTAGAAAAAGGTCAGATGCTTACTGAAGAAGAGTATCTAGATCGTCTAGAAGAGTGGGGCGACGAGTTCACTGCTAAGATGGGTGCGGAAGCTATCAAGGACCTACTAGGTTCTATGGATATGCACGCTGAAGCAGAACAAATGCGTGAAGAGTTAGAGACAACAAACTCTGAAACTAAGCGTAAGAAAGTAACTAAGCGTCTTAAGCTGGTAGAAGCGTTCATCGCATCGGGTAACAACCCTGAGTGGATGATCCTAACTGTACTTCCAGTACTTCCGCCAGATCTACGTCCTCTAGTACCTCTAGATGGCGGTCGCTTTGCGACTTCTGATCTTAACGATCTATACCGTCGTGTGATCAACCGTAACAACCGTTTGAAGCGTCTTCTAGAGCTAGCTGCTCCGGACATCATCGTACGTAACGAAAAACGTATGCTGCAAGAGTCTGTTGATGCGCTACTAGATAACGGTCGTCGTGGTCGTGCGATCACAGGTTCTAACAAGCGTCCTCTGAAATCTCTTGCTGATATGATCAAGGGTAAACAAGGTCGTTTCCGTCAGAACCTTCTAGGTAAACGTGTAGACTACTCTGGCCGTTCTGTAATCACAGTAGGTCCATACCTTCGTCTACACCAGTGTGGTCTTCCTAAGAAGATGGCACTTGAGCTATTCAAACCATTTATCTACAGCAAGCTAGAGACTCGTGGTCTTGCGACTACAATCAAAGCTGCTAAGAAAATGGTAGAGCGTGAAGAAGCGGTCGTTTGGGATATCCTAGACGAAGTAATCCGTGAACACCCAGTACTATTGAACCGTGCACCGACACTTCACCGTCTAGGTATCCAGGCGTTCGAACCAGTACTGATCGAAGGTAAAGCGATTCAGCTACACCCACTTGTTTGTGCAGCGTACAACGCGGACTTCGATGGTGACCAAATGGCGGTTCACGTACCTCTAACTCTAGAGGCACAGCTTGAAGCTCGTACTCTGATGATGTCGACAAACAACATTCTGTCGCCAGCGTCAGGTGATCCGATCATCGTACCTTCTCAGGACGTTGTATTGGGTCTGTACTACATGACTCGTGAAAAGATCAACGTGAAAGGTGAAGGCATGTACCTTTCTGGCCCAGAAGAGGCTGAGAAAGCATACCGCACTAAACAAGCTGAGCTTCACGCACGCGTTAAAGTACGTATTACAGAAACTGTTGTAGACGAAGATGGCAACAGCACTACAGAAACCAAGATGGTAGACACCACTGTTGGTCGTGCAATGCTATGGCAAATCGTGCCAGCTGGTCTACCGTACAGCATCGTTAACCAAAAGCTAGGTAAGAAGCAAATCTCTAACCTACTTAACGAGGCGTACCGTAAACTAGGTCTGAAAGACACAGTAATCTTCGCTGACCAAATCATGTACACAGGTTTCGCATACGCGGCACTTTCTGGTGTATCTGTTGGTATCGACGATATGGTTGTACCTGCAGCTAAGTACACTGAAATCGCAGAAGCGGAAGAAGAAGTACGTGAAATCCAGGAACAGTACCAATCAGGTCTTGTTACTGCGGGCGAACGCTACAACAAAGTTATCGATATCTGGGCATCGACCAACGACCGTGTTGCGAAAGCAATGATGGAAAACCTTTCATCTGAAACGGTAGTTAACCGTGACGGTGAAGAGGAACAGCAAGAGTCATTCAACAGCATCTATATGATGGCGGACTCGGGCGCTCGTGGTTCTGCAGCACAGATTCGTCAGCTTGCGGGTATGCGTGGTCTGATGGCGCGTCCAGATGGTTCAATTATCGAAACGCCGATCACAGCGAACTTTAAAGAAGGTCTAAACGTACTTCAGTACTTTATCTCAACGCACGGTGCTCGTAAGGGTCTTGCGGATACGGCACTGAAAACAGCGAACTCGGGTTACCTAACTCGTCGTCTAGTAGACGTTGCTCAAGACGTTGTTGTAACTGAACATGACTGTGGCACTCACGAAGGTGTCGACATGATGCCTCACATCGAGGGTGGTGATGTTAAAGTTGCACTTTCTGAGCTTGCTCTTGGTCGTGTTGTTGCTGAAGACGTACTAAAACCTGGCACTGAAGACGTTCTTATTCCACGTAACACCCTGATCGATGAGAAGTGGTGTCAAATCATGGAAGAGAACTCAGTAGACAGCATGAAAGTGCGCTCTGTAGTAACGTGTGATTCTGACTTCGGTTGTTGTGCACAATGTTACGGTCGTGACCTAGCACGTGGTCACCTAGTGAACCAAGGTGAAGCAGTGGGTGTTATTGCTGCTCAGTCTATCGGTGAGCCAGGTACACAGCTAACGATGCGTACGTTCCACATCGGTGGTGCGGCATCGACAGCAGCGGCAGAGAACAGTGTTCAAGTTAAGAACAACGGTTCTATCAAGCTACACAACGCTAAATCTGTATTGGCTGATGACGGTAAGATCGTTATCACTTCTCGTGCGACAGAGTTAACTATCGTTGATGAGTTTGGTCGTACTAAAGAGAAGCACAAACTGCCTTACGGTACGCTACTAAGCAAAGGCGATGGTGATACAGTTCAAGCTGGCGAAACAGTTGCAAACTGGGAAGCGCACACACTACCTATCATTACTGAGGTAGCAGGTCGCATCCAGTTCGTAGATATGATCGACGGCGTAACAGTATCTCGTCAAACTGATGACCTAACTGGTCTATCTTCAAGCGAAGTAACTGACCCAGCAGCTCGCCCTTCAGCAGGTAAAGATATGCGTCCAGCTATCAAACTTGTTGACGAGCAAGGTAACGATGTAATGATCCCTGGTACTGATATGCCAGCTCACTACTTCCTACCTGGTAAAGCGATTGTGAACATCGAAGATGGCGCAGCAGTAGGTGTTGGTGCAACACTAGCACGTATTCCTCAGAAGTCTGGCGGTAACAAAGATATCACCGGTGGTCTTCCACGAGTTGCTGACCTATTTGAAGCACGTAAGCCGAAAGAGCCTGCAATCCTTGCTGAGCACACAGGTACTGTGAGCTTTGGTAAAGAGACGAAAGGTAAACGTCGCCTAGTGATCACACGTGAAAGCGGTGAAGCTTACGAAGAGATGATTCCTAAGCATCGTCAGTTGAACGTATTCGAAGGTGAAAAAGTTGAACGTGGTGATGTGATCGCAGATGGTCCAGAGTCTCCACATGACATCCTACGTCTACGTGGTGTACACGCGGTAACGCAGTACATTGCTAACGAAGTACAGGAAGTTTACCGTCTACAAGGCGTTAAGATTAACGATAAGCACATTGAAACTATCGTTCGTCAGATGCTGCGTAAGTGTACTATTACTCACTCTGGTGACTCTGAGTTCCTACCTGGTGAACAGATTGAGTACTCACAAGTTAAGATTGCTAACCGTAACCTAGAAGCTGAAGGCAAAGAGCCTGCACGTTTCGAACGTGAACTACTAGGTATTACTAAAGCATCTCTAGCGACTGAGTCGTTCATCTCTGCGGCATCGTTCCAGGAGACAACTCGCGTACTAACAGAAGCTGCGGTTTCTGGTAAGCGTGATGACCTACGTGGTCTGAAAGAGAACGTAATTGTTGGTCGTCTGATCCCAGCTGGTACTGGTTTCGCATACCACCAAGAGCGTCAAGCTAAACGTTCTGAAGCGCAAGATGGTCCTTCTGCTGAGCAAGCAACGGATAACCTAGCGGCACTTCTAAACGCTGGTTTCTCTTCTGAAGAGTAAGTCAT
Source organism: Vibrio sp. 2CM40D (assembly GCF_023161825.1). Taxonomy (NCBI): domain Bacteria; kingdom Pseudomonadati; phylum Pseudomonadota; class Gammaproteobacteria; order Vibrionales; family Vibrionaceae; genus Vibrio; species Vibrio sp. 2CM40D. The sequence goes on from NZ_JALNTL010000022.1 coordinate 12,379, forward strand.
ATAACGAGTAATCGTTAAAAGCTTAAGAAAAAGGCACCTTCGGGTGCCTTTTTAGTTTTTATACTACTTTGTTCTTCCGGTGGGATTTTCGATAAAGCTAGAAACAAAAAAGACCGACGATGATCGTCAGTCTTTTCTCTCACTCTATTTCTAAATGTTTGCAAATACTAAGCCCCAGGTGGCATAGACAGGCTTTCTGCGATTTGCTGTATCAGATAGTCCTCGACTTCAAAGCGAGTCTCAAGAATTTCCCCAATGAGACACATATCAGAATCGAAATCATTTAATTCATCATCTTCAGTCACTTCTGAGTACTTATCGTTAAAGTTCAATAGAGGTTCAGTCGTTAGAACAATTTGACCATAGGTTTGATTGATCTCATTAGTCACGACAAAGCCGGTTGCTTTCCAACGGTCCATAACCATGTCATAAATTTTAAAGTGGCCTTCGGAGATGTAATCAACGAGGTGCTGACAGAAATCCTGCAGTTCGGAAGGAGATGGGAGTTCAATAACATTGGTTTTCGAACAAGGTTGCAGCGCTGCAAGCTTACAATATTCAACAATCAGGGATTGTCGTGTCTCTAACCAGTGATCAATGACATCACTTGAGCCACCCCACTGGTCTTGTGTTTGTTTGAATTTTCTTAGCATGACCATGCCCTCATGATCTGATCGCCCATCGGCGAACGTATCCTTTGCAAAGCAAAGTTAGTAAAGTTATTACAAACTCTTGTCCTTACTAGAATTTAGAGTGCACATTTACTTAACGATAAACTCTAGTATGAAATTAGATTGCCAGTAAAATGAACGAACTTCAAGCAAAGGGATGGTGTAATGTTAAGAAAAGGTGATGTTAACCGCGCGATAAATGCATACTGGTGTGTTGTTGCAGGAAGTGAAATTTGGCTGGTGGATGGTGCTGTGCCCTTCGGGTCTGCAGAGCAGTTATCACTGCCAGTAACGAGTGCAAGACCCATTGGTGAGTATTCTGGTTCGCCCGTCATGTGGCTTAACTTGGCCGATTTAGAGCATGATCTACCTTTAGTATCCCTGCGTGACTGCCTGCATTTTCCTGAGCCATTATTTATGTTGTTAAGTAAAGCTGTGCAATATGGGCACATGACGCAAAGTTTGCGCTTTTGTCCACAGTGCGGAGGAAGAAACTTTCTTAATAATAACCAGTTAGCCATGCAGTGTGGTGAATGTCGCACCCTTCATTATCCTAGAATATTTCCGTGTATTATCGTTGCTGTACGTAAAGAAAATCAGATTTTATTAGCCCAACATCCAAGGCATCGAAATGGTATGTATACGGTTATTGCTGGCTTCTTAGAAGTCGGTGAGACATTAGAAGAGTGTGTGGCTCGAGAAATTCATGAAGAAACGGGAATTCTCGTTAAAAATATTCGTTACTTTGGCAGCCAGCCTTGGGCTTTCCCATCCAGTATGATGATGGGGTTTTTAGCTGACTATGAATCGGGAGAGTTAAGTCCAGACTACACTGAGCTGTCTGATGCACAATGGTTTGGTATCGATGAGATGCCGCCTGTTGCGCCTAAAGGAACGATTGCAAGAGCACTTATCGAACAAACGCTGAAAGATATAGACTCTAATTAACTGATAAATAGATAAAAAAAACCCTCCGAGAGGGAGGGGGTAAGTAAGATGTCGTTATGAGATGCTGAGTACTAAGTACTCAGTTTATAATTGTAGTTTTCGCTAGCGAACAAATTTTTAACACTGATACCGATTGGGTGCAAATTAAGCATTGATTTAAAAGTTAATAACTTGATCCAGGTTGCAAAGCACACAGCTATTGGACTTAAATCAGTGATAGAATACCCCCTTTCACAGAAAGCCTAACAGTTGGAATTACGGAATGACTGAATTAAAAAATGATCGTTATCTGCGTGCGCTTTTAAAAGAGCCGGTAGATTACACGCCAGTATGGATGATGCGCCAGGCAGGTCGTTACCTACCAGAATACAAAGCGACTCGTGCAGAAGCGGGTGATTTCATGTCTTTGTGTCGAAATGCAGAATTAGCATCCGAAGTGACACTTCAACCATTACGCCGTTTTCCTCTTGATGCCGCGATCTTATTCTCGGACATCTTAACGATTCCAGATGCAATGGGGCTTGGTTTGCGTTTTGCTGCGGGTGAAGGACCTGTTTTTGATAACCCAATTACATGCAAAGCCGACGTGGAAAAAATTGGTTTGCCAGATCCTGAAGGTGAACTGCAATACGTAATGAACGCAGTACGCCAGATCCGTAAAGACCTGAAGGGTGAAGTGCCGCTGATTGGTTTTTCTGGTAGTCCTTGGACTCTTGCGACGTACATGATCGAAGGTGGTAGCTCTAAAGCGTTTACCAAGATCAAGAAGATGATGTACGCGGAACCACAAACTCTGCACCTACTTCTAGATAAGCTGGCAGACAGCGTTATCGAGTACTTAAACGCGCAAATTAAAGCGGGTGCGCAATCGGTAATGGTATTTGACACATGGGGTGGAGTACTAACGCCTCGTGATTACAATCTGTTCTCACTGCAATACATGCACAAGATTGTAGATGGTCTGATTCGTGAAAACGACGGTCGTCGCGTGCCAGTCACACTGTTTACTAAGAATGGCGGCATGTGGCTTGAGCAAATCGCAGCTACGGGCTGTGATGCGGTTGGTCTAGACTGGACAATCAACATTGCTGACGCGAAAGCACGTATCGGTGATAAAGTGGCGCTGCAAGGTAATATGGACCCATCAATGCTTTACGCTTCACCAGAGCGCATCCGCGAAGAAGTAGCGGATATCCTAGAAGGATTTGGTGATACGGGGACTGGTCATGTGTTCAACCTAGGTCACGGTATCCACTTGGATGTACCGCCAGAAAACGCGGGCGTATTTGTGGATGCGGTACACGAGTTATCTAAGCCATACCACAAGTAAGTTAGATTTTTTTGAAATCAAATGCCGGCATTCAGTGCCGGTATTTTTTTGCCTAAAATTCAGCTTTTCTATCTGAGACTCAAGGCTGTACAGCTCTAGTAGTATTTGGCCTACTATGATCTAATTACTACTCTAGCTGTACACTAGACATTAAAGTTTAATATAAACAAATGCTTATGATTTCTGGTTTTATGTTCTAATTTTCTTGTACAGATAAACAAGCAATTAGATCATGGGTAACCTAAAGCATCGAGTGAACGCGTTTTTTAAGGTATGGCACGACGTCAGATTCAAACCAAGGATTCTTCTTTAACCACAATGTATTGCGTGGGGATGGGTGAGGGAGCGGGATAAAGTCCGGTTCCCAATCTTGCCATTGCTGAACAGTTTGCGTGAGCGTCTTTGGTTTGTTGGTGAGATAGTACTGCTGCGAGTACTGACCAATTAGTAGAGTGAGCTCTATATTGGGCAGTTGCTCAAGAATCTTTTTATGCCAAGTGGGCGCACATTCTTTACGAGGCGGTAAATCACCAGAGTTCCCTTTGCCTGGATAACAGAATCCCATTGGGACAATGGCAATTTTATTTGGGTCGTAGAAAACGTCTTTGTCGATATCGAGCCATTGGCGTAATCGATCACCACTTGGGTCATTCCAAGGTATCGAGGTTTTGTGTACACGTGTGCCAGGGGCCTGACCGATGATTAGGATGCGTGCCCCTTTTGCTGCTTGCACGACAGGGTTTGCACCCAAAGGTAAGTTATCCGCGCAGATCTGGCAGGCCCTCACTTGCTGCAATAGCTCGTCTAACGACATTCTTAGTAACCCTTTTCGAAATCCACTTGATAATTTAATGAAAACCCATCGCGCCAGCGTAGATAGTTGTCAGCAAAAATCTCGATGACTTGCTCGGGAAAACTCAGCGCAGCAATGTGTGGAGTGATGGTGACTTGCGGTAGTTTCCAAAATGGATGCTCTACCGACAACGGTTCTTGCTCAAACACATCTAAGAAGGCGTGTTCTACCCAACGGTTTTTCAGAGCGAAGAGCAACCCTGCCTCATCCAGTACGTCGCCACGACCTACGTTAAACAATAACGCCTGATTTAGTTGGCTGAGCGTTTGACGATTAAGTAACTGTCGCGTCTCAGGTGTACTTGGTAGAGTATTCACAACGATGTCGGCTTGCTCAAATGCCTTACTTAGTTCATTGATATGAAAGGTCTGATGAAACTCGCCGCCTGGAGTAGGGATACCTGTGCGGTTAATACCGATAGTTTTTATCCCCATTGCTTTAGCGGCGTTGCCCAGATAGCCCCCAATGCTACCGGTACCAAGAATTACCATGGTTTTACTTTTTAATGACGTGTACAGGTGAGGCTGCCATTGTTTGTTTTGTTGCTGCTGGTGGTATTGGGCAAAGTGGCGGTAATGGGCAATACTGTAACCCAAAACATATTCAGCAATCAGTGGACCAAAGATGCCTCGAACGTTAGTTAGAGTATAGTCCTGACGAAGGCTAGGGGATGTTAAGGCGTTGACACCAGCAAACGTGGATTGCACCCATTCAAGCTGTGAAAATTCGTCTAAGCTTTGTGATAGTAAGGGTGGATCCGCTAGTACGATCTGAGCGGCTTCTGGTTGGTCGGTGAGACAAAGATCGGGCAGATTTTTCTCTGCCAGTAACGTTTTGTAGGTGTCGCGATGCTCTGAGAGCAGGAAAATCTGATTTGAATGCGGCATTAACTTTTTTCCCTGTGATGAATCAAGTACACTTTCGCTGTTTTTTTCTTCAATGATTGAGTGACTATGCTTAAGAATCCTCTTCAGGTTCGTTTAGAAAAACTAGAACCTTGGCAACAAATTACCTTTATGGCGTGTCTGTGTGAACGCATGTATCCAAACTATGCGATGTTTTGTGAGAATACAGAATTTGCTGACCCGCGTGCTTACCGAGCGATTCTTGATAGTGTATGGGAAATTTTGACAGTTAAGAACGCGAAAATTAACTTCGAACGTCAATTGGAGAAGTTAGAAGAGTTGTTCCCAAGTGCGGATGAGTTCGATTTTTACGGCGTTTACCCAGCGATGGACGCGTGTCAGGGTTTGTCTACGTTACTGCATGGTCTATTGGACCGCGACTACCTTTTCGATTCAATGCTTAAAGTGAGTCAACAGTCGGTACAAACCGTTGCTGATCTAGAGCAAGCACAAGGCGCAGAGCCAATCACTAACGACAACCAGAAAGAAAACGAAGCCGTATGTGAAGAGTGGGACGTCCAGTGGGCTATCTTCCGTCCGCTGCGTGAAGCGGTAGAACGTGACATCAGCTTGATTAAAGATTTGCGTGAAGAGCTACGTGAAGAAGGTGTGAGCAACATCGGTATTGCACTTTAATCGTTGAATAAATAGAAAAAGGCATCCTAACTGGATGCCTTTTTTGTTTGTGCGTTTAAGCTGTTATACCTAATGCTGATTACGATTCTTTCGAGTCGGGTTTCGGTGGCTCTTGAGCTTCTGGCTCTTTATCCTGCTTCTCCGGCTCATTATCTTCTTCATCGTCATCGCGGCTTTCGATTACGCCGTGCATTTCTTTCCAGCTTTCCCAGCGTTGGTAAGCCAGCTCCTGCATGTCAGTGCTTTTATCTGCTTCGTCGATGATCTCCTCGCCTACGAGGTGTTCAAAAATATCTTCCAACGTTACCAAACCTAGCACGGTACCGTATTCATCAACAACAAGTGCCAGCTGTAAGCGATGAGTCATCATCTGGTCGAATACTTTAGGTAAAGTGGTATTGTTTAGCACCACTTGAATTGGGCGCATGATTGCTCCCAACTGTTTCTGTCCACAACCTGATTGTTGTAGTTTGAACAACTCAAGGCGATGCACAAAACCAATGATGTTATCTTTCTGCTCGCTGTAAACCAATGGGCGTGAGAAAGGCGTATCTTTGTGTTTTTCTAGGAACTCATTGATGGTCATTGTGGCATCGACACGGAATACTACTGGTCGTGGCGTCATAACCTGCGTTACGGGTACATCTTGGATGCCAAGCAAGTTGCTTAAGATTTTTGATTCACCCTCGGCAAACTCACCGCTTTCACGTGCCAGAATCGCCATTGCAGACAGCTCATCACGCATCTTTGGAGCTTCGTGGTTACGAGCAAGACGCTTGGTGATTTGCTCTGAGAACCAAACAAAGGGTGTAAGCGCCCATACCATCCAACGCAATGCGACCGCGGCAGTGGGTGCCAACTGACGCCAGTAGGTCGCGCCAATCGTCTTCGGTACGATTTCTGAAAGCACTAAGATCGCCAATGTCAGCACTGCCGAAAAGATACCTAATGCTTCGCTACCAAATACAACCGCAGCCTGTGCACCAGCAGTGGCCGCGCCGATAGTGTGAGCGATGGTGTTTAAAGTCAGAATAGATGCCAGTGGTCGGTCGATATCTGATTTCAGCTTAGCCAATTGCCCAGCTGCGGGATGCCCCTGTTGATTGAGCTGCGCAATGTAGCTCGGACTGATACTCAGCAGTACCGCCTCCAGCACCGAGCAGATAAACGAAATGCCGATTGCAATAGAGATATAAATGGATAACAGCAGCATAGTTGCCCTTGAATGTAGTTTGATAGTGGTTATTTGCAGCTATTATAACCGCAAAAGTGACTTATAAATTGGTCCAAATACCTTGGAAAGCAAGGGTTTTCAGGGGGTATGTGGTAACAAATTGTGAGTTATTACTCATATTATGGCTAAAAGTACGTCAGAAAATCGAAAGATCGCTTACAAACCTTTGCCAGATGGGGCATTTATGTTTTAGAGTGAGACGAATTCGATAACCTATGAGAAGGGAAACCTAATGAACAAGACCCAATTAATCGACTTTATCGCAGAGAAAGCAGACCTATCAAAAGCACAAGCAAAAGCTGCTCTTGAAGCGACTCTTGATGGTGTAACTGGCGCACTTAAAGAGGGTGACCAAGTTCAACTAATTGGTTTTGGTACATTCAAAGTAAACCACCGCGCTGCACGTACTGGTCGTAACCCTAAGACTGGTGACGAGATTCAAATCGCAGCAGCTAACGTACCAGCATTCGTAGCAGGTAAAGCGCTGAAAGAATCAGTAAACTAAGTTAGAATGCACCGAGGTATCCTGCCTCGGTGCAATTTCATGAAAAAACATCTACTCACTTCACTTCTCCTATCTAGCCTTACCCTTTTTGGCTGTTCATCGGTTGAAACGCCTAATTTAGAACAATTCACGCATTTTTCTGGTGGTAAAGTTGCGGGAGATGCTAGCAGCTTGTACTGGATGACAGAGAAACTCACTCGTGTGAGTACGGCGGCTGATTATGTGACTATGGGGGACAATGGTTGGTTCCAGAGTGATTATCGCTGGGATGAAGGTGAGTTGCGAGAGTTGATTCGAAAAGGCGAGCAAGTTGATACCAAACAAGAGTTGGTGCCTTTTCAAATCCACATCCGTTTCAATAAAGATGGCGAAGCGGTTTACCAACAATATCGTGTTAACCGTAAAGTCTTACCACTCCAGCATGACCAATTAGAGCGCTACAAAGCAGAAGCGAATGACGTAGTGGCATCGGTTAAGGCGCAGTCTCGTAACAATCAGAGCCTTATTCAAGGTTATTGGAATGGTCAATCGTTTGAAACCTGCAAAGGTAAGGTGTTCTCGACACTCGAGTTTAATCAGACGCTGCCAAAATTTATTATCGAGCGTCTCTCATCGGTAGACAGTTATGTGGCTTTTGTCGGCAAGCAGTCACGAAACAAAGCAATGGTCGATGAACTGTTGATGCTCAATGACGATGACTTTGATTGTGTTTCTCGGCCAACGTTGATCTCTGAATAAACATTGCTTCGAACTCTCTCGAACAAGAACAATAAAAAAGGCGCTGAGTGCGCCTTTTGTTTTTTAGCCAACTTATGTTGTTTTTATTTTTCTTGCTCACGTGCAATTGCACGGTAGCCGATGTCGTTGCGATGGAACATGCCATCCCAACGGATCTGTTTTGCAAGCTCGTAAGCACGCTGCTGCGCTTCTGATACGCTGTTGCCAAGTGCGGTTGCACAAAGAACACGACCACCGTTTGTCACGATGTCGCCATCTTTGTTATCTGTACCAGCATGGAAGACTTTTTCGCCTTCAATTTCAACTTGTGGCAGACCCGAAATAACGTCGCCTTTGTTGTACGCTGCTGGGTAACCACCGGCTGCTAGCACGATACCAATCGATGCTCGTGGATCCCACTTCGATTCCGCTTGATCTAGCTTCTCGTCGATTGCCGCTAGGCACAGATCAACAAGATCCGATTCCATGCGCATCATGATAGGTTGTGTCTCTGGATCACCGAAGCGGCAGTTGTACTCGATTACTTTCGGAGTGCCGTCTTTGTCGATCATAAGACCCGCGTATAGGAAACCAGTGTAAGGGTTACCTTCAGATGCCATGCCACGTACTGTTGGGTAAATCACTTCTTCCATGATGCGGTTGTGGATTTCCTGTGTTACCACTGGAGCTGGAGAGTATGCTCCCATGCCACCGGTGTTAGGACCCGTATCTTTGTCGCCTACGCGTTTGTGGTCTTGGCTGGTGGCCATTGGCAGAACGTTCTCACCATCCACCATCACGATGAAGCTTGCTTCTTCACCATCTAGGAACTCTTCGATAACGACACGACTACCAGCATCACCAAATGCGTTGCCTGCTAGCATGTCTTTGATTGCGTCTTCGGCTTCTTCTAGCGTCATTGCCACAATCACGCCTTTACCAGCCGCAAGGCCGTCGGCTTTCACCACAATCGGCGCACCTTGCTCACGCACGTAAGCAAGCGCTGGTCCAATTTCTGTGAAGTTTGCGTAGGCACCGGTTGGGATTTGGTGACGAGCAAGGAAGTCTTTAGTAAACGCTTTAGAGCCTTCAAGCTGCGCTGCGGCTTGGGTAGGACCAAAGATTGGTAAGCCCGCTTCGCGGAACGCATCCACCACACCAATAACCAGCGGTGCTTCTGGGCCAACGATAGTCAGTTCAATCGCCTTCTCTTTGGCGAAAGCAACAAGGCCAGCGATGTCTTCTACATCGATGTTTACGTTCTCTAGTTTTGGCTCTAGTGCTGTACCTGCGTTGCCTGGAGCAACGAAGATAGTCTCAACATTTGGGTTTTGTGCCGCTTTCCAACCTAGCGCATGTTCACGACCGCCTGAACCAATGATTAAAACTCGCATATGAAAATCCTTAATCTTATAAATACCGTTTGCTCAAACTCAGATATTTCGCAAAGACCTGAGTATGGCCTCTCTAATTCAGTGGGACGAGGACAAGGCGACAAGTGAACTTATTCCTATGAGCATAGTATGCTATGTGATTAGGATAAGTGAACGCCGTCAACGCAGTTATCGTCCCAGTGAAGACGAGAGGATTAGTGGCGGAAGTGACGCATACCGGTAAAGATCATCGCCATGCCGTGTTCGTCTGCCGCTGCGATAACTTCGTCATCACGCATAGAACCACCTGGTTGGATCACACACTTGATGCCCGCTTCTGCAGCCGCGTCGATACCGTCACGGAATGGGAAGAATGCATCTGATGCCATTACACAACCTTCAACCTGTAGACCTTCGTCTGCAGCTTTGATGCCTGCGATTTTCGCAGAGTAAACGCGGCTCATTTGGCCAGCACCTACACCGATAGTCATGTCGCCTTTCGAGTAAACGATTGCGTTAGATTTCACGTATTTCGCTACTTTCCAGCAGAACAGTGCATCTTTCAGCTCTTCTTCTGTTGGCTGGCGCTTAGAAACCACTTTTAGATCGTCTAGGCTCACCATACCTTGGTCTCGGTCTTGAACCAGTAGACCGCCATTCACGCGTTTCACGTCAAAGCCAGTTGTCTTCGTTGTCCATTCGCCACATTCAAGTAGACGCACGTTCTTCTTCGCTGCAACCACTTCAATCGCTTCAGAAGAAACAGAAGGAGCGATGATGACCTCAACGAATTGACGTTCAACAATAGCGGTTGCTGTTTCAGCATCTAGCTCTTGGTTGAATGCAATGATGCCGCCGAATGCAGATGTTGGGTCAGTTTGGTAAGCGCGGTTGTACGCTTCTAGGATGTCTTTACCTAGAGCAACACCGCATGGGTTTGCGTGTTTTACGATTACACATGCTGGCTCGTTGAACTCTTTCACACACTCAAGTGCGGCGTCCGTGTCTGCGATGTTGTTGTAAGAAAGGGCTTTACCTTGGATTTGGCGAGCAGTAGAAACGGATGCTTCTTGTGGGTTTGCTTCAACGTAGAATGCGGCTGCTTGGTGGCTGTTCTCACCGTAGCGCATGTCTTGCTTCTTCTCGAACTGTTGGTTGAACGTACGAGGGAATTTGCTCTCTTCATCACCTTCTTTGTTCTCACCGTAAGATGGAACCATAGTGCCGAAGTAGTTTGCGATCATGCCGTCGTAAGATGCTGTGTGCTCGAATGCTGCGATAGCTAGGTCGAAACGAGTTTCGAGAGTGAGAGATTTGTCGTTTGCGTCCATCTCTGTAATTACGCGGCCGTAATCACCTGCATTAACAACGATAGTCACGTCTTTGTGGTTTTTCGCTGCAGAACGAACCATTGTTGGGCCGCCGATATCGATGTTTTCAACCGCGTCGGCTAGTGTACAGCCTTCTTTGGCAACGGTTTCTGCGAATGGGTATAGGTTTACGACAACCATATCGATAGGGTTTATGCCGTGCTTTTCCATCACGTCATCATCTTGGCCACGACGACCAAGCACACCACCGTGAACTTTTGGGTGAAGCGTTTTAACGCGGCCGTCCATCATTTCTGGGAAACCAGTGTAGTCAGAGACTTCGGTTACGGCGATGCCTTGTTCGGCAAGTAGGCGAGCTGTACCACCAGTAGATAGGATATCGACACCGCGCTCAGCAAGAGCTTGCGCAAACTCAACAATACCTGTTTTGTCTGATACGCTGATAAGCGCACGGCGAATAGGACGAGCGTTATTCATGCTTCCATTTTCCTCAAATTCACGGAGTTAAAGATGTTTGCCAAAAATGAACTTGTTTTTACCTCTTGGGGTAAAATATTGGCCAGTTTTGGTAAAGACCTTTGCAGGGTGTTTTCTGGTTGGAAAACAGTCTCCACGTTTGATGGCGCGTATTCTAACCAATTTATTACAAAAAAGCTCGCGCAATCGTTTGGCATCTCAAAAATAATTGCAAAAAAGTCGTTCTTTAGCTTTATAAGTAACGAGATAGTTAATAGGGGAAGTTATGTTTCAGATAGGTGAACTGGCAAAACGTTGTGGTGTGACTGCCGATACATTGCGTTTCTACGAGAAAAACGCGCTAATAAAACCCGCAGGGCGAAGTGAGTCAGGCTACCGCTTGTATGATGAAGAGAATCAAAAGCAGGTGCACTTTATCCTCAAAGGTAAAGATCTTGGCTTGAGTCTGGATGAAATTAAAGACCTGTTAGAAATTAAGTTAGAAGCGACAGAACACAGCTGTGCAGAGGTAAAAGCCATTACTTCTGCTAAGTTAGAGCTGATTGATGGGAAAATTAACGAGCTGACGAAAATTCGCCGAGCGTTAAAGAAGATTAATGATGCTTGTTGTGGTCATACAGACGATGACGCCACACATTGCTCTATCCTTGCCGCACTTGAGTAGTCTCATTCTTGCATCACTTAACTTAAGTTTGCATTTTTGGCGACTTGCTTTTCTAGGTACACGCTGCTTTCCCACCTATAATCTTGCCTTTAGTTACTTGTAGGAATCGACCATTGCCTGATTCCTACCGTAACGCTGTCTGTAGATACGAGAGTTTTCATACATGGTTGGAGTCTATTTTCAAATCAATGACTGGGTTTTGAGCGTTGATGAAAATAAGCTGTATCGACAAGATAGGGAAGTTACTGTTGAGCCACGCTTAATTAATCTTTTGCACTTCTTAGCGGAGCATGCGAATGAGGTGTTCAACCGCGAGGAATTGATTCAGTACGTTTGGGCTGGAGCGATTGTGACCGATCAAGTGGTGACTCAATCCATCTTTGAGTTGCGTAAGCTACTACGTGACGGTCGAGAGGAAAATACCAACTACGTTATCACGGTGCCCAAGCGTGGCTATAAGCTGGTAGCGAACGTGGTTGCTATGACGCATGAAGAGTTTGTCACAAGTCGGCAAAATGAAGAGATCCCACCTTCGGTTGAAGAATCGGAAGAGGATTGTCTACCTATAGCACCAGCCGTTACCTTTCCTGCCGGTCCTCTAACTCGCGCGGTCTGCGAGATGTCAAAAGAGAAAAAAGCCCCTCAGAGCAAAAACAAAATCAGTCCTTGGCGATTGGGAATTATGAACTTCATCTGGATCAGTATGTTGGTCGTAGTGATGGGCGTGTTTACCTACAAGCAATCGGAAGTGCGTATTACCCAAGCCATCGATACCCATCTGATTGAGTTCAAGTTTCAAGATAATTTTACGAATGAAGGATTAAGCTACGATTTGGCAGACGGATTCGCCCAAAAGTTGATGTCCGACATTGCTCAAGTCAGTGATTACCGAGTCATGCTAAAGAAGGCGTCGTTTACTTCTGGCATTGTACCTGGTAAATCGGTTGTGGTGAGAGTTCGTGAGAATGACGGTGGCAGCTTTTTAGAGGTGGAATATCGCAATAACTCATCTGAAAAAGTGTTGTTTAGTCGTCAATACGCGTTAACCAGTAGTCATTTAAAGACAGTGCTTCAACAAGCGTCGTTGGATTTGATGCAAGTGCTGAAAGTGTCGGATGCCAAATTGAAATCTACGATGCTGGTGGCGGGAATGCCAATGAATCCCGACGCGTTGGAGTTGTTTGTTCAGGCTAACCATTACCTTAATGTCTCTGATACTAAACAATTCCGCCAAGGTATCGACTTGATGGAAAACATTTTAGAAATCGAGCCGGATAATGCTTACGTTCAAGCTGAGTTGTTGATTGCTTACCATGTACAAAAGGCACTTGATTTCTCACACGAGTTGAAGAAAGGGCGAATGCAGCAGCTCAGTGAAGCACTAGAGACTAATGTGAAAATGATGGTGGGGCCAATTCAACCGCGAATTTACGAAGCTTTAGCACTGCACGAAACCATCATTGGTGACATGGCGTTAGCCAAGCGGCATCTCGGACAGGCATTGAGGTTACGTGATTCAGTGCTTTCCTATGTGATTCGCGGTAAGCACGCCGAATTGGATGGTGATCTGGATTTAGCCAGTGAGTCTTACAGTGAAGCTTTCTATATTGATACGTCGGTTGAGACGTACCTGCTGTGCGAAAACTTGGTCTTCCCAAGTAACATGAAGGCGATTGATTACGCCATGTATCGCGCCGTTCACCCTTCTGTCGTTCGAATGCTTTAATTCTCTCGGACTCAACGTCAGCCTAATGCTAGCCCCTCATTTCGATGAGGGGCTTTTTTGTCGCTGTCGAAAAGTGAAAAGGGTGGGGCGGTGGGGCAATGACTTACGAAGGAGCTAACAACGCAAGCTTGCAACGGGAATGCATACCCGCTTTGCTTCTCTATCTCTATCTCTATCTCTATCTCTATCTCTATCTCTATCTCTATCTCTATCTCTATCTCTATTGATTGTATGAAGTGTCTGGATGAGTTATGTGGCGAGAATGATTTTGGTGCCTTCTTGCATGCGAGATGAATATTGACTTGGGTCAAGAAGCGCGATCAGGGAGAGATTTATGGAATCAACACTTCAGGGAATTAACCCTTCGGGATGGGGAAGTTGATAGAGGTTGATAACTTTTATCGCGATGACCAACGAGTTGATGAGAGTTTATCTATCGGTAGAAGGTTTGATGTTTTTCTTGTAACTGTATGAATAATATAGTTTTATTTTTTTGTGTTTATCATGTTTATCTCAACTTGATGTTGATGAACTAATCATTTTATTGATAACCCCAAGTTTATTTTTTTCTCAGTTTTTGGGCGTAGTCTTCACTTCGAAATTTAGCGAGGTCGAGCAGGTTCTTCCTCATAGCATCTCGCTAATTACCATTCAGTTTGAGTCATGTTGACTCGAGTAGAATAGATTTGGAGATGTTATGTCATCGAATGCGAAAAAAATCGGCCTTATTGCCTGTACGGGTGTCGTAGCCGGTAACATGATGGGTAGTGGTATTGCACTATTACCTTCTAGTCTTGCCTCTGTAGGCTCTGTTTCAATCTTCAGTTGGCTGATCTGTTTGGTCGGTGCACTGAGTCTGGCGTTCGTTTACGCTCGTCTGGCAACCAAAAACCCACAAGAAGGTGGTCCTATCGCTTATGCTGGCGAAGTGTCTCCGGTATTTGGTTTCCAAACGGGCGTTCTTTATTACCACGCGAACTGGATTGGTAACCTGGCTATTGCCATTACAGGTGTTTCTTACCTTTCAGTATTCTTCCCTGTGCTTAATAACCCAATCCCAGCAGGTATTGCGACGATTGCATCGGTATGGATCTTCACTTTCGTCAACCTACTTGGTGGTAGCTGGGTAAGCCGTCTATGTACGCTTGGTCTAGTTCTTATCCTTATCCCAGTTGTTGGTACAGCTGCATTTGGTTGGACGCACTTCGATACTGCGCTTTACAGCCAAAACTGGAACGTATCAGCAGGCACTGACAGCCACGCGGTAGTAACAGCGGTTCTTATCTGTCTATGGTCATTCGTAGGTGTGGAATCAGCAGCGGTATCGACTGGTATGGTAGAAAACCCTAAACGTACTGTACCACTAGCAACTATGTTGGGTACTGGTATCGCAGGTGTGATTTACATCCTATCAACTCAAATGATCAGCGGTATGTTCCCAGCGTCAGAAGTTGCGGCATCAGGTGCGCCATTTGCACTAGCAACCACTGAGCTATTCGGTAGCTGGACAGCACCATTCGTATCAGCATTCACAGCGCTAGCATGTTTCACTTCGCTAGGTTCTTGGATGATGCTAGTAGGTGAAGCAGGTAAACGCGCAGCAAACGACGGCAACTTCCCTAAAATCTACGGCGAAACTGACAAAAACGGTGTACCTAAGAAAGGTCTAATCCTTGCGTCAATCAAGATGACTGCACTGATGGTTGTACTGATGTTCTTCAGCTCTAAAACAGCGCACGCATCAGACCTGTTCAACCAACTAACGACTGACGCAGTTCTACTAACGATGCTGCCTTACTTCTACTCAAGCATTAACTTGATTCGCTTCGAAGGTATGACAACACGCAACGGCTTCGTAATGCTGTTCTCTGGTGTGGCTTGTCTGTTCTGCTTCATCGCACTAGCAGGTGCAGAGGGCGGTACGCTAACAGCAACCTTCATCGTTTCTCTAGTTATCTTGATGTTCTACAGCAAAAAAGCAGGTCTTGCTCAGTACGTGAAAATGCACGCTGACGACATGCCTGCCCAAGCAAGCAACTAATCCCCAAAACGCTGGCACTACGGTGCCAGCCCATAAAACCCAAATTCACGCGGCGCTCACCTTACTCATTGCCTGTAAATGGCAAAGAGCGCCCTCATTCGCCTTGGAGATGTCCAAATGAATATATTCGCTATCTTGAACCACATGGGTGTGTTCTTTAAAGAAGAGCCAGTTCGTCAACTTCACGCTGCTCTTGAGAAAGCGGGCTACGAAGTGGTTTACCCAGTAGATGATAAAGACTTGATCAAAATGATTGAGATGAACCCACGCATTTGCGGTGTGCTGTTCGACTGGGATAAATACTCACTAGAGCTATGTGAACGTATCAGCCAAATCAACGAAAAACTGCCTGTTCACGCATTTGCTAACGAACAGTCTACTCTAGACATTTCACTAACAGACCTACGTCTAAACGTGAGCTTCTTCGAGTACGCTTTAGGTATGGCTGACGACATCGCTATCAAAATCAACCAAGCGACTGAGGCATACAAAGATGCCATCATGCCTCCATTCACTAAAGCGCTATTCAAATACGTAGAAGAAGGTAAATACACCTTCTGTACTCCAGGTCACATGGGCGGTACTGCATTCCAGAAAAGCCCTGCTGGTAGCATCTTCTACGATTTTTACGGTCCAAACACATTTAAAGCGGACGTATCAATCTCAATGCCTGAGCTAGGTTCTCTACTAGACCACTCAGGTCCACATAAAGATGCAGAAGAATACATCGCACGTACATTCAATGCAGACAGCTCGTACATCGTAACTAACGGTACGTCTACATCGAACAAAATCGTTGGTATGTACTCAGCACCTGCGGGCAGCACAGTACTGATTGACCGTAACTGTCACAAATCTCTGACTCACCTAATGATGATGAGCGACGTGACACCAATCTACTTCCGCCCAACTCGTAACGCATACGGCATCCTTGGTGGTATCCCACAAAGCGAATTCAGCCGCGATGTAATCGCAGAGAAAGTGGCGAAAACACCAGGTGCAACAGCACCAACTTACGCAGTAGTGACTAACTCAACTTACGATGGTCTGTTGTACAACACGCAATTCATCAAAGAGTCGCTAGATTGTAAACACATCCACTTCGACAGTGCTTGGGTGCCTTACACTAACTTCAACCCAATTTACGAAGGTAAATGTGGTATGAGTGGTGAAGCGATGCCAGGCAAAGTGTTCTACGAAACACAATCAACACACAAACTGTTGGCAGCGTTCTCACAAGCTTCAATGATTCACGTGAAAGGCGACTTTGATAAAGAATCTTTCAACGAAGCATTCATGATGCACACTTCAACTTCACCTCAGTACGGCATTGTTGCTTCTACTGAAACTGCAGCGGCAATGATGCGCGGCAACACTGGTAAGAAGTTGATGCAAGACTCTATCGATCGCGCAATCCGCTTCCGTAAAGAGATCAAACGCCTAGAAGCAGAAAGCGACAGCTGGTTCTTCGATGTATGGCAACCAGAAAACATCGATACCACAGAATGTTGGAAACTAGACCCTAGCGACACATGGCACGGCTTCAAGAACATGGATGACAACCACATGTATCTTGATCCAATCAAAGTAACGCTACTGACTCCAGGGATGAATAAAGAAGGCGAACTAGAAGAATCAGGTATTCCTGCTTCGCTGGTGGCTAAATTCCTAGACGAGCGCGGCATCGTGGTAGAGAAAACAGGTCCATACAACTTGTTGTTCCTATTCTCTATCGGTATCGACAAATCAAAAGCAATGCAATTGCTACGCGGTCTAACTGAATTTAAACGTGGCTACGACTTGAACCTAACCATCAAGAGCTTCCTACCTTCGCTATACAACGAAGACCCAAGCTTCTATGAAGGCATGCGCGTTCAAGAACTAGCACAAGCAATTCATGACCTAACTAAGAAATACAACCTACCAGAGCTAATGTACAAAGCGTTCGATGTACTTCCAGAAATGAAAGTAACACCACACGCAGCATGGCAAGAAGAGCTTCGCGGTAACATCGAAGAAATCAAACTGGAAGAAATGGTTGGCCGCGTAAGTGCGAACATGATCCTTCCTTACCCTCCAGGTGTGCCACTAGTACTTCCTGGTGAAATGGTGACTCAAGAGTCTCGCCCTGTGCTGGACTTCCTAGAGATGCTTTGTGAGATCGGTGCGCATTACCCAGGTTTCGAAACCGACATCCACGGTCTATACCAACAAAAAGATGGTAGTTACACCGTAAAAGTATTGAAGAACTAAGTTCCTCTCGAAGATGACGTCATTGGGAATGCAAGCATGCTCCACTCTTACGAGCTCAATGCGTCATCGAACAATAACGACATTTAGATATACCCCTAACTAATCTGTCGTAAAGAGAAGGGCAAGGATGCTCTGATCTTTTCTTCTATATATAGAAGAAACACTTTTCCAAGACTTCACCTGAAGTACCCCAAATAAAAAGCAAAGACCAAAAGAGCAGTTCGTCATCGTTCTGCTCTTTTTTTTCATCTTTATATAGGTAGAAAGAGAAAAAGAACCAAGAGAGATAAGATCAGTAACCGAAATCACAAAGAAATAGGCGATCTTTTAATGCGGAAGTCAGGCATTTCTTCATGAAAAGATCCTCTACAACCCGAAATATTAGACAAGATCGTTGAGTATCTATGCAGAATGCTTGTTATTTGTTCGGTTGAAAGTTTTTTTGCAAAAAACGCTTGTGCTAATTTCTCAACCCCCTATACTGCGCATCCACCGACACGGAGTGAGACGAAAGTCACACAGCGAGTCGGGAAGAGAGAAAAAAGAATTTG
>NZ_JALNTL010000023.1:0-7906 GCF_023161825.1 Vibrio sp. 2CM40D
CTATTATTGATTTGGTCGCCTTGTAGAGCATATTTTCTAGTTGTATAAGTTTCATATTGCTCCAAATGTATAACGCCCTGTTAAGGGGTGAGCAACGCAATACCGATGCTGCCGCATACCACCTTAATCACTTAAGCCAACGCATAGTGAAAATGCCACGTGTTGCGAATCCCTCTTGAACAGCTTGTTAACTGAGCGCCTTTCAGTTTTCGCCGTTCTTTCAGCCACTTTCGCCAAAGCTCATTTTGCTAATTAATGATTAGCAAAGCTAACCCAAATATGTATTTAACCAAAAAATTACCGTTTATCTTTAGTTTGAAATGCGTCTCACAACACCATACTTCGGCGATGTAAGTATGCCGGACTAATCGCGAATGCCTTATATTATTAGAAGGCTTTGTGTCGCCTTTCACATCAGTAAACTTAAGTATCAAACTGAAGTTAGTCACATTAGCTCAGCTAAGGAAACCGACCGAACACGCTAAATCTCTGAACCTAGAAACTGTATCATTGCGCTTTCATATTTTCTGCGCCAGTTAACGCCGCGTTAAGTAGTGAGCAACGCTGCCACCTAAGCTAAACCATTGTGCCGTAAACACAAAAGCTGAATCAAACTGAAAATGCCACGCGTTGCGAATCTGCCTTAAACGCTTTGTTATGTACGTTTCACCGCGACCACGGAATATGTATGCCAATGCTTCATTTTACCCAATGAAGTTTTCGCTTTTTCATCACGTTCAAAGAACCTGACTATTTCAAAATCTGAGAATAAAGCCTTTACTTCTGATTCCGATAGCGGTGTTGTAGGACTACGATAGTTGTGAGCCCAACTGTCTTTGAAACCCATGAAGTCACCAGCAAACACCCCACCGATTTCAATTGAAGATTTAATGTTGATCCAAGTCGATTCAAATTGGTTTGGGTCAGCGAAGAACAAACTGGAATTTGCGATAACTACACCAGATTTTGGATAGTCGAACGACTCAAACGAAGACTCTGCAATATCCACTAATGGCTTTGACCCAAATCTGTCTCTGCAAATAGCGACCGAATCAGGATTAATATCGAAGCCATGAACTTGAAAACCCTGTTGCTCTAGGTATTCGATATCACTGCCTGTTCCACAACCACAGTCAGTAGCTACTTTGAGGTTTGACTCATTTAGTTGCGCTGCAAATTCAGTGCGTTTTGAATGTGGGCGAGACAGTGCCTTTTCGTAGTACTGCCGCCAAATTTCAGCATTTTCATCCATAAATTTCTGATTTTCCATAAAAGTACATAACGCTGCGTTAAGGTGTGAGTAACGCACATCTGAAACTGCTGCATTGCGCCTTAAACACTTTACTCAACGTAAACTAAAAGTGCCAAGCGTTACGAATCGCTCTTAAACGCCTTGTTAGCATTGCTCTCACACCCATAACTTCACTTTGAAAGCTCTTGTCGTAAATCGCAACAAGTTCTTCAGCACAAGTGATGCTTCTCGAATCGGTAACCTTTAAGTAAGCAACCCGAGCAAGAACTACTGCAAACGTCGCTACAAAAAAACAAACCGCCTAGTAGCGATAACGTAAGAACCCTATCTTTTGAATAGACGGCTAAGATTTGTGTGTATACCCAAATAGCAGAATATGCCGATGGCATTGCACAAAGCATATAGAAAAAGAAATTTCTGGGATACTTCGCTAACCTTTCAAAGTTTCTAGTCTTCGAGCTAGTGTATTTGGTTTTAAGAACGAACTGATCGTTTTTAGGTTCCACATAACAATCACTATAACGGTAAAGCTCAATGGCTTTACTTGGTTTATCCGATGAAAGTAAAAGTGAAATAACATCAAAGTCAGCTCGAATTTTGAAGACAGATTTAAACTGCTGTTCTACTACGAGCTTTCTTGCTTTATTAGCCTCTGAATCAAAACACTGATAAAAGAACTCTAAATTTTTAACTCTGAATTGGTTTCGATTCAGCACCCAATCATGAAAGAACTTTAAGAATGGTAATGCTCCTGCTAGAAAGCCTACCATTGCAGCCGAAGATATCTCCAAGTAACTCTCCTAAAATCACTTTTTCGAAAAAATGCTAACGCCCTGTTAAGGTGTGAGCAACGCAATACCGATGCCTCCGCAAACCACCTTAATCATCAAACGCAACGCATAGTGAAAATGCCACGCGTTGCGAATCACTCTTAAACAGATTGTTAGCTTTTCCGTGCACACATGTTACATAAACTAAGCCATGCATACTTTACCTTTGCTTTTAGTTTCGACTCAGTATTGAACATGACCTCCATACCCATTACTTTGGTTTTTCCTGTCATGTTCACAGTCAAAATATCTTTGCATACTTGCCTGTGATATCCATGAGAAGTTTGAGCGGAAAACAAAAGTTTGGATATATCCTCGGTAATAACACCACCTTTAATCCGAATGTCTGTATGCCCGTTAGCAGCAAACTCCAACACTTCATTTTTCGAGAATACTCGATCAGATTCCGATAATGCTTCCCGGTATTCAGGTGGTTGACCGTTCTCTTTTTCTACCATGTACGATAACTTTTTATAACATGATATTGAATTGATGGTTACTGGATAAGATTTTCGATTTCGGACAACAATAATGTAGTCACTATGTGATTGTCTTTTATGGACGACTACACGCTCAATCCTCAATGCAGGCTGTGCATTTTTATACCAACTAATTAATACAGTCAGTATTGCGATAAAAGCTGCCGTAGAGCTTAAAGCATCTACTATATATTTATAATATTCCATTATTCCACCAAGGAAATGCTAACGCCCAATTAAGGTGTGAGGCGCGCAATACCGATGCTTCCGCATACCACCTTAACCACTAAAACCAACGCATACCCAAAATGCCAAGCGTGCCGAATCACTCTTAAATTGTTTGTTAGTACGCTGTTCCTAAACCGTTTAGTTTGCACCAAGATATTGAAATATAGCACGAAACTGTTGGCTTAAAACGCTGAAGCTGAAGGGGCAACTGCGAAACTAGAACTTAACCTCAAAACTCAAGTTAGCTAGAAGAAAAACACGCCAAACTACCCTATTTTGACCAATTTCAAATTAGCAAAGGATTCGGTCACCGAACTTTGACAACCACACCAACGTACTGAATTTAAGATTAAAAAACTAACCACACAAAAGAAGCCGCGCCAGAGAAATAGCCAAAAAGTTAGAAACCGTAAACGGTGAAGCCAAAGCGAAGACTCCACATATAGTGCCACCGGAAAGAACGTGAAAGGCACGCCCGTTCAGTTGTAAAACTTGGAAAAGAAACCAATAAACACTGAAACTTTTAACCTTTGATGCCAACCCCGTACTAACGCCTTGTTAAGGTGTGAGGCACGCAATACCTAAGCCACCGCATACCACCTTAACCACTGAACCTAACGCATAGTAAAAATGCCACGCGTGCCGAATCACTCTTGAACAATTTGTTAGCTTTCTAGCCAACGAAGTACGCTGAATCATTTTCTGCAAACAAACAATCCAACGGGTAAGGCAGCTCAAGCCTTGGCATATTTCCTTTTGAAAACCATTTAAGGCATACCATTTCATCATCAAGTGCGGATTGAGAACAACTTTCTACTACACATTTGAACATGATGACTGTGTATTCAACTTGATCACCATTTGGGTATGTAAAACCAAAACCCTCACCGCCGAATACACCAAGTAGGCGTTCTACTTTTACAGCCAAACCTGTTTCCTCGCGAACTTCCCTGATCAATGCTTGCACTGGCGACTCTTGAGGTTCAATCATTCCGGCTGGAAGGCTCCATGTGCCATCTGATTTTTGCTGAAGTAGTAGCTCTTTGTTTTCATTTAAAATGACACCCGCAACGCCGGGGATAAGAAGTGACATTGTTCCAACCTTAGAACGAACCTCTTTGATATAGTCACTTGAGCTCAATTTTCCTCCTTGAAAGCTAACGCCCTGTTAAGGGGTGAGCAACGCAATACCGATGCTGCCGCATACCACCTTAATCACTTAAGCCAACGCATAGTGAAAATGCCACGTGTTGCGAATCCCTCTTGAACAGCTTGTTAACTGAGCGCCTTTCAGTTTTCGCCGTTCTTTCAGCCACTTTCGCCAAAGCTCATTTTGCTAATTAATGATTAGCAAAGCTAACCCAAATATGTATTTAACCAAAAAATTACCGTTTATCTTTAGTTTGAAATGCGTCTCACAACACCATACTTCGGCGATGTAAGTATGCCGGACTAATCGCGAATGCCTTATATTATTAGAAGGCTTTGTGTCGCCTTTCACATCAGTAAACTTAAGTATCAAACTGAAGTTAGTCACATTAGCTCAGCTAAGGAAACCGACCGAACACGCTAAATCTCTGAACCTAGAAACTGTATCATTGCGCTTTCATATTTTCTGCGCCAGTTAACGCCGCATTAAGGTGTGAGCAGCGCTTGGCTATACTTGAGCGAAGCGAAACTGCCAAGCGTTGCGAATCACTCTTAAATGCTTTGTTAGGTTTTTACTCAAATAGTTCACTAAACTTCTCTGAATTCCAGACTGAAACAACTGGCGAATCTGATACAACCGCTTTGCTAAAACCATACTTTTCGCTTTTAGTAACGAAAGCTATGGGAACGCTTCTATATAGTAAGGCTACTGAATTACCATCAGCCGACCATTGAAAGCTAAAATCTTGCTCTACTGTCTTCTCAATAATTGCTGTTTTGGAAACTAGCCCTTGGTGTAATTGTGGTGGTTCCCCTGCTCTCATTTTCTGCTTCCAAGATTCCTCGGAAACAGGCACGTACTGTATGTACGCAACAGCATCTCTTTCTGGCTTTTGAGTTTGAGGCTTAGTTAGGTAAAGCACCCCAGACTCTTCAAACTCATCGAGAATTGCATAACGTTCGGACACTTCGTTATATGAGCTTAAAAACAAACCCTCAGACATTACTACTCCTGACATCAACGTACACAAAATAAACAGAATTTTCTTCATGTGACTCCGAAAACCTAACGCCGCATTAAGGTGTGAGCAACGCAATGCCGATGCCGCCGCATACTGCCTTAAACACTAAAACCAATGCATAGTAAAAATGCCACGCGTTGCGAATCCCTCTTGAACAATTTGTTATGTGGTTTTCCCACGTAGCCCTATTAAGTTTCCAAATGGGTCCTCAACTTGGCACATTGAAAGCCCATCTTCAATCTCCATTGGCCCTCGATAAAGACACGCACCGAGTTCTTCAAAATGAGCCAGAGCAACACGTAAATTATCTACTGACCAGTAAACAACCGTACCACTTTTACCAGCCCCAACCTTTTTGTCTGCTTGGACTATTTCTAGTGAGAAACCATTTAGATCAAGCGCTGTGAAGTCAAAGTCAGGATGGTAAATCGGAACGGCTTCGGGGAAAGCTTTCTTGTACCATTCAAGCCCTTTCGCTACATCTGGGACATGAACAAGAACCGCTGATGGATTCATAATTTTTCTCCAACCACATAACGCCCTGCTAAGGGGTGAGCAACGCAATACAAAAGCCGCCGCATACCACCTTAATCACTAAATTCAACGCATAGTAAAAATGCCACGCGTTGCGAATCCCTCTTGAGCAGTTTGTTAGTTTGCAAACCCAAAGCGTTGATTTTACGTTATTTTAAGCTTTGCAAACAATAAACCTTATGTGTTTTGATGCACTTAAATCAGGCGTAGTCTCAAAGCGGCGACTCAATGAAACCACGTGGAACAAACAACGCCGCAGAAAACGAACTAACAACACCAAAAAGCGCTTTTGGAAAACCAATCTCACAATACGGACTTTCAACAAAGCCACTGAAACCACATGAACTTACCACACCATAGAAAACGCCATTTCAGCGAGTAGATCGGCTTTTGCACCAACAAACTCAACGAGCAGAGTTTCAGCAAAAAAGTTCGACTCAGTTAACCCCAAAGCCACCGTACCAAAGAACAAATCAACCGTTGAAACGATACCAATTTTGAGTTTACACCACGCAAGTTAACACTAAAATTGAATGCCGATAAGACAATTTCGACTTTAAGCTTTTACCACTAGATCTTGCGATATAGCTGCGTTTTCCTCTTGCAAACTAACGCCGCATTAAGGTGTGAGCGACGCTTGGCTGTACTTGAGCGAAGCGAAAACGCCAAGCGTTGCGAATCACTCTTAAATGCTTTGTTATACAAACGGTTAGTACCACACTAATACCATTGACATTAGCTCAATTTCTATGCACTTTATAATCAACTAGTCACACAAAGCAACACATAATGGAAAAACAAGTTAAAGATAGCCCTGCACGTTCCACAAACCTAGACCGTACAAAGTATGTGGCTTTCGTATTATCCTTTTACACATACTTTGCTGGAGCTCTATATTTTTATGGGATGATGAGTTCTCTTGGATTCAGAGGTGCGTCTTTAGATAGCATCTTTTCTCCTCTTGTATACTCCCAATACTTCGTTGCAGATATTTTATCTAAGACGTTTATTCTGCAAGACCTCAAAGTACTGTTTTTTCCTTTACAGAATACACTGATTGTAACTGTAGTCATTTTTGCAACTGCTCTGTTGATACACTATAAAGTTTGGGAAAAACTTTCTTTAAAAATTAACCGGAGAAGGCAAATTAAGGAGCCGCTTGTTAAACGCAACCTTCCTTTGGCTTCCTTACTCACTTTTCCATTAGTTTACTTTGGTCAATTACTCACTTTAGTTGCATTACTTGTCCTACTTTCACTTATTGCCCTTCCCTTGTTTACCCCATACTCCATGGGGGAAATTGCTGGAAGGAAAATTCTTGAACATAACAATGGTGAAGTATGTAAAAACTTTGATTGGAACTCTGAAGAATACAAAGCTAAAAATATAGTCCTAAGCTGTGACAGAATTCGTGTCACAAAGTCTGGCAAGTCGGTCATTGGTTCTGTAATACATACCGACCAAAAATTTGTATATGCGGTCACTAATGACTTACTTATTCGAGTAAAAGACGACCAAGTAGTATCTTGTGCAGCTAAACAATTCAAACAGGAAAAACAGGCACTAAAACAACAAAATAGGGAGCTAACCTCAATGTCATGCGAAGAGCTATATCTTCCAAATTCAGAGGGAACTATGTAAGTTTGTATAACGCCCTGTTAAGGTGTGAGCAACGCAATGCCAAAGCCGCTGCATACCACCTTAAACACTAAACGCAACGCATAGTGAAAATGCCACGCGTTGCGAATCACTCTTGAACAGTTTGTTAGGCTTTTAACTGTTCTCGCGCAATACTTGGATCTACTATTGTCAAGTCGAGTTCATTTTGGGCTTTATCTCGCATATCTTGAGCCATGTATATTTTTGTATCGTAGGTCACATATAGCCCTCTGTGATTCAAGTAATGATGCTTGAGTGAGTCATAGTCACCTATCCAATTTGATAGATTCTTGCCCGTTTGCCTTGGATTAAGTGTTTTGGGGTCTGGCCCAAACACACCGATAAACTTATCTTCTAACAAAGATGTATGAATACTTCCCAAACCCTCTCTAGGTGTTTCGTCATGAACTGAACCCAATAACGAAGCGTTTAGTCTAAATTCAGCCTGGTCTAATACTACTCCATATTCATCCATCAGCTTTCGAATATTGCTCTTTTGCTCGTTGTCCATTTTTGTAGTGTCAAAACTGAAAACTCGAGAAGAGCTATAAATCTGTATTTTATTTTTTTTACAGTGTTCTAGTAACTGGAAAATTTCTTCTTCATCTTTTCCATCAATAAGTCTTACCCACACACATGTATCAACAGTAATGGAATTCATTAATCCTCCAGAAGCCTAACGCCTTGTTAAGGTGTGAGGCGCGCAATACCGAAGCTCCCGCATAACACCTTAACCACTAAAACCAACGCATA
>NZ_JALNTL010000024.1:0-5906 GCF_023161825.1 Vibrio sp. 2CM40D
GGGGTCGCGGGTTCGAGTCCCGTCCACTCCGCCACTTATATTAAGCCTCAGTCGAAAGACTGGGGCTTTTTTCGTTTCTACTGCGACGTTTCCCTGAAGAGTGTTTATACACCTAACTAGACTATTTCACATAATCCCTACTAAGCGAACTCTGCGTAATTACACACTAGGCTTTAATTAATTATAGGCCGGTGATGCTGTGGAAAGGCAATATGACCTACAAACAAGCCTAAGTAATCTATGGTATTCAAAGGCGTTCAACGACTTGAATCTTGATGAGAAAGAAAAAACGAATTGGAAGATGAAAGATTGAAGGAGCTCTTCATTAGCGAGGTGATGATTTTCGACGCTGAACATTTGATGAGTCTCAGAAAAAATATATCGCCAAAGGGTAAGAAGCGCCAGAACAGAGAGGGGTAGCTTAGCTCGAGGCTGTAAGCTATGCGGAATACTCACAAACGTCAAAGCTCAAACCCATTAAGAGAGTCGCTCTAGATCTAAGTGGTTATGTGCTCACTAGCGGTACTAGAAAATAGTTAAGTATTCCAAATGGATTATATGAAAAAGCCAACTGCTAAAGCGGTTGGCTTAGTATAAAAATCTCGACGTACTTTAGAGCGAGAAATGATGTCTAAAGAATACGTTTTAAAACACCATCTGCCTTTAGGCGGGTAATTTTTCTGACCAGTCGCTGTACCTCTATAGGATAGTCTTCTACTTTCTCTAATTGCTTATAAGTACAGATAAGGTGAGTATGCTCAAGAATACGCGAAACTTCGTCTTCAAACTTCTCAGTGAGCTTCGCATAATTGTCTTGTATGAGTAGCCCATTTTCTAGGTCGAGTGACCAAGCACGTGGATTTAGGTTATTCCCAGTAAGTAGCATATAGCGTTTATCAACCCAAATACCCTTAAGGTGGAAGCTGTTATTGTCATGCTTCCATAGGTGAATTGACAATTTACGTGCGGCGATATTCGCTTCATTGGCTTTCGCAAAGCGACGCAAATTCACTTCGTAAAGATATGGAAGTCCGCCAATGGTTTTAAAGTCTTCCTCAGGTGCAATGTAAAAGTCATTGGCGGTTTTATCGCCCACAACAATAGTTACTTTCACACCACGCTTCATGGCTCGTTTCACTTCACGATGAAGTGCTTTAGGGAAGTTAAAGTAAGGCGTACAAATGAAAATTTCGTCTTGGGCTGCTGCCAATAACTTTACAATCTGTTGATTGAGCAGATTACGGCGTTTGCCTAGCCCAACTAACGGAGTGACTTTTACACTTTCTTCTGTTGCAGCTTGGTCTTCAAACTTATAGTTGGCTTGAGCAAGAGAAGCCCTCAGTTGGCGAATCGCCGACTTTATTTCTTTGGTTTCTGGCTTATCTTTTCCTGCAAGATCATTAACGGCAGGGTGAGCAATCATTTCTTCCTGAATGAATTGCACCATTGAATTCGCTAAAGATTCATGTCGAATCACATGGTAACGATCAAATCGATAACGTTCATGATAATGGAGATAAACGTTATTTAAGCTCGCCCCACTGTAGATAACAGTATCATCGACAATGAAGCCTTTTAAATGCAGTACCCCAAAAACTTCTCTGCCACGCACTGGTATGCCATAGACAGGGATTGGGTGTTGGTATTTGCTGGCATATGCTTTGTAAAGCGCTGAATTACCCTCAGATGTCTCCGCACCAATCAGGCCACGCTGCGCTCGATGCCAGTCGACACAGATATTGATGTCCAACCCAGGATTGCGCTGTTTCGCTTCATAAAGCGCAGTGAGAATTTCACGTCCAGCTTCATCATCTTCCAGATATAGAGCGACTAGGTAAATTCGCGACGTTGCTTTGCTGATAGCATCTAAAAGACGGGTTCTGAATGATTCTGCTGAATACAGAACATCAAAGTCTTCCGGATTGACAGCGAGACTTGGCAACTGTTCGAATGGATTCCTACTTACTATCATATCGGTATGAGTACCTTAGTTTAGTGCAATATTGCGAACCTGCCATTTTATCAAAGATATGATTTACCTGGCTACAAAAGCACGCGTTTTGATGTCGTTGAAGAGATGAATTGCATTGGAATGAGATCTTTACCGCTATCTACATAACGTTGAAATGCCATTTTTAGCGGGTGTGGTAGCTCAGAGCAATCAATTGTTGTGAATCCATGCTTGGAATAATAGGATTCGAGATGTGTAAACGCGAAGCAATAATCGCCATCAGTGAAAACATTTTTTTTACAATGAGTTAGTAGTTCTTTTCCAATCCCTGTTCCCCTAACTTTCGGAATGACCAACATTCCTGTCAATAGACGAACTTTATCTACACTTTTTAAACGTAGTAACGCAATGATTTCACCTTTATGGCTTGCTGTAATGATCAATTCATCTTTTTTGGCTCGACCCGCAGGGTAATACGCTTTGTATAGTTTCTTAATGAGGGGGAGCTTGATGGGATTTAACACTTCTATGATTAATGAGTCTGGTATTGTCACTGCGGTTAAAAGATAACTAATGTAGAATGTCGACAGTTTAAGAGAATCTTATCTGGTGTTGCAAACCTACTATGCAAATTAAAACAAATGCGAGCCTAAAGGCTTACCATACTTTTGGAATTGAACAATCGTGTTCCTATTTAGCTATCGTTGAGTCGCTTGAAGATGTTATTGAGCTATTTCAAAACCCAAGATTCACCCATTTACCGAAACTTTTTTTAGGTAAAGGAAGTAATGTTCTTTTTACAGAACATTTTGAGGGATTAGTGATTGTTAATCGAATCATGGGTAAAGAAGTCACGGAAACGGATGAGCACTACCTATTACATATTGCCGGTGGTGAAGATTGGCCTGAATTGGTTTCCTGGTGTGTGAATCAGGGGATCGGTGGGATCGAGAACTTAGCTTTGATTCCAGGTTGTGCTGGCTCGGCTCCTATTCAGAACATTGGTGCGTATGGCCTAGAGCTAAAAGACATCTGTGATTATGTAGATGTTCTTGATCTAACTACGTTTGAAAACAAAAGAATGCACGCCCAAGACTGTGAGTTTGCCTATAGGGATTCCATATTTAAACATGCGTTGCACGGAAAGTGCTTTATCACCGCATTAGGGCTTAAGTTGGCGAAGCAATGGCAGCCGATTAACCAGTACGGTCCTTTACAAAGTATCCCAGAAGAACAACTCAGCCCTGCTTCTATCTTCGAACGAGTATGCCAAGTGCGAAAGGCAAAACTGCCAGATCCAACCAAGATAGGTAACGCAGGTAGTTTCTTTAAAAACCCAGTGATCACGCAAGATCACTATGATCGACTCACAAAAAAATACCCTAACGTAGTGGCCTACCCAGCTTCTGGAGGAATGAAAATTGCTGCTGGTTGGCTTATCGATCAGTGTGGATTAAAAGGGAAGTCTGTACACGGTGCGCAGGTCAACCCTATGCAAGCTTTGGTTTTGACCAACATGGATAATTGTAGTGCTGATGACATTGTCGCGCTTGCTTATTTAGTGAAGCAGACGGTATGGGATAAATACCAAATCATACTTGAGCATGAAGTACGCTTTCTCAATCGTACCGGGGAGACGAATTTGACTCAGATCGAGGCATCTAGATGAGAAAAGATCACTCTACGAAACTTCATATTTTAAGGTTATTAAGTGATGGAGAGTTTCATTCAGGAGAAGCGTTGGGCGACGATCTTAATGTTTCCAGAGCGGCAATCGCTAAGCACATTAAAGGTCTTAGTGAATGGGGTATTGATATTTATCGAGTGCAAGGGCGCGGTTACCAATTAGCCTCACCATTGCAGTTGTTAGACGAGACTCTCCTTACCACTAGCTCGGAGTCACTTGTTGAACTCGTCCCTGTGATTGACTCAACGAATCAATATTTGCTCGACAGAGTCGCGGATTCGGAAAAGGGCCGTGTTTGTATTGCTGAATATCAAGCACAAGGGCGTGGTCGCCGCGGTAGACAATGGGTCTCACCGTTTGGCTCTAACTTATATCTCTCTATGTATTGGCGACTGGATGCAGGAATGGCTGCGGCAATGGGCTTGAGCTTGGTGATTGGGATTGCCGCAGTGGAAGCTTTGGAAGAAGTAGGCATGCAAGGTGTTAAACTCAAGTGGCCGAATGACTTGTATTATCAAGATAAAAAACTGGCCGGAATCTTGGTTGAAATGTCGGGTCAGGCCGGTGGGGCTGCTCATCTAGTGATTGGGATGGGCCTGAATATTGGAATGCCTGACGACCAGCCTGAGATTGACCAGCCATGGACCACGTTGAACCAAGTAAATCAGAGTCTCAAGATCGATAGAAATGTTCTAGCAATGACACTTATCAAGCATTGGAATTCCGCACTTGTCGAATATGAAATGAAAGGACTTACTGGCTTTATCGAACGTTGGAATCGGTTAGACAATTTCCTTAATCGTCAGGTCAAACTGCTTATTGGTCCTAGAGAGGTATATGGCGTCGTTCGAGGCATCGATCATCAAGGTGGAATATTAATCGAAACCTCCCAAGGACTAGAGACTTATATTGGTGGTGAAATCTCGTTGCGTAAAAGTGACTAATCTTCGATTACTTTCGCAACGAGACTTTATCAACTAAGTGGTTAACGCCTTTGTGTAGAATCAAGTGGGCTCTCTCACGAGTTGGAAGAATATTCAATTCTAAATTGAGCCCATTAATATCATGCCAAATTTGCTTCGCTTTTTTCTTTGCGTCATCGACAGAGAGTTGTGTGTAGTGGCTAAAATAAGAGCCTGGTTTCGTAAAGGCCCCTTGGCGAAACTTTAAAAAGCGTTCTACATACCAATGTTCAATGGTCTCTGTTTCTGCATCGACATAAATTGAAAAATCTAAAAAGTCAGAGACGAAGACACGATGCGGGTCATGTGGATAGTCCATTCCACTTTGCAGAACGTTTAAACCTTCAATAATAAGAACATCCGGTCTATCCACTTTTCTTAGTTCATCAGTAATGTCATACGTGATGTGAGAGTAGATGGGTACTTCAAGATCGGGCTTTCCTGCCTTTACGTCAGACATGAACTCGACTAAGCGCTTGATATCATAGGATTCTGGGAAGCCTTTACGATGCATGATACCGCGTTCTTCTAGTACTTTTTTCGGATATAGGAAGCCATCTGTTGTAACCAAGGACACTTTGGGATGATTCTCCCAACGAGAAAGCAATGCCGTTAGAATACGAGCAGTCGTACTTTTGCCTACAGCAACACTGCCAGCGATACCAATTACGAAAGGGGGAGCATGTTCCTCTGTATTTAAGAATTGTTGTAATACGGAATTGCGGCTTTGACGAGCCTGGACATACAGATTCAAAAGACGAGACAAAGGAAGGTAGATCTCTACCGCTTCCTCCATGGTTAGGTTTTCATTAATGCCCTGAAGCGCAGTCAAGTCGTCTTCAGAAAGTGTCATCGGTACAGAGTTTCTTAACTCGGCCCAATTTGCACGGTCAAATGACAAAAATGGACTCATGGGTCTCTTTTATCCTTGGTTTAATAGAAGCAAGAACATACATCAAGCGAACTTCAAAGCAAACGACAAAGGTCGAAGTTTACTTTAAAAAAGCTAAGTTTGTACGAATTTGCAGCAAACGAATCTAAAAAATCGAAATTTATGATTTTTTTTCAAATTACTATTGCAACCTAGAAAATCATTCAATAGAATGCGCACCACTTATGCCGACTTAGCTCAGTAGGTAGAGCAACTGACTTGTAATCAGTAGGTCACCAGTTCGATTCCGGTAGTCGGCACCATTCTTTCCTTTAGTAGTCTGAATGGCTTGAAAATTTGGAGGGGTTCCCGAGTGGCCAAAGGGAGCAGACTGTAAATCTGCCGGCACTGCCTTCGATGGTTCGAATCCGTCCC
>NZ_JALNTL010000025.1:0-2412 GCF_023161825.1 Vibrio sp. 2CM40D
TGCCGACTTAGCTCAGTAGGTAGAGCAACTGACTTGTAATCAGTAGGTCACCAGTTCGATTCCGGTAGTCGGCACCACTTATTAAAATTTGTTCCTCCTTAGCTCAGTTGGTAGAGCGACGGACTGTTAATCCGCAGGTCGCTGGTTCGAGCCCAGCAGGAGGAGCCATATTAGAAGAAGCCGCATCACTTGATGCGGCTTTTTTGTATTAGTTTAAAGCTAAGCTCTCTCCTACTACCCACGAAATAACATAAGCGCTTTGATTATTAAAAACCGCTTACCGCAAGCTAACTATCGACTCACTAAGTAACCAGAAAATATTAACCACAAACGCGCGTGGCAAATGGTGTATCTTTCAACTAAAAAAAGCCAGGTAAAAACCTAGCTTTTTAATTCAATCGGCCATCTCTGAAATCAGCTTAAACCACCAAGACAAATATACTTTGTCTCCAGATATTCATCGAGTCCTTGCTTAGCACCTTCCCGTCCAACACCCGACTCTTTAACTCCACCAAATGGAGCCACTTCAGTAGAGATGATCCCTTCATTAACTCCAACCATGCCGTACTCTAAACCTTCACTAAAAGCCATAATACGCTTCAAGCTATTCGTATAGAAATAGCAAGCCAAACCATATTCTGTATCGTTCGCCATTTCGAGAACTTGATAATCATTTTCAAAGGTAACAATAGGCAACACAGGCCCGAATAGCTCTTGCCGAACAATCGACATATTCTGCGTCACACTATCCAAAAGAACGGGCTCCATAAAGCGACCAGGCCGTCTCTGTGGAGAGTTAGCAATAGAGGCTCCTTCTTGTACAGCTTGATCGATCACCGCCTCTAGTCGATGCTTAGAGGCCATCGTAATAACAGGACCTAATGTGACACCTTTCTCTAAACCATTTCCAAGCTTTAATTTGCTTAACTTCGACAATACTTTATCAATAAAAGCTTGTTTTACATTTTTATGAACATATAGCCGATTGGTACAAACACATGTTTGCCCTGCATTACGGAACTTCGACGCGACAAGCCCTTCCGCAGCCTCATCTAAGTCTGCATCTTCAAACACGATGAAAGGCGCATTACCACCCAACTCCATCGACACCGCCTTGACTGAATCACTGGCTTGCTTCATCAAAATTTTCCCAACGCGCGTAGACCCCGTAAAAGAGATCTTCTGAATCCTAGGATCAGTACTTAGTACTTGACCAAACTCAGCAGCCTGCTCCGACACCACGACAGAAAGCAGTTCTTTAGGGATACCAGCCTGATAAGCTAATTCAACAACAGCAATTGCAGTGAGAGGGGTAAGCTCTGATGGCTTGATCAACATGCCACAACCTGCCGCTAGGGCTGGTGCTGCTTTTCTTGTAATCATCGCAATAGGGAAGTTCCAAGGTGTAATTGCAGCGCATACTCCCACAGGCTGGCGAATTGCAGATAGACGTCTATCTGTCGTGGGGGCAGGAA
Organism: Vibrio sp. 2CM40D; assembly: GCF_023161825.1. Classification (NCBI taxonomy): domain Bacteria; kingdom Pseudomonadati; phylum Pseudomonadota; class Gammaproteobacteria; order Vibrionales; family Vibrionaceae; genus Vibrio; species Vibrio sp. 2CM40D. The sequence goes on from NZ_JALNTL010000025.1 coordinate 1,476, forward strand.
TAACTTCGCCATAAGCACGTTTTGCTTCTTCTGAGAACCACTCGACAAAAGAGGCACCATACATCACTTCCCCTTTGCTCTCAGCTAAAGGTTTACCCTGCTCTAAGGTAATAATCGTGGCTATGTCTTCTGCATTATCAAGAAGTAGTTGATACCACCCCCTCAAACGACGAGAGCGCTCTTTGGCACTTAATTTAGCCCAACGGACTTGCTCCGTTTTGCACTGACCAATGAGATCATCTAACTCATCAAGAGTACTAGGCTTTAACCGAATTAACTCTTGCTCAGTTGCAGGGTTGATGACCACAATTCCCTCATCGGAAGACCATTGCTTAAATACAGATTTCAGCGTTTCATTTTTTATTTGTTGCATCATCAAACATACTCCTCAAGAACTCCTCTTAGGTTAATCGCTACTAGCAAGTTCAGCAAAGAAAACAAAGTTTTCTAAAAGGCATTAATTTTCGGAAGACTTAGCTCTATTCCTCACTATATTTCGGGAAATTGCGTAATCCACGTAACGACGGTCCCGCTCTAAACATGGAAGCAATGAATGTTTGAGAAATAAGATGTAGAAAATTATTGTTTAAGAGAGACGCTAACAAAACACGCAGTACGGAAGACTATTCATTCTATTACGGTTGAGGGCGAGTGTTATAAAGACTCATTGTTCAAATGACCAATCTTTCAACGAGGACAGGATACAAACTCGGAGTAATTGGAAGTGCAGGCAGCAGGCTCATCTTCCTGAGAAACTCATGTGCCAAAAGGGCAAAGAAAGTCGTATTGTCTCGCCTTCAATGTGTAAATGCATTTCTAGGGGACACGACCAAACGAAAAAGCCCCAGTCTTTCGACTGGGGCTTAATATAAGTGGCGGAGTGGACGGGACTCGAACCCGCGACCCCCGGCGTGACAGGCCGGTATTCTAACCAACT
>NZ_JALNTL010000026.1:0-2288 GCF_023161825.1 Vibrio sp. 2CM40D
GTGGTGCCCGGAGGCGGAATCGAACCACCGACACGAGGATTTTCAATCCTCTGCTCTACCGACTGAGCTATCCGGGCGACGAGGTGTATTAAAAGGCTTTTCGGCTTTCAGGTCAACAATAAAATTAAAATAAAATATCGTTTGATGAATTTGTGCTCGGAGTGGGCTGTTTTTATGCGTTTTTAGCAGCAATGCGCCATGCTTTAAGCGATGTTTTAACATTGATAGTGTGTTCACTTGCAAAATAAAGGCGATAAAAACAAAAAAGCACGTCTGAAAACGTGCTTTTTATTGAACAATTGACTTTAAACTAGTGCTTTACTGAGAACTTGTTTACCCAACCTTCTAGCTCATTCGCTAGTGAAGCTAAACTTTGAGTACTTGATTGGCTCTCGGTTACGACAGAGTTGAGTTGGCCTCCGCTTTCCTCGATAAGGTTTATGCGTAGCGCAATATCATCGCTAACCTGCGTCTGCTCAGCGGCAGCAGTAGCGATCTGCTGGCTCATTGTGGTGATAGATTCTAACGCCGTTACAATTTGCTGTAGAGCTTCAGAGGCATTCTTAGACTCTGTAACAGTGCTTTCACTGGTTTCTGCACATATTTCCATTGTGTGAATGGCATTGCGAGAGCCTTCTTGCAGATTGGAGATCATATACTGAATCTCTTTTGTGCTGTCTTGTGTGCGTCCTGCTAGGTTGCGTACCTCATCAGCAACGACTGCGAAGCCTCGGCCTTGTTCTCCAGCACGTGCTGCTTCAATGGCTGCATTGAGTGCCAATAGGTTTGTTTGCTCTGCAATATCACCAATCACATCGAGCACTTTTACAATATTATTTACATCCTGATCTAGATCGGCGACCGCTTTACTCGCAGTATTTAATTGAGAAGCTAAACCTTGAATGTTTTCAACCGTGTTATGAATGAGTTTCTGAGTATGTTGGCTTTGTTTGTCTGCCTCGTCCGTATTGTTTGCGGTGTCGCTTGCTGAATTGGCAACATGGTTGGCTGAAGATGCCATTTCAGTCATCGCAGTGGCAATCATCGCCGTTGATTGCTGCTGAGATACGGTAAGATCGGCAATCGTATTTGATCGAGACTCTACGGCAAACAACTCTGCGCGCAGTGCATGCATAGACTTCTCTAGGTTTGTCACCATGGTAGCTAGTGATTGACTCATATCTTGCACGGCACGATAGATACTTCCTCTCGGTGCCACAGTATCAAAACTGGTCTGAATGTCTCCTTGAGCGACAGCTTGAACTGCTTTACGCACGTCGTTAGGCTCTCCACCAAGTAGATGAAGCATTTTGCGAATCGAAATGATCAGGCCACTTAGAATACTTCCCGCGATAATCAGACACAGCACAAGCTGCCATTGTGCTGTCGACCAAAAACGTGCGTTAACTTCATTAAAGCCAATACCTGTACCGACAACCCAGCCCCAGTGTGGTGTTTTTTCTGCTATCGAGTGTTTTTCTTCAATGCTGCCATCAGCTTGTTTTTGGCTCCAGGTATATTCAACGATCTGACCTGTTTTGTGCCCCAATACATCTAGAATGAGTTGGCCTACGCTATTACCACTGCCATCTCTAAAGTCATGGAAGCTGGTTCCGTGCAGTTGAGGGTCTAGTGGTGCGGCGATGAACATCATATTTTCATCTGCGACATAAACGTATTCGTTGTCTTTGTAGATATTGTTACGAAGTAGGCGAGTGGCTAATGCTTTCGCTTCGTCTTCCGGCATTTTGCCTTCGATAGCCATCTTTTCTACTTCGGTAAGTATGCTGTACGCACTTTTAAATAGCTCAGTAACTCGAGCTTTGTTATCAAGGTTACTTGCGACGCGAAGTGTCCATAAGCCCGTTGCGGTCAGAGCTAGGAGAGCTAGCAATATGATCGCAGATAATAAATAGGCTTGAGTTTTTAGTTTCATATTTAGCTCACAAATAAAGTGTTATCACTATGCAAGGCATAGCTAAAAGAAGAAATGTAATAACTCGGGCATCTTAGTGAAGATAAATATGCTCGGATACTAATGCGTATTGAAATTACGATGAGGATTAAATTTTTAGCGTGAAATAAGTGTTTTTGAAGAAAGGATTTAATGTTCGCTGATGTTTAGAAATGAAGTGCAGATAAATGGGAAAGTGAGAAATGACGTATAAAGCAGATACAAAAAAGCCGCATCAAGTGATGCGGCTTTAAAAGTGGCTCCTCCTGCTGGGCTCGAACCAGCGACCTGCGGATTAACAGTCCGTCGCTCTACCAACTGAGCTAAGGAGGAA
>NZ_JALNTL010000027.1:0-2090 GCF_023161825.1 Vibrio sp. 2CM40D
GAATACTACTGGGGGTAGAGCACTGTTAAGGCTAGGGGGTCATCCCGACTTACCAACCCTTTGCAAACTCCGAATACCAGTAAGTACTATCCGGGAGACACACGGCGGGTGCTAACGTCCGTCGTGGAGAGGGAAACAACCCAGACCGCCAGCTAAGGTCCCAAATTACTACTAAGTGGGAAACGATGTGGGAAGGCTCAGACAGCCAGGATGTTGGCTTAGAAGCAGCCATCATTTAAAGAAAGCGTAATAGCTCACTGGTCGAGTCGGCCTGCGCGGAAGATGTAACGGGGCTAAGTAGTAAACCGAAGCTGCGGCAATGCACTTTAGTGCATTGGGTAGGGGAGCGTTCTGTAAGCGGTTGAAGGTGTGTGGTAACGCATGCTGGACGTATCAGAAGTGCGAATGCTGACATGAGTAACGATAAAGGGGGTGAAAAACCTCCTCGCCGGAAGACCAAGGGTTCCTGTCCAACGTTAATCGGGGCAGGGTAAGTCGACCCCTAAGGCGAGGCCGAAAGGCGTAGTCGATGGGAAACGGGTTAATATTCCCGTACTTCTTACAATTGCGATGGGGGGACGGAGAAGGCTAGGTGGGCCTGGCGACGGTTGTCCAGGTTCAAGTGCGTAGGCTGAGAAATTAGGTAAATCCGGTTTCTCTTAAGGCTGAGACACGACGTCGAGCATCTACGGATGTGAAGTCATTGATGCCATGCTTCCAGGAAAAGCCTCTAAGCTTCAGATTGTAAGGAATCGTACCCCAAACCGACACAGGTGGTCGGGTAGAGAATACCAAGGCGCTTGAGAGAACTCGGGTGAAGGAACTAGGCAAAATGGTACCGTAACTTCGGGAGAAGGTACGCTCTCGACGGTGAAGTCCCTCGCGGATGGAGCTATTGAGAGTCGCAGATACCAGGTGGCTGCAACTGTTTATTAAAAACACAGCACTGTGCAAAATCGCAAGATGACGTATACGGTGTGACGCCTGCCCGGTGCCGGAAGGTTAATTGATGGGGTTAGACTTCGGTCGAAGCTCTTGATCGAAGCCCCGGTAAACGGCGGCCGTAACTATAACGGTCCTAAGGTAGCGAAATTCCTTGTCGGGTAAGTTCCGACCTGCACGAATGGCGTAATGATGGCCACGCTGTCTCCACCCGAGACTCAGTGAAATTGAAATCGCTGTGAAGATGCAGTGTACCCGCGGCTAGACGGAAAGACCCCGTGAACCTTTACTACAGCTTGGCACTGAACATTGACCCTACATGTGTAGGATAGGTGGGAGGCTTTGAAGCGCAGTCGCTAGATTGCGTGGAGCCGTCCTTGAAATACCACCCTTGTAGTGTTGATGTTCTAACGTCGACCCCTTATCGGGGTTGCGGACAGTGCCTGGTGGGTAGTTTGACTGGGGCGGTCTCCTCCCAAAGCGTAACGGAGGAGCACGAAGGTGGGCTAATCACGGTTGGACATCGTGAGGTTAGTGCAATGGCATAAGCCCGCTTGACTGCGAGAATGACAATTCGAGCAGGTGCGAAAGCAGGTCATAGTGATCCGGTGGTTCTGAATGGAAGGGCCATCGCTCAACGGATAAAAGGTACTCCGGGGATAACAGGCTGATACCGCCCAAGAGTTCATATCGACGGCGGTGTTTGGCACCTCGATGTCGGCTCATCACATCCTGGGGCTGAAGTCGGTCCCAAGGGTATGGCTGTTCGCCATTTAAAGTGGTACGCGAGCTGGGTTTAGAACGTCGTGAGACAGTTCGGTCCCTATCTGCCGTGGGCGTTGGAGAATTGAAAGGGGCTGCTCCTAGTACGAGAGGACCGGAGTGGACGAACCTCTGGTGTTCGGGTTGTGTCGCCAGACGCATTGCCCGGTAGCTAAGTTCGGGATCGATAACCGCTGAAAGCATCTAAGCGGGAAGCGAGCCTTGAGATGAGTTCTCCCTGATACTTTAAGTATCCTAAAGGGTTGTCGTAGACTACGACGTTGATAGGCAGGGTGTGTAAGCGTTGTGAGGCGTTGAGCTAACCTGTACTAATTGCCCGTGAGGCTTAACCATACAACACCCAAGGGGTTTTGATGGACTCAATG
>NZ_JALNTL010000028.1:0-1471 GCF_023161825.1 Vibrio sp. 2CM40D
ATGATGATGGTACGGTTCAAATTACTTTTTATGAAGCGATTGATCATGGTGTAGGTCAAGATGAGCTGGTGACTAACTTATTGGTTGAGAGCATTCAAAGTGATGCTGACGGTACACAAGAGACGGTTGTGGCCCCCCTAGAAATCGTCATCAGTGATGCCGACCCAGTGATCGCAAATGAGTCATATAGTGTAACCGAAGGCCAAGTCATTTCTGGCAATGTACTGGAGAATGACATTGATATTGATGGTGACTTGTACATTCGATATGTCAGAGCCGGAGGAGAGATCCAGTCTGTCCCTGATGGTGGCTCAGTAAGTTTTAGTCTAGAGAAGGGTGAATTAACCGTATTTTCAGATGGCTCTTGGCAGTTGAATGCCAGTCGCAACTTAGATCACACGGTTGAGCAAAGTCTCGTTTTTGATTATCTCGCAGCCGATGATTCAAAAGATTACGGTGTAGCAACCGCAACTATCGACATTATAGATGGCCAAGCGGGTTATGTAGGCAGTGCTACTATAAACGCAGCAGAAGTACCTCTGGGAGAGGCATTATTAACCACCGAAGGCAGTGTTAATGTGATTGCTGGCTCTGATAACCCTGATCCGACTAGTTTGTATTTTGGTGGGGCATCCATTACTAAGTTAGAGGCATTAGGGCTTACAAGCTCAGTCTCTGATAATGAGCTTAGCTACACGTTTAGTCCCAGTGGAAAGCAAATCACAGCATTTGCGAATGGTGTCACTGTATTTACGTTAACATTGAGTGGCATTGAGTCGGGTAACGATGTACTAGCTTCAATCTCGCTTACTCTTGCTCATCCTATCGATCAATTCAATAGTAGTGATACGGTCACTTTCCCGCTGACCATTGGAGGGACAGATCTAGACTCCACACCGCTTGTAGAGAATGAAATTGATTTCGTGTTGAAAGATGGTGTTGATCCTACGTTGAGCAACTTGACTGTTGTTGCAATGGAGGAGATTAATCTAGAAAGTGGGGCAATCTTTAAGACTGGGAGCCTTCAACTCGATATCGGGAGTGATTATGTTGACTCTCTTCGATTTAGCGAATTAAACCAGCCCACATTAGTGAGTAGTGAAAGTGAGTTGCTTTACCGTCTGTCTGATGACGGTACGACAATTACTGGCTATATCTTAGAAGGTGGGGTGGAAGTAAATATTTTTCAATCGAAACTATTATCCACATTACCTTTAGAGTCGAGTAGTGAAATAGAGTATTCCTTTGAATTATATCGCTCTTTCGATCTGTCAAAAGATCAAATCCTGGATATACCATTGTTAGTTAATGCAACAGATTCAGACGGTGACACCACCTCCGTAACATTGGATATTACCTTAGAGGCAATTGAAGGTTTGAACGATGATGCCTCTTTAACGGTGGATATTCTTGATGGCGGCGATGGATACGAAAACCAGTTTGAAGTTCCTAGTGTCACGATTCAAGGTGA
>NZ_JALNTL010000029.1:0-1259 GCF_023161825.1 Vibrio sp. 2CM40D
CTGTAGTGGTCAACTAAAATTGGCCACGGTTTTAGAGTTTTCCCAATATAATCGCTCTGACTCATTGGGAGTTAGACCACCGTTATACTGATGTGGCCTGAGTTGGCAGTAATATCTAATGATGTAGCGAGTAATCTCTTGTTGAGCCTCAGCAAAGCTACGATAACCCACCGTTGGCACCCATTCCGTCTTCAGACTTCTAAAGAAGCGCTCCATTGGTGCATTATCCCAGCAATTTCCTCTGCGAGATAAACTCTGTTTTATTTGAAAGCGCCACAGCAATTGACGGTATTTACGGCTAGTATAATGACTGCCTTGATCGCTATGAAACATAACACCTTTAGGCTTACCACGAGACTCATAGGCCATCGAAAGAGCTTTGCCTGTTAGCCTAGAGTCAGGTGATAAAGACATCGACCAACCAATCACTTTGCGGGCAAAAAGATCGATAACAACCGCTAAGTACATCCACCGATTACCTGTCCAAATATACGTAACATCGCTAGCCCAGACTTCATTTGGAGCGGTAACAGCAAACTGACGACCTAAGTAATTCGGAATTTCAATATGTTCTTGTGAAGCCTTTCTGTAACGATGCTTTGGTTCTTGGCAACTCACTAAACCAAGAGTTTTCATAAGCTTTGTTGCTCGGTATCGGCTCAGCTTTACGCCCTGATTTGCGACTATATCTGCTATGGTTCTCGCTCCTGCTGAGCCATTGCTTGCGGTGTGAGCCTCGCTAACCAAGCTACGAAGTTTTACTGCTTCAGCATTGATTGCCGTTGGGCGTTTAAGCCAATAGTTATAACTACTTCGATGAACATTGAAGACTTCGCATAATGTTTTTACGCTGTAGCTCTGATTGAGTTTCTTGATTATCAAGAATTGTTCAGTGAGTCCGACATCAACAGAGCCGTGGCTTTTTTTAGTATTTCATTATGTTCTTCAAGGCGAGCCAGTTTCTTTTTTAATTCCCGAATTTCTATTTGCTCAGGGGTCATAGGTGAAGCTTTCGGTGTTTTCCCTTGGCGTTCTTCTCTAAGCTGGCGAACCCATTTATCCATTGTGGACTTGCCCACATTCATTGCTTGGGCTGCTTCAGTCACTGAATAGTTTTGGTCTAGGACTAACTGCGCCGCTTCTAACTTAAATTCTGCGCTAAATAGTCGTCTTGTACGTTTTTTCATAGTGTCACCTGTTAACTTATGAGGTGATGATATCACCTCTAACTAAGTGACCAAATTCACTATGCCACTACA